>NZ_CP114904.1:1816666-2125000 GCF_027497215.1 Micromonospora sp. WMMD812 | reverse complement strand
GACTGCGGGGGATAAGCTTCGTAGTCGAGAGGGAAACAGCCCAGATCACCAGCTAAGGCCCCTAAGCGTGTGCTAAGTGGAAAAGGATGTGGGGTCGCATAGACAACCAGGAGGTTGGCTTAGAAGCAGCCACCCTTTAAAGAGTGCGTAATAGCTCACTGGTCAAGTGGTTCCGCGCCGACAATGTAGCGGGGCTCAAGCACACCGCCGAAGCTGTGGCATTCACATTTTTACCTCGCTTGGACGTGATTCCTTGTGCAGGTGTGTGGATGGGTAGGGGAGCGTCGTGCCGGGGGTGAAGCAGCGGGGTGACCCAGTTGTGGACGCGGCACGAGTGAGAATGCAGGCATGAGTAGCGAAAGAAGGGTGAGAAACCCTTCCGCCGGATGACCAAGGGTTCCAGGGCCAGGCTAATCCGCCCTGGGTGAGTCGGGACCTAAGGCGAGGCCGAGAGGCGTAGTCGATGGACAACGGGTTGATATTCCCGTACCCGCGAAGGAGCGACCCTGATGAACCTCGTTGTGCTAACCACCCGAACTGCCGGCGACCTTCGGGTCAATGGTGGGGAGCGTGGGAACCTGGCGGGTAGTAGTCAAGCGATGGGGTGACGCAGGAAGGTAGCTGAGCCCGGCCGGTGGTTGTGCCGGGGTAAGCGTGTAGGCCGTGTCATAGGCAAATCCGTGGCACATGAAGGCTGAGACGTGATGCCGAGCCGATTCAGGTGAAGTCAGTGATCCTATGCTGTCGAGAAAAGCCTCTAGCGAGTTCCGAGCGGCCCGTACCCCAAACCGACACAGGTGGTCAGGTAGAGAATACCGAGGCGATCGGGCGAACTGTGGTTAAGGAACTCGGCAAATTGCCCCCGTAACTTAGGGAGAAGGGGGGCCGGAGACGTGAAGCCCCGCGCGGGTGGAGCGTTGTATGGCCGCAGAGAGCAGGGGGAAGCGACTGTTTACTAAAAACACAGGTCCATGCGAAGAAGTAATTCGATGTATATGGACTGACGCCTGCCCGGTGCTGGAACGTTAAGGGGACCTGTTAGCTCTTTCGGGGGCGAAGCGGAGAACTTAAGCGCCAGTAAACGGCGGTGGTAACTATAACCATCCTAAGGTAGCGAAATTCCTTGTCGGGTAAGTTCCGACCTGCACGAATGGCGTAACGACTTCCCCACTGTCTCAACCACAGGCCCGGCGAAATTGCATTACGAGTAAAGATGCTCGTTACGCGCGGCAGGACGGAAAGACCCCGGGACCTTTACTATAGCTTGACATTGGTATCCGAATTAGCTTGTGTAGGATAGGTGGGAGCCGGTGAAGTCCATACGCCAGTATGGGTGGAGGCAATCTTGAAATACCACTCTGGTTGATTTGGGTATCTAACTTCGGACCGTTATCCGGTTCAGGGACAGTGTCTGGTGGGTAGTTTAACTGGGGCGGTTGCCTCCTAAAAGGTAACGGAGGCGCCCAAAGGTTCCCTCAGCCTGGTTGGCAATCAGGTGTTGAGTGCAAGTACACAAGGGAGCTTGACTGTGAGACTGACAGGTCGAGCAGGGACGAAAGTCGGGACTAGTGATCCGGCACTTGCGTGTGGAAGCGGTGTCGCTCAACGGATAAAAGGTACCCCGGGGATAACAGGCTGATCTTCCCCAAGAGTCCATATCGACGGGATGGTTTGGCACCTCGATGTCGGCTCGTCGCATCCTGGGGCTGTAGCAGGTCCCAAGGGTTGGGCTGTTCGCCCATTAAAGCGGTACGCGAGCTGGGTTTAGAACGTCGTGAGACAGTTCGGTCCCTATCCGCCGTGCGCGTAGGATACTTGAGAAGGGCTGTCCCTAGTACGAGAGGACCGGGACGGACGAACCTCTGGTGTGCCAGTTGTCCCGCCAGGGGCACGGCTGGTTAGCTACGTTCGGAAGGGATAACCGCTGAAAGCATCTAAGCGGGAAGCTCGCTTCAAGATGAGGTATCCCACCCACATTGTGGGGTAAGGCCCCCAGCTAGACGACTGGGTTGATAGGCCGGAAATGTAAGCCCGGTAACGGGTTCAGTTGACCGGTACTAATAGGCCGAGGACTTGACTACTAAGCTGCTACGCGTCCACTGTGCAACTCCCGACAAACGAACAACAGACCCGTTGGGTGTTGTTTGATATGTCGATAGAGTTACGGCGGTCATGGCGGAGGGGAAACGCCCGGTCACATTCCGAACCCGGAAGCTAAGCCCTCCAGCGCCGATGGTACTGCACTCGGGAGGGTGTGGGAGAGTAGGACACCGCCGGACAATCTTCCAGTCGAGGGCCGCCCCATCCGGGTCGGCCCTCGACTGCGTAGCGCCGCGCCACCACCGGCGCAATCAGGAAGGATGTACCCCGTGAGTTCAGGACCGCAGGGCGGAGACCGCCCCCGTCGTTACGACGACCGCAGCGACCGGTCGGGCGAGCGCGACCGCGCGCCGCGGCGGGACGACCGTGACCGGCCGCCGTACCGCGGCGACCGGGACAACCGCGGCGGCCCGCGCGGCGACCGCGAGGGTGGCTTCCGGGGTGGCGAGCGCCGTGAGGGCGGCTTCCGTGGCGGTGACCGCGACGGCGGTACCCGAGGCGGGGACCGGCAGGGCGGCTTCCGGGGCGGTGACCGTCGCGAGGGTGGTTTCCGCGGCGGTGACCGCGAGCAGGGCTTCCGGGGCGGTGACCGGGAGCAGGGCTTCCGGGGCGGTGACCGTCGCGAGGGTGGTTTCCGCGGTGGTGACCGCGACCAGGGCTCCCGTGGCGGAGACCGTCCCGGCGGGTTCCGCGGTGGTGACCGTCGTGAGGGTGGCTTCCGTGGCGGTGACCGGGAGCAGGGCTTCCGGGGCGGTGACCGTCGCGAGGGTGGTTTCCGCGGTGGTGACCGCGACCAGGGCTCCCGTGGCGGAGACCGTCCCGGCGGGTTCCGCGGTGGTGACCGTCGTGAGGGTGGCTTCCGTGGCGGTGACCGGGAGCAGGGCTTCCGTGGTGGCGATCGTCGCGAGGGTGGCTTCCGCGGCGGTGACCGCGAGCAGGGCTTCCGCGGTGGTGACCGTCGCGAGGGTGGTTTCCGCGGTGGTGACCGGGAGCAGGGCTTCCGGGGCGGTGACCGTCGCGAGGGTGGTTTCCGCGGTGGTGACCGCGACCAGGGCTCCCGTGGCGGAGACCGTCCCGGCGGGTTCCGCGGTGGTGACCGCGAACGCGGCTACCGCGGCGGTGACCGCGAGGGCGGGTTCCGCGCCGGCGACCGGCAGGGTGGCTTCCGACCGGCCGACCGTGACGCGGACTTCCGCGGCGGCGACCGGACTGGCTTCCGGGGTGGCGAGCGTCGTGAGGGTGGCTTCCGCGGTGGTGACCGCGAGGGGGGCTTCCGTGGTGGCGAGCGTCGTGAGGGTGGCTTCCGGGGTGGTGACCGCGAGGGGGGCTTCCGTGGTGGCGAGCGTCGTGAGGGGGGATTCCGTGGTGGCGAGCGCCGCGAGGGGGGCTTCCGTGGTGGCGAGCGCCGCGAGGGTGGCTTCCGCGGCGGCGACCGTCGTGAGGGTGACTCCCGCGGTGGTGACCGTCGCGAGGGTGGCTTCCGCGGCGGTGACCGCGAGCAGGGCTCTCGTGGTGGCGAGCGCCGCGAGGGTGGCTACCGCGGTGGCGACCGTCGCGAGGGTGGCTACCGCGGTGGCGACCGTCGTGAGGGCGGTTTCCGTGGTGGCGAGCGCCGCGAGGGTGGCTTCCGTGGTGGCGACCGCGAGGGTGGCTTCCGCGGCGGCGACCGCCGTGAAGGTGGGTTCCGCGGCGGGGACCGTGACGGTGGCTACCGGGGCGGAGACCGTGACGGCGCGGCGCGGCGTGACGAGCGCGGGCCGCGTCCGGAGCGGGCGGGCGAGCGCGTCGAGGCGCCCGCGCTGCCCGACGACATCGTCGCGACCGACCTGGACAAGGACGTCCGCGCCGAACTGCTGTCGCTGGCCAAGCCGGTCGCGGAGAACGTCGCCCGGCACCTGGTCGCGACCGGTCAGCTGATCGACGACGACCCCGCCGAGGCGCTGGCGCACGCGCTGGCCGCCCGTCGGCTGGCGTCCCGCATCGCCGCGGTCCGGGAGGCGGTTGGCCTGGCCGCGTACCACGCCGGGGAGTGGCAGACCGCGATCGCCGAGCTGCGTACGTACCACCGGATGACCGGGCTGCAGAGCCACCTGGCGGTGCTGGCGGACTGCGAGCGGGCGCTCGGCCGACCGGAGCGGGCCATCGACCTGTTCCGTGGTGCCGACCGGGACGCGCTCGACCCGGCAACCGCCATCGAGCTGCTGATCGTCGCCGCCGGCGCGCGTGGAGACCTCGGCCAGAAGGACGCCGCGGTCGCCATGCTCCAGGTGCGCGAGCTGACCAGCGACGCGACCGAGGCGTGGACCGCCCGGCTGCGGTACGCGTACGCCGACGCGCTGCTCGCGGTCGGCCGGCGCGAGGAGGCCCGCGAGTGGTTCTCCCGCGCCGCGGAGGTGGACGCCGAGGGCGACACCGATGCGGCCGAGCGGCTGCTCGAGCTCGACGGGGTGAT
Source organism: Micromonospora sp. WMMD812 (assembly GCF_027497215.1). Classification (NCBI taxonomy): domain Bacteria; kingdom Bacillati; phylum Actinomycetota; class Actinomycetes; order Micromonosporales; family Micromonosporaceae; genus Micromonospora; species Micromonospora sp. WMMD812. The sequence goes on along the minus strand of NZ_CP114904.1, from coordinate 2,120,448 downwards.
CATCGAGGGCGACGAGGAGGACGAGGAGTCGGCGGAGGAGATCGCCGCCGGCCCCGGCGCGCCCGGTGCTGTGCCGGCCCGGCCGGACACCGACCTCGTCGGCGACGACGACGCCGGCGAGCGTGAGCCGGACGTGCCCGCCGAGGTGCTCCCCGAGGCGGCGGCCGAGCTCGACGAGACGGCGGCCGACGGCGACGCGGCGGTTGACGACGCCGACGTGCCCGACGACGACACCGACGCGACGGATGACGACGACGCCGACCTCGCGACGGTGACCCGGGACGACGCCGTCGGCAGCGGCGGGGCGGACGATCCCGACCTGGCCGTTCGTGCCGGCGCCGAGGCTCCCGCGGGCCACGACGAGACGGGCCCGGTCGCCCGGTGACCGGAGACGCCGGGGCGCGGCTGGTCGACGGGTACGCGCAGGTCGTCTTCGACCTGGACGGCGTCATCTACCTGATCGACCGGCCGATCCCCGGCGCGGTCGAGGCGGTCGGCCGGCTGCACGCCGAGGGGCGGGCCGTCGCGTACGCGACGAACAACGCGTCGCGTCGGTCCAGCCAGGTCGCCGACCTGCTCACCGGGATGGGCGTGCCGGCCCGGCCGGAGGAGGTGCTGACCTCCGCGGCGGCCGCCGCCGAGTTGCTCCGGGACCGGCTGCCGGCCGGCGCCCCGGTGCTCGTGGTCGGCGCCGAGGCGCTGCGCGCGGAGATCGCCGCGGTGGGTCTCAGCCCGGTCGACCGCGCGGACGAGTCGCCCCGGGCGGTGGTGCAGGGGTACGGGCCGCAGGTCGGCTGGACCGACCTGGCCGAGGCGACGGTGGCGGTGCGCGGCGGCGCCACCTGGATCGCCACCAACACCGACCGCACCCTCCCCAGCGGGCGGGGGCCGCTGCCCGGCAACGGATCGCTGGTGGCCGTGCTGCGTACGGCGCTCGACCGGGAGCCGGACGTCGTGGTGGGCAAGCCGGAGCCGGGACTGTTCGCCACCGCCGCGCGCCGCGTCGACGGAGGCCGGACGCTGGTGGTCGGCGACCGGCTGGACACCGACATCGAGGGCGCGCGGCGGGCCGGGTTGGACAGCCTGCTCGTGCTCACCGGCGTCAGCGACGTACCCGAACTGCTCGCCGCCGAGCCGGCGCGTCGGCCCACGTACGTCGCACACGACCTGGCGGGGCTCTTCGACCCGGCGGCGGTGGTCCGGGTGCCGGGCACGACGGACGCCGGCGGCTGGTCGGTCACCGCGCGGGACGACCGCTTGGAGCTGAGCGGCGCCGGACGGCCGCTGGACGCGCTGGCGGCGCTCTGCGCGGCGGCCTGGTCGGCGTCGGCGGTCCCACCGGTCCGCGCCGGATCTCCGGAGGCCACCCGGGCGCTGACCGCGCTCGGCCTCCCCGACTGACCGCGGCCCGGCTTCCCGGCTGGGTGACTATCGCGTCGGCGGCTGGCCGGCTCCGCACCCACCCACGCCGGGTGGCACATCACGGGGTCAGACTCGCCGCGCCGGAGGGCCGTCGGGTCAGGCTCGCCGCGCCCCGGGCCGTCGCGGTCAGGCTCGCCGCGCCGGGGGCCACCGGGCGCGGGGCCGTCGGTCAGAGCAGCTTGCGCAGCTTCATCAGGTCGAACGGGTTGGCCTTGATCGACACTCGCCGGGAGGCCACAGCGCGGGCGATGTCGAGGTCGCCTCGGACGAGCGCGAGCAGGTCGTCGCTGCTGGTGCTCAGCGCGATCTTGGCCTTCGGGTCGTCGCCGTCGGTCAGGTCGACCAGCCGGCCGTCGGCCAGCCGGCCGTGGAACGCGGTGTCCAGGTCGGTGATCCGGCAGGCGAGCGTCCGGTCCAGGTCGATCCGCTCCCGGACGGTCTCGGCGTTGCTGTCCAACCGAGCGGCGAGCTGCTGCAACGCCTGCCGACACTCGTCCACGCTGGCCACCCGTCGCCTCCTCGCCGTACGCCACGCCGTCCCCGGCACCGTACCGCACAGGGCGGTCCCGAGGGCCCGGTAGCGTGACACCTGCACACCCCTGCCCCGTGGAAGGACTCAGGCATGCAGGACGCGTGGCGCGCCTACCTCGAGCTGGCCATGGGCCTGACGGAGGCGCCCCGGAAGAAGGCCCAGGACGCGGTGCGCCGGCTCGCCGGTTCGGGCGGCGCGACCGCCGCCCAGCTCCAGGCGCTCGGCGAGGAACTCGTCTCCACCGGCATGGCTAACCGGGAAGCCCTGACCAAGCTCGTCCGGTTCGAGGTCGACCGTGCGCTCGGCGCGGTCGGGCTGGCCACCGCCGAAGAGGTCGGCGAGCTGACCCGTCGCGTGCACGAGCTGGAGCGGCAGCTGCGGGAGGCCCGGGCCATCGGTCTCGGCGCGGCCGAGGCCGCCGCGCCGACGGGCGGTCCGGCCGCCGGGGCGCCGGTGGGCCCACCGTCCGCCCCCGCGCCGGTCACCCCCGCGCAGACCGGTTTTCGCCCGGCCACGGACCCGTCCGCCCCGCCGGCCCCCGGTCCGGTGCCGTCCACCGGTTCGCTCTCCGCCCCGGTCTCCGAGCCGCCCGCGAAGAAGGCGGCGGTGAAGAAGGCGGTCGCCAAGAAGGTCGTGGCCAAGAAGGCGGTGGCCAAGAAGGCCGTCGCCAAGAAGGCCGAGCCCGGCAAGGCCGTGGCGCGCAGGTCGCCGGCGGCGCTCAGCCCGACCGGGGGCGAGGCCGAGCCGGCCCGGCCGCCGAAGAAGGTGGCCCGCAAGCAGCCGCCGGGCGGTGCCGCGTGAGCCGGCCGACCACCTCCCGGAACCGGTCGTGACCGGCCCCATCCACCCGGGTCCGCCCGGGGCCCGGCCCGGCCCGCCGCCCGGCGGCCCGCAGGCGTCCCGTCCCGTCCCGGCACCCGGCGGCCCGCAGGCATCACGGCCCGGCCCGCCACCGTCCGGCGGTCCGCAGGCGCACCGGCCTGGCCCGCCACCGGGCGGTGTCCTGGCGTCCCGGCCCGGGCCGCCGCCCGGTGTGCGTCCGGCCCCGCCGCTCGCTGACGGGGACCTGGCGGAGGAGGGGCACCCGGCGGTCGACGCGGCCGTGCGGGCGATGGTCAACGCGGCGTCGCTGGCCCCGGCCGACCAGATCGCCCAGTACGAGGCGGCGTACGAGACGCTGCGCGAGACCCTCGCGACCATCGACCAGGCCTGAGACCGGAGAACCCCCATGGCACGTCGCAACCGGCTGGACGCCGAACTCGTCCGCCGCGGCCTGGCCCGCTCCCGTGAGCAGGCCGCCGCGCTGGTGGAGGCCGGCCGGGTCCAGCTGCGCGGTGTGCCGGCCCGCAAGGCGGCCGCGATGGTCGACCCCGCCGACGCGCTGCTGGTCACCGGCGAGGACCCCACCTCGGAGTACGTCTCCCGGGGCGGTCACAAGCTGGCCGGCGCGCTGGCCGCGTTCGGCGGGTTGCCGGTCGCCGGTCGGCGTTGCCTCGACGCCGGCGCGTCGACCGGCGGGTTCACCGACGTCCTGCTGCGCGCCGGCGCGGCCGAGGTGGTCGCGGTCGATGTCGGCTACGGGCAGCTCGCCTGGTCGCTGCGGACGGACGAGCGGGTGCGGGTGTTCGAGCGGACCAACGTCCGTACGCTCACGCCGGAGGCGGTCGGCGGCCCGGTCGACCTCACCGTGGCGGACCTGTCGTTCATCTCGCTGCGGCTGGTGCTGCCGGCGCTGGCCGGCTGCACCCGCCCCGACGGCGACCTGGCGCTGATGGTGAAGCCGCAGTTCGAGGTCGGCAAGGAGCGGGTGGGCGCCGGCGGGGTGGTCCGCGACCCGGAGCTGCGCGCCGAGGCGGTGCTCGGCGTGGCCGCGGCCGCCGCGCAGCTGGGGCTGGGCCTGGCCGACGTGGCCGCCAGCCCGCTGCCGGGGCCGAGCGGCAACGTCGAGTTCTTCGTATGGTTACGCCGGGGCGCGCCGCCGGCCGACCCGGAACGGGTGCGGGCGGTGGTCGCGGCCGGGCCGGAGGGCCCGACGACGGCCGGCGAGGTGCCGGGCGCGGCGGCGGAGGAGGTCGCAGGGTGAGCGGGAACAGCGGGCGTCGCACGGTGGTGGGTGCGGGCCGGCGTGCCGGGGTCGGACGGCGGTCCCGGTGAGCCGGTCCGCCCTGCTGGTCACCCACACGGGCCGCCGGCGCAGCACCGAGCACGCCCGGGCGGTGGCGGCGGACCTGATCGACGCGGGGTTCGAGGTGCGCGTGGTGGCCGAGGAGGCCGACGACCTCGACCTTCCCGGTGTCGTTCCGATCAGCGGTCCGGAGGCCGCCGAGGGCGCCGAGATCGTCTTCGCGCTCGGTGGGGACGGCACGTTCCTGCGGGCGGCGGAGCTGGCCCGGCCGGCCAAGGTGCCGCTGCTCGGCATCAACCTGGGCAAGGTGGGCTTCCTCGCCGAGGCGGAGATCGACGACCTCGACAGCGCGGTGCGTGACGTCGTCGGGCGCAACTACACCGTCGACGAGCGGCTCACCCTCGACGTCACCGCCGAGTTCGATGGCGGGCCGACGATCGAGTCCTGGGCGCTCAACGAGATCAGCGTCGAGAAGGGGGAGCGGGCCCAGATGCTTGAACTCCTCGTCGACGTGGACGGTCGGCCGCTGTCCCGGTACGGCTGCGACGGGGTGGTCTGCGCCACGCCCACCGGCTCCACCGCGTACGCGTTCTCCGGCGGCGGGCCGGTGGTCTGGCCGGAGGTGGAGGCGTTGCTGCTGGTGCCGATCAGCGCCCACGCGCTGTTCAGCCGGCCGCTGGTCACCGCGCCGACGTCGACGTTCGCGATCACCGTGGATCCGTTCACCACCCTGGCCGTGCTCTGCTGCGATGGTCGGCGGGTGTACGACCTGCCGCCGGGGGCGCGGGTGACGGTCCGCCGGGGCGCGCTGCCGGTGCGGATCGTCCGGCTGCGGGACCGCCCGTTCACCGACCGGCTGGTGGCCAAGTTCGGCCTGCCCGTGCACGGCTGGCGCGGCTCGCGCCGCTGACCCGCCTGCCGGAGGTCATCAAGATCCCTCGGCGGTAACCCGCCGGACATCTACGGGTCCGTCAGGTGCCCGCCCGGTGTCCACCTGGCGACATGTCGCCGGTGCGGCGGGCCGCGGCTAGTGACCGTGCGTCGATCCGCGTCGCAAACTCCGATCGGTCGATCTCTCTGAGACCGCCACCGGAGTAGAGGAGCGCATCGCATGCACAGGCCCCCACGCTGGCTGACCGCCGGCGCGGTCGGCGCGCTGGTCGTCGGACTCGCCGCACCGGCGTCCGCCGACCCGCCCGCCCGGCCCACCGGCCCGAACCCGGGTCCGACCGCCCCGGGTACCCCGCCCGTCCGCATCACCCTGATCACCGGCGACCAGGTCGACCTCGTCCCGGCGGCGCCCGGCCGGGTCGCCGCCACCGTCCGCCCCGGCCCGGGCCGGGAGCGGATCACGTTCCACAGCCTGGAGGTCGACGGCGGGCTGCGGCTGCTGCCCAGCGACGTCGTGCCCTACGTCTCCACCGGGGTGCTCGACGCCAACCTGTTCGACGTGCAGGAGCTGGCCGCCGAGGGCTACGGCGACGCCGCGCAGGGCGCGCTGCCGCTGATCGTGCGCTACCAGGAGCCGGCCGCCGGCCGGGTCCGGCCGCTCGCCGGCGCCGCCGACGCCCGGCCGCTGGAGAGCATCAACGGCGCCGCGATGCGGGTCGGCAAGGGCGACCTCGGCGGCCTGTGGACGACGCTGCGCGGCGCGCCGCAGGCGCGTACCACCGGTGCCGCGCCCCGGCTCGGCGGCGGCATCGCCCGGATCTGGCTGGACGGGCGGGTCCGCCCGACGCTGGAGCACAGCGTGCCGCAGATCGGCGCCCCGGCGGCCTGGGCGGCGGGCCGGGACGGCAGTGGCGTGAAGGTGGCGGTGCTCGACACCGGCGTCGACGCCGCCCACCCGGACCTGGCGGGCCGGATCGCCGAGGCGCAGGACTTCTCCGGCGCCGGCAGCGCACGGGACGGGCACGGCCACGGCACCCACGTGGCGGCCACCATCGCCGGCAGCGGCGCCGCGTCGGACGGCCGGCGCAAGGGCGTCGCGCCCGGCGCGCAGCTGCTGGTCGGCAAGGTGCTCGACGACGGCGGCTCCGGCTACAGCTCGAGCATCATCGCGGGCATGGAATGGGCCGCCCACTCCGGCGCGAAGGTCGTCAGCATGAGCCTCGGCGGCTCCGCGACCGACGGCACCGACCCGATGAGCCAGGCGGTCAACGACCTGACCGCCGAGACCGGGGCGCTCTTCGTGATCGCCGCCGGCAACGAGGGCATGCCCCGCAGCGTCGGATCGCCGGGCGCGGCGACCGCGGCGCTCACCGTCGGCGCGGTGGACCGCGACGACAACCTGGCCGAGTTCTCCAGCCGCGGTCCGCGGCTCGGCGACAACGGCCTGAAGCCGGAGATCACCGCGCCGGGCGTCGGCATCATCGCCGCCCGCGCCGCCGGCACCACCATGGGTACGCCGGTGGACGACGCGTACACCCAGGCGTCGGGGACCTCGATGGCGACCCCGCACGTGGCTGGCGCGGCGGCGATCCTCGCCCAGGAGCACCCGGACTGGACCGCCGGGAAGCTCAAGGACGCGCTGGTCAGCACCACGAAGGCCAACCCGGAGCTGACCGTCTTCGAACAGGGCGGCGGCCGGGTCGACGTGGCCCGGGCGCTCGGCCAGCGGGTGTACGGCTCGGCGACCGCCGACTTCGGTCGGGTGAACACCGGTGGCGCGGCGGTCGAGCGGACCGTGACGTACACCAACGGCACCTCGGCGGCGCAGACCCTGCGGCTGGCCCTGGAACTGCGCAACCTGGACAGCAACGCGGCCGAGACCGACGGGGTCTCCGTCGGCGGCGGTGAGGTGACCGTGCCGGCGGGCGGCAGTGTGGCCGTGCCGCTGCGCGCCGACCCGGCGAAGCTGGACCGTGGCCCGCACGGCGGCTGGCTGGTGGCCACCGGCGCGGACGGTGTCGCGGTCCGTACGGCCGTTGGGCTCACCCTCAGCGGCCCGCTGCACACCGTCACCCTGCGCGCGCTGGACATGGCCGGGCAGCCCGGCCTGGCGTCGGTGCTCACGCTCTTCGGCGAGCACCCCGAGTCGGACCACATCGGGTGGGTCCCCGGCGAGGCGCAGGTGCAGGTCGAGGAGGGCCCGTACCTGCTCGAGGGGCTGATCGAGCACGGCGCCCCGCTGGACGAGCAGATCACCCTGGTCACCGACCCCGAGCTCATGGTGGACCGCGACCTCACCGTGGTGCTCGACCCGCGCAAGGGCACGCCCGTGCGGATCGAGACGCCGAAGCCGACCGAGCAGCGGGCGGTGATCAGCTTCTACGAGCACCGGGTCTTCGGCAACGGTCGGCAGGTCGACCACGGCGTGATGTACTTCAGCACCATCCAGCAGGTGAATGTCACGCCGACCCGGCCGGTGCGCCAGGGCGAGTTCGAGTTCGCCTCCCGCTGGCAACTGGTGGCGCCCATGGTGGACGCCAAGGTCGGCAACGTCTCCGGCGCGTTGGACATCAACCTGCTGCACCAGTCGCCGGCTCCGACCGGCCGGCGGAAGCTGCCACTGGTGTGGGCGGGCGACGGCACCGCCGCCGAGCTGGCCCGGGCCCGGGTCCGCGGTGCGGCCGCGCTGGTCGCCGGCAGCTACGACCGCGCCGAGGAGGACCAGATCGCCGACGCCACGGCGGCCGGCGCCGCGATGGTGCTCATCGTCCGCCCGTCGGACCGGAGCGCGTGGACGGTCTGGCGCCCGGACGGGGACCGTCTGCCGATCCCGTCGCTGGTGGTCGCGTACGACGACGGCCAGCGCCTGATCGCGGCGGCCCGGAAGGGCCGGCCGACCCTGGACGTGACGCTGACCGTGGACAGCCCCTACCTGTACGACGTGTGGCAGGTCGCCAAGAACCGCGTGCCGGAGCGGATCGTGCACACGGTCACCGCGAAGAACACCGCCGAGGTGACCACCCGCTACGGCGACGTCGGCGGCGCCGAGTGGGCCACCGAGCAGCGGTTCGGATGGCGTCCCTGGCAGGAGTACTCCTGGAACGACGAGCAGCGGCTGGTGCGTACCGGCACCACCCGGCAGGAGTTCGTCAGCGCCGGTGACTCCTGGTGGCAGCAGCGGGTGCTGCACCGGCTCACCTGGTCCTGGGGGCCGCTGCTCGGCGGGCTCACCCAGCAGCCCCGACAGTACGCGGCCGACGACCGGGTCACCGAGACCTGGCACGCCCCGGTGGTCCGCCCGGCCGTGCCGGCCGGCGGCGGGGCGCGGGTGCCCACGCGCACCGGCGACACGCTCGACCTGCGGGTGACCGAGTTCGTCGACGCCGACGGCCACCACGCTCCGGCTCGCGGCAGCGAGGAGCCGGACACGGTGCAGGCCCGCCTGAGCCGGGACGGACAGCAGATCGCCGACCTCTCCGGTGGCTGGGCGCCCGTGCTCACCACCCCGGGCTCGGCCCGCTACCGGCTGGACCTGACCACGGCACGGTCCTCGGACGAGTGGCGCTACGCCACCCGGACCGAGACGGCCTGGCAGTTCACCTCGGCCCGCCCGGCCGGGGACACCGCCGCGCCGCTGCCGCTGCTCCAGGTCGACTACCACGTGCCCGCCGACCTGCGCGGTGAGGTGCCCGGTGGCCGGTCGCACCGACTCGGTCTGACCCTGCGCCAGCCGGCCGGGGTCTCCGCGCCGACCGGCACCAGCCTCCGGGCCGAGGTGTCGTTCGACGGCGGGCGGACCTGGCGGAAGGCGCCGGTGCAGGGCCACGGCACCCGGTTCACCGCCACGGTTCCGGCCGGCCGCGGCACCGTGTCGCTGCGGGTGCACGCGAGTGACCGGGCCGGCAACACCGTCGACCAGACCGTGCTCGACGCGTACGGCCTGCGCTGACGCGGGGCGGGGCGGGGCGGCGTGTGCCGTCCCGCCCCGTCGCCCGTCCGGCTCAGATCCAGCCGCGCCGGGCGACCTGGAAGGCCAGCCCGGGCCGGGTGTCCACGCCGGCGACCGCCATCAGGTCGGCGAGCCGGCGTTGCACCGTACGCCGGCTCACCCCGAGCTGGGAGGCGATGGACTTGTCCGGCACGCCGGCCACGAAGAGGGACAGCAGCCGGACCTCCTCGGCGTCCGGGCGGTAGCCGCCCGTCGCCCGGTCGGCCGGCAGGGCGGCGGAGCGCAGCGGCGTCGCCATCGACCAGTGGCTCTCGAAGAGGGCGAGCAGCGCGTCGAGCAGTTGGCTGCGGCCGATCACCGCGGCGCTCGTCTCCCCGACGTCCCGCTCCGGCACCAGCGGGCAGATGGCCGTCGTACCGTCCACGATGGCCAGTCGGACCGGCAGCCGGTCGATGACGCGGGCCTGCTCGCCGGCGCGGACGCCCTGCTCGACGTCCTCCAACGCGCCCGGTTCGAGGAGCATCTCCCGTTCGTAGATGGCCCGGTAACGCACACCGCGGGCCAGCGCGTCGAACTCCTCCACGTTCTCCTGGCCGAGCATGGCCAGCGGGTTCGCCCGGCAGAACCAGAGCACCTCGACCCGGGCCCCGTTCTGGAGGTCACGCAGGCGGTCGCGGAGCACCTGGGCCCCGGTGATCACCTCCACCAGGTGGTCGGCGTCGTGCCGGCGCATCCCGGCCCGGTACTCCTCGGTCAGCTGGGTGACCGCCGCCCGGGCGACCTCGAGGGCCTCCTGCCGGCGCAGCAGCGCCGCGCCGAGCGGAATGTCCGGTGCCAGCGGCCGCAGCGGCGCGTCCGGCTCCGGGCCGGTCGCCACCACCAACCCCTTGCCGCGCAGGGCGTCGAGGTGGGCGAGGATCTCGGCGCGGGGGCGGCGCAGCCGCTCGACCAACTCGTCGACCCGCGCGACCGTGAGCTGGACCAGGCAGCGGTAGAGCTCCTCGTCGCCCGGGGTCAGGCCGATCACGTCCAACACGGGGCAGAACTGTACGACGCCGTCGAACGGAGGACGACGCGGCGTCCGCCGGCTGGTCAACTGTCGGGCCCCGCGTCTACTGTCAGGTGCTGTGCTGGAAGAGCTGCGCATCACCGGACTGGGCGTCATCGAGGACACCACGCTGCCGTTGACCGGCGGCATGAACGTCATCACCGGCGAGACCGGTGCCGGCAAGACCATGGTGGTGACCGGCCTCGGCCTGCTCTTCGGCGGCCGGGCCGACGCCGGGCGGGTGCGGGCCCAGCCGGGCCGGGCCGTGGTGGAGGGGCGGCTGCGCCTGGCCGGCCGGGTGGCCGGCACGGTGCACGCCCGGATCACCGACGCCGGCGGCGAGCCCGACGACGACGGCTCGCTGCTGCTGAGCCGCACGGTCACCGTCGAGGGGCGGTCCCGGGCGCACCTGGGTGGGCGGAGCATGCCGGTGTCGATGCTCGGTGAGGTCGGCGAGCAGGTGGTGGCGGTGCACGGCCAGTCCGACCAGCTGCGACTGCTGCGCCCGGCCGAGCAACGGGCCGCGCTGGACCGGTTCGCGGGGCCCGAGCACGAGAAGCTGCTCGACGCGCTGCGCGAGGCGTACACGGGCTGGCGGCGGCTGGTCGACGACCTGTCCGACCGGCGGCGCAACGCCCGGGAGCGCAACCAGGAGGCGGACCTGCTGCGGCTCGGCCTGGACGAGATCACCCGGGTCGACCCGCAGCCCGGCGAGGACGACGAGCTGAAGGCCGAGGCGCAGCGGCTGGAGCACGCCGAGGGCCTGCGCACCGCGGCGCAGATCGCGCACCAGTGCGTGGCCGGGGGAGCGGAGGCGGCCGACGACACCCCTGACGCGGCCTCGCTGCTCGGCACCGCTCGGCGCACGCTGGAGGCGCAGGCCGGCACCGACGCGGCCCTGGGCGACCTGGCCGCCCGGCTGGAGGAGGCGGCGACCCTGGTCACCGACGTCTCCGCCGAGCTGTCGGCCTACCTCGCCGCGCTCGACGCCGACCCGGCCCGCCTCCAGGTCGTCTACGAGCGCCGCGCCGCGCTGCGGGCGCTGACCCGCAAGTACGCCGACGACGTCGACGGGGTGATCGCCTGGGCCGAGCGGGCCCGCACCCGACTGTCCGAGCTGGACACGTCCGACGAGCTCCTCGACGAGCTGGAGCGGGAGTCGCAGCGGCTGGCCGTCGAGGTGGCCGAGCTGGCCGGGCGGGTGTCGGCGTCCCGACAGGAGGCGGCCACCCGGTTCGCCGAGCAGGTCACCGTCGAGTTGGCCGGGCTGGCCATGCCGCACGCCCGGATCGAGGTGGCGGTGCTGCCCCGGCCGGCCGGGCGGGCCGAGCCGTCGCTGGCCGTCAACGGGGTCGAGGTCGGCGTCGGCCCGGACGGCGGCGACGAGGTGGAGCTGCGGCTGCTGGCCCACCCGGGCGCGCCCGCGCTGCCGTTGCAGCGGGGCGCCTCCGGCGGCGAGCTGTCCCGGGTGATGCTCGCCATCGAGGTGGTCTTCGCCGGCTCGGGCGGCCCGCCCACCCTGGTGTTCGACGAGGTCGACGCCGGTGTCGGCGGGCGGGCGGCGGTGGAGATCGGTCGCCGGCTGGCCCGGCTGGCCCGCAGCCACCAGGTGCTCGTGGTCACCCACCTGCCGCAGGTCGCGGCGTTCGCCGACCGGCACCTGGTGGTCGCCAAGGACACCGGCGGCGCGGTGACCACCAGCGGCGTCCGGGTGGTGGAGGACACCGAGCGGGCCCGGGAGCTTGCCCGGATGCTCGCGGGTTTGCCGGACTCGGATCTGGGTATCGCGCACGCCGAGGAGCTTCTGGCCGTGGCGGCCAAGGAAAGGCGGTCGTGACCGCCGGTATTGTGAGCGCAAGCACACCGGCGTGCGCTCTGGTGTGCTTCCCTGGGTAGGCGGCCCTGCTCAGGCATGTCGCGACAGAAAAGCCTGCCTCACATGCCAGGATGGTCACGATGCGTCTACCCACGTTGCGCCGGACCCGGAACGCGGTCCCGGGCAGTGTCCTCGGCACCGCGCGCCTCGACCGCCGGACAAAGCGGCTGGTCGGCCGGCTCCGCCCCGGTGACATCGCGGTGATCGACCACGTCGACCTGGACCGGGTGGCGGCGGACTCGCTGGTCGCTGTCGGTGTCGCGGCGGTGCTCAACGCGAAGCCGTCGGTCTCCGGGCGCTACCCGAACCTCGGCCCCGAGGTGCTGATCGGCGCGGGCATCCCGCTCCTGGACGACCTGGGTGAGGGGATCTTCGAGCAGGTCCGCGAGGGTGACACGGTGCGGATCGAGGGCAATACGGTCTTCGTCGGCGACGAGCCGGTGGCGCACGGCAGCCTGCAGGACGCCGAGACGGTGGCCAAGGCGATGGCCGACGCCCGAGAGGGGCTCTCGGTCCAGTTGGAGGCGTTCGCCGCCAACACCATGGACTACCTGAAGCAGGAACGGGACCTGCTGCTCGACGGCGTCGGCGTGCCGGAGATCCAGACCCAGATCCAGGGGCGGCACTGCCTGATCGTGGTCCGGGGCTACGACTACAAGGCCGACCTGGACGTGCTGCGCCCGTACATTCGGGAGTTCAAGCCGGTGCTGATCGGCGTCGACGGCGGGGCGGACGCGCTGGTCGAGGCCGGCTACACCCCTGACATGATCATCGGCGACATGGACTCGGTGACGGACGACGTGCTGCGCTGCGGGGCCGAGGTGATCGTGCACGCCTATCCGGACGGGCGGGCGCCCGGGCTGCCCCGGGTGGCCGGTCTGGGCGTTCCGGCGCTGACCTTCCCGGCCGCGGCCACCAGCGAGGACCTGGCCATGCTGCTGGCCGACGAGAAGGGCGCCTCGCTGCTGGTCGCGGTGGGCACCCACGCCACCCTGGTGGAGTTCCTCGACAAGGGGCGTGGCGGCATGGCCTCGACGTTCCTCACCCGGCTCAAGGTCGGCGGCAAGCTGGTCGACGCCAAGGGTGTGAGCCGGCTCTACCGGCAGAGCATCTCCGGCTCGTCGCTGCTGCTGCTGGTGCTCTCCGCGGTCGCCGCGATGGCGTCCGCGGTGGCCGTCTCCACGGTCGGGAAGGCGTACCTGGGCGTGGTCTCCGAGTGGTGGGACAATTTTGTGTTCCAGCTGGGCCAGCTCTTCTAGCTCCCGACGATCAAGAGGCTGCAAGCGTGATCAATTTCCGCTACCACGTGGTGTCGCTGACCGCGGTGTTCCTGGCTTTGGCGATCGGCCTGGTGGTCGGCACCGCCGCCCTCAACGGCCCGGTCGCCGACTCGCTCAAGGAGCAGGTCACCGCGCTGCGCAAGGACAACCAGCAGATGCGCCAGACGGTCAACAACGTGGAGAAGCAGCTGGAGTCCGAGGAGGGCTTCGCGGCCGAGATGTCGCAGGTCGTCCTGCCCGGCAAGCTCACCGGCCGCCGGGTGCTGGTGCTCAGCCTCCCGACCGGGCGGGAGCACACCGAGGGTGTGATCAAGATGCTGCGGCTGGCCGGCGCCGACATCACCGGCCGGGTCGACCTGCAGGACAAGTTCATCAACCCGGACAACAACACCAACCTGCTCGAGCTGGCGGTGACCGCCGTCCGCCCGACCAGCACCCAGACCACCGGGCTGCCGGGCAACGGGCACGGCGTGGAGACGTCCAGCGCGCTGCTGGCCAGCGTGCTGCTGGACCGGGCGCAGGGCGTCGCCCCGGTCGGCGACGCCGACCGGCGGTCGGTGCTCGCCGCGTACACCAACGCGGGCTACCTGACGACGGAGGACCCGGTCACCGGGCCGGCGGAGGCGGTCGTGGTGGTCTCCGGCCAGCCGTACGTCGACAAGGACTCCGCGAAGAAGGACGAGTCGGTGGTCAAGGTCGCCGAGCAGTTCGACCGGACCGGCGCGATCGTCGTCGGCGGCAACGGGTCGGCCGGTGGCAACCTGGTGGCGATCGTGCGCGGCGACCCGGTGCTCTCCCAGACGATCTCCACGGTCGACAACGCCAACACGATCCAGGGCCAGCTGGTCACCAGCCTGGCGCTGGTGCAGCAGCTGACCGAGAAGAAGGCCGGCCAGTACGGCGTGGGCGACAGCGCCGCGTCGTTGCTGCCTAAACTGCCCCAGTGAGCGAACCACCTACCCGGATGTCCGTCCACGAGACGATCGAGGTGACCGCGTGAGGATGCTGGGCCGGCTGCTGGCCGTCGGCGCCGGGGCGGCCGCCGCCCGCTACGCGCTGCGCCAGGTGCGCACCTCGCCGGCCGGCCCGGCGCTGGAGCGGACCAACTTCCGGGGCCGGACGGTCACCCTCGCCGCGGGCCCCGCGCTCGCGGCCGGGGCCTCGGGCGCCGCCGCGCTCGGCGCCACCAGCGCCGCCGCCGGCGCCGCGGCGCTGGTGGCCGGGGTGGGCTCCGGCGCGGTGGGGCTCTACGACGACGTCGTGGGCGCCCGACCGGAGCAGAAGGCGGCCAAGGGTTTCACCGGCCACCTGGCCGCCCTGCGCGAGGGCCGGGTCACCGCCGGGCTCGTCAAGATCGTCGGGGTGGGCGCGGCCGGGCTCGGCGCGGCCGCGCTGCTCGCCGTCGACCCCCGGGTCGCCGCGCACCGGCGTCGGCAACGGCAGGGCGCGTTCGGCCGCGGCGTTGACGTGCTGCTCGGCGCCGGCGTGGTGGCCGGCACCGCGAACCTGCTCAACCTGCTCGACCTGCGTCCCGGCCGGGCGCTGAAGTCCGGCCTGCTGCTCGGCACGCCGCTGACCGGCGGCCCGCACGGCGGGATCGCCGCCGGGGCGGTCGGCGCCGCCGCCGGGTTGCTCCCGGAGGACCTCGACGAGCAGGTCATGCTCGGCGACAGCGGCGCGAACGCGTTCGGCGCGCTGCTCGGCGTCGCGCTCGCCGCCCGCACCGGCCCGCTCGGCCGGGCCGGCGTCCTCGCCGTGCTCGCCGGCCTCACCGCGGCCAGCGAGAAGGTCAGCTTCACTCAGGTGATCCAGCGGACCCCGGGGTTGCGTGAACTCGACTCGCTTGGCCGACGCGCCGACTGACGTGACCAGACCGGCTCCCCTCGCCGGCGCCGGCCGGGTGGCCGGAGCGGCCGCGCTCATCGCCGTCCTCACCGTGGTCAGCCGGCTCGCCGGCTTCGGCCGCACCGCCGTGTTCGCCTGGACGTTGGCGCCCACCGACCTCGGCGGCACCTACTTCGTCGCGAACAACCTGCCGAACTTCATCTTCGAGATCGTCGCCGGTGGGGCGCTGGCCAGTCTGGTCGTACCGCTGCTGGCCGGCGCGGTGGCGGCGGGGGACCGGCCGGCGGTGGCGGCCACCACCGGCGCGCTGCTGACCTGGACGCTCAGCCTGCTCGTGCCGCTGGCCCTCGCGGTGGCCCTGCTCGCCCACCCGCTGGTCGGCCTGCTCGGCCCCGGGCTCAGCCCCGAGCAGCAGCAGGCCGGCGCCCGGATGCTGCTGCTCTTCGCCCCGCAGCTGCCGCTGTACGGGGTCGGCATCGTGCTCACCGGGGTGCTCCAGGCGCACCGGCGGTTCGCCTGGCCGGTGATCGCCCCGCTGCTGTCCAGCATCACCGTGATCGCGGTCTACCTCGGCTTCACCGCCTGGCAGGGACGGCTGGCCACGGTCGGCTCGGTGACCGGCGGCGGTGAGCTGCTGCTCGCCGGCGGCACGACGCTCGGCGTGGTGGTGCTCTCCCTCTCCCTGCTGATCCCGCTGCGCCGGCTCCGGCTGCGCCTGCGGCCCGGCTACCGGTTCCCGGCCGACGCCCGCGCGCGGGTCGGCGGGCTCGCCGTCGCCGGGGTGGTGGCCGTCACCGCACAGCAGATCGCCCTGGCCGTCGCGATCAACCAGGTGACCTACGGGGCCCGGTCCAACCCGGGCGTCTACAACACCGCGCAGGCGATCTACTTCCTGCCCTGGGCGGTGCTGGCCGTGCCGCTCGCGGTGGCCGCGTACCCGACTCTGGTGGCGGCGCGGGCGGCCGGCGACGAGCGGACGTACCGGGAGACCCTGGCGCCGGCCGTGCGGGGGGTGATGCTGTTCAGCCTGCTGGGCGCGGCGGCGCTGGTCGGCACCGCCGGACCGGTCGGGCACTTCTTCTTCGGCCAGCCGGAGGTCGCCGCGACCGCCGCGGCGGCGATCGCCGGTTTCGCGCCCGGCCTGGTCGGCTACGGCCTCTTCGCCGTGCTCACCCGGGCCCTCTACGCCCGGGGCGCGACCCGGTCGGCGACCGTCGCCACCGGGGTCGGCTGGCTGACCGTACCCGCCCTGGCGGTGCTGTTCGGGCAGGTGCTGCCCCTCACCGACCGGGTGCTCGCGGTGACCCTGGCCACCTCCGCGGGGATGCTGCTGCTCGGCGGCCTGCTGATCGCCGCCGTGGTTCGGGCCGCCGGTCGGGACGCCCTGGCCGGCGTCGGCCGGGCCGGGGCGGCCGGTCTGCTCGCCGCCGTGGTCGCGGGGCTCGGCGGGGCGGCCACCGGTCACTGGCTCGCCGGCCTGGGTGACGGGACCCCGACGACAGCGGGGGCACTCGGTCAGGGCATGCTGTCCGGTGTCGTGGTCGGCGCCCTGTTCCTCGCCGTCGCCTGGCTGACCGATGCGCGGGACGTGCGGCCGCTGCTCGCGGCCGTGACCCGCCGGCTCGGCCGGCGGCGCCCGTCGGCCGCCGCCGGCACGCAGGAGGACCAGCGCCCCGGGGAGCGGGGCGACGGGAAGGAGACCGTTTCCTCATGACGGACGCCTCGTCGGCGCCGCGGTGGCCCGGCTCGGTGGCGCTGGTGCTCGCCTCCAGCACCGGCGGCGTGGGGCAGCACGTCCGGTCGGTGGCCCGCGGCCTCACCGCCGCCGGCGCGTCCGTGCTGGTCTGCGGCCCGGCCGCGACCCAGGACCAGTTCGACTTCACCGGCGTGGGCGCCCGGTTCCAGCCGGTCGAGATCCCCGCCAGCCCGACGCCGGCCGACGCCCGGGCGGTCGCCTCGCTGCGCCGCGCACTGGCCGCCACCGGCGTGGACGTGGTCCACGCCCACGGCCTGCGGGCCGGGCTGGTCGCCGTGCTCGCCCGGCCGGCGGCGCCGCTCGTGGTCACCTGGCACAACGCGGTGCTCGCCGGCGGCGTCCGCGGCACGCTGTCCCGGGTCGCCGAGCGGGTCGTCGCCCGGGGCGCCCGGGTCGCGCTCGGCGCCTCCGCCGACCTGGTGGAGCGGGCCGCCGCGCTCGGCGCCACCGACGCCCGGCTCGCCCCGGTCGCCGCACCCACGCTGCCCGCCCCGCACCGCCGGCGAGCCGCCGTGCGCGCCGAATTCGGCGTGCACGACCAGCGGCCGTTGATCGTCTCGGTCGGCCGGCTGCACCCGCAGAAGCGCTACGACCTGCTCATCGACGCGGCCGCCCGCTGGCGTACCCGCACCCCGGCGCCGGTGGTGGTGATCGCCGGCAGCGGTCCGGCGTACCTGCCGCTGGCCGCCCGGATCTCCGCCGCCCGGGCGCCGGTGACCCTGCTCGGCCACCGCACCGACGTGGCCGACCTGCTCGCCGGCGCCGACCTCGCCGTCGTCACCAGCGACTGGGAGGCCCGCCAACTGTTCGCCCAGGAGGCGCTGCGCGCCGGCGTACCGCTGGTGGCGACCGCGGTCGGTGGCCTGCCGGAGCTGGTCGGGGACGCGGCGCTGCTGGTGCCGCCCGGCGACGTGGACGCGGTCGACACCGCCGTACGCGGGCTGCTCGACGACCCCGAGCGCCGGGCCGAGCTCGGTCGGCGCGGCGCCGAGCGGGCGGCGACCTGGCCCACCGAGGCGGACACCGTCGCCGCGCTGGCCGCCCTCTA
The DNA here is from genome assembly GCF_027497215.1 of Micromonospora sp. WMMD812. Taxonomy (NCBI): domain Bacteria; kingdom Bacillati; phylum Actinomycetota; class Actinomycetes; order Micromonosporales; family Micromonosporaceae; genus Micromonospora; species Micromonospora sp. WMMD812. The sequence continues at coordinate 2,102,676 of NZ_CP114904.1, read as the reverse complement.
CGCCGAACTGGCCCCGCGATCCGGCGACTCCACCAGCCCGGATGCCGGAGCACCGTCGACGGGACACCGGTGATGCTGCGCCGACTGGTTCCCGCCCTGCTTACCCTGGTGGTGGTCGCGCTCGGCATCGCCGCGCTGGCGGCGCGCCCCGATCGCGGCACGCCGCACCGCACCGCCGATTTCGTGGTGGTCGCCGGCGTCGCCGGGCTGCGCTGGGAGGACGTGGACCCGCAGACCACTCCGACGCTGTGGCGGATGGCCGAGCGGGGCTCCATCGGTTCGCTGTCGGTCCGCTCCGCGCACCGGCCCACCTGCCCGGTCGACGGTTGGCTGACGCTGGGCGCGGGCAGCTTCGCCGCGTGGAACGGCAGCCGGCAGGCCGACGGTTGCCCGGCGGCGCCGGTGAGCGTGGAGCAGCCCGACGGCATCGGCGCCAACCTGCCCGACCAGGAGAGCGTGGTCCACTACAACCAGGAACAGCTGCCGTGGGACACCATGCCCGGGTCGCTGTCCGAGTCGGTGCGCTGCTCGGTGGCGGTCGGCCCCGGCGCGGCCGTTGCCGCCGCCCGGCCGTTCGGCCGGGTGGACCGGTACGCCGCGGCGCTGCCCGCCGACCCCGCCGGGCTGCTCGGGTCCTGCGTGCTCAGCATCGTCGACCTGGGCACCGTCGACGGCGCCACGACGGCGGACCGGGCGGCCGCCGCGCGACAGGCCGACGCCCAACTGGCCCGGGTGCTCGCCGCCCGGCCACCGCGCTCGCTGGTGCTCGTGGCGGGGATCTCCGACACCGACGAGACGGCCCGGCTGCACGTGGCCGTGGCCGAGGGTCCGGGCTGGGAGCAGGGCTGGCTGACGTCGGCGAGCACCGGCCGGGACGGCTACCTGCAGCTGGTCGACCTGGCGCCGACCGCGCTCGCCGCGCTGGGCCGGCCGATGCCGGATCGGCTCTTCCTCGGCCGCCCGGCGGTCTCGGTGGCGGGGCGCTCCGCCGAGCTGTCCGCCGCGATCGCCCGGCCGGCCGACGCGGACCGCGAGGCCGCCGCCCAGCGGACCGTGGCGGGCTGGTTCTTCACCCTGCTCGCCGGGGCCCAGATTGTCCTCGCCGTCGCGGTCCTCCCCCTGCTGCGCCGGGCGCGCCGGCACGCTGGCCCGTACGGGCCGCAGCCGGTCTCCCGCCGGGTGACGGCGACCGTCGAGCTGCTGCTCGTCGCCGCCGCTCTGGCGGTGCCCGCCGCCCTGCTCGCCGACGTGGCGCCCTGGTGGCGGGCCGAACGGCCGGGCTGGAGCTTCGCCGGGGTGACGGCCCTGCTGGTGCTGGCCGGCACGGCCGTGGTCCGGCTCGCGCCCGGGTACGCCAACACCCTCGGGCCGCTCGGCGCGGTCGCCGGGCTGACCACGCTGACCGTCGGCCTGGACGTGCTGACCGGTTCCCGGCTGCAGCTCAACGGCGTGGTCGGCTACGCCGCCCAGGAGGGCGGCCGGTACGCCGGCCTGGGCACCGTGGGGCTCGGGGTGTTCCTGGCCGGCGCCCTGCTGAGCGCGGGCTGGCTCGGGCAGCAGCTGCCGCGGGGCTGGCGGCCGGCGGTCATGGTCGCGGTCGGCGGTGTCGCCGTGGTGATCGTGGGCAGTCCGTACCTGGGCGCCGACCCGATCGGCGCGATCGCGCTCACCGCCGGGCTGAGCGTGGCCGCGGCGATCAGCGCCGGTGGCTGGCTGACGGTCAGCCGGCTGGCCTGGGCGACGATGGCGGCGCTCGCCGTCACGATCGGTTTCGCGGTGGTGGACGTGCGCCGCCCGCCCGTTGAGCGGGGCAGCCTGGGCCGGTTCCTGGCCGCGCTCGGCGACGGCACCGGCGGGCTCACCCTGCACCGCTCCAGCACGGCCAACTTCGACACCCTCGTGAACAGTCCGCTGACCCTGCTGGCCCTGGCCGGCGCGCTGCTGGTGTGGTTCGCCCTGTTGCAGCCCTGGGGCGGGCTCATGCGGCTGTTCGGCATCTATCCGGCGATCCGGGCCGCGATCGGCGGCACCGCCGTGGCGGCGGTCATCGGCGGCGTGCTCGGCGGTTCCGCGCTGGATGTGGCGGGTGCCGCCGTCGCCGTGGTGGTGCCGATGGCCGCGCTGGCCTCGCTCCGGGTGCTCGACCACTCCGCCGACCGGACGCTGCCCGCCGCCGGCCGCCCGCGCGGCGACGGCTCCGGGGTGGCCGGCGACGACGGGCCGGGCGCCACCGGCGAGGGCGGCACCGGCGGTGGGGGCGACGGCCCGACCGGCGGGGGAGGGCCGTCCGGCGCGAGCGTCGTGGCCGGGGACACCCTCCCGGCCGCCCCCGGCGGCACGGCGCCCCGGCGGCCGACCGCCGACCCGGCCGAGGACGCCACGAACGCCGGGCGCGCCGCCGACCGGCCGGACGGCCCGGCCGCCGTGGCCCCGGACCCGAGCCCCGCCGCGCCGGATCCCGAGGACTCCGCGGTGACCGCGGACCCGGATCGGACCGCTGCGCCGGACCCCGAGCATTCCGCGGCGGACGCGGATCGGCCCCCGGCGCCGCGTCAGGCCGCGCGGCCGTCGCGTCAGGTCACCGCGCCCTGACCGAGGGTTCACCACCGCACGGCACGCCGGGCGTGACCTGGGTGCGGGCTGCGTACGCCCTCCGTGGTGGTGTTACTCTGGAATCCCGTGGATCGCGTGATCATTTTGCTGATCGGCTCGGCGGTCTGCACGACCGCGACGGACGACACGGGAGCAGGCCTTGGCCCCTTCAGCACGGACGACCAGGCACATTTTCGTCACCGGGGGCGTGGCCTCCTCGCTGGGTAAGGGCCTGACCGCCTCCAGCCTCGGCAACCTGCTCAGCGCGCGGGGGCTCCGCGTGGTGATGCAGAAGCTCGACCCCTACCTCAACGTCGACCCCGGGACGATGAACCCGTTCCAGCACGGTGAGGTCTTCGTCACCGAGGACGGGGCCGAGACCGACCTCGACGTCGGACACTACGAGCGGTTCCTGGACCGGGCGCTCTCCGGCAAGGCGAACGTCACGACGGGGCAGATCTACTCCGACGTGATCGCCAAGGAGCGGCGCGGCGAGTACCTCGGCGACACCGTCCAGGTCATCCCGCACATCACCAACGAGATCAAGTCGCGGATCCTCGGCATGGCCGACCCGGACGCCGACGGCCAGGTGCCGGACGTGGTGATCACCGAGGTCGGCGGCACGGTCGGCGACATCGAGTCGCTGCCGTTCCTGGAGGCGATCCGGCAGGTCCGCCACGACCTGGGCCGGGACAACTGCTTCTACCTCCACGTCTCGCTGGTGCCGTACCTGGCGCCGTCGGGGGAGCTGAAGACGAAGCCGACCCAGCACTCGGTGGCGCAGCTGCGCAGCATCGGTATCCAGCCGGACGCCCTGGTCTGCCGCTCCGACCGGGAGATCCCGGAGAAGCTCAAGCACAAGCTGTCGCTCTACTGCGACGTGGACGCCGAGGCGGTCGTCGCCGCCCCGGACGCGCCGAGCATCTACGACATCCCGAAGGTGCTGCACCGCGAGGGGCTGGACGCGTACGTGGTGCGCCGGCTCGGCCTCTCCTTCCGGGACGTCGACTGGAACAGCTGGGACGACCTGCTCGAGCGGGTGCACCAGCCGCGGCACACGGTGACCGTCGCGGTGGTCGGCAAGTACGTCGACCTGCCCGACGCGTACCTGTCGGTCAGCGAGGCGATCCGGGCGGCCGGCTTCGGCCACCGCGCCCGGGTGCAGCTGCGCTGGGTGCCCAGCGACGAGTGCGTGACCCCGGCCGGCGCGGCGGCCGCCCTGGCCGGCGTGGACGGCATCGTGATCCCCGGCGGCTTCGGGGTGCGGGGCATCGAGGGCAAGATCGGCACCGCCCGGTACGCCCGGGAGAACGGCATCCCCCTGCTGGGCCTCTGCCTCGGCCTGCAGTGCATGACCATCGAGGTGGCCCGGCACCTGGCCGGGCTGGACGGCGCCAACTCGCTGGAGTTCGACGAGGAGGCGAAGCACCCGGTCATCGCCACGATGGCCGACCAGGAGGACATCGTCGCCGGCAAGGGCGACCTCGGCGGCACCATGCGGCTCGGGGCGTACCCGGCGACGCTCGCCGAGGGCTCGCTCGTCGCCGAGGCGTACGACAGCACCGACGTCAGCGAGCGGCACCGCCACCGGTACGAGGTGAACAACGCCTACCGGGACGCGCTCACCAAGGCCGGCCTGCACATCTCCGGCACCTCGCCGGACGGGCGGCTGGTCGAGTTCGTCGAGCTGGACCGGAGCCTGCACCCGTTCTTCGTGGCGACCCAGGCGCACCCGGAGCTGAAGAGCCGGCCCACCCGGCCGCACCCGCTGTTCGCCTCGTTCGTCCGGGCCGCGATCGCCTACTCCCAGGCCGACCAGCTCCCGGTCGACCTGGACGCGCCGGCCGCGGAGCAGGCCGCCCGCAACGGCGCGGCGGCGAAGGCGGCGTCCGCGTCGTGAGCGCCGTCGAGCACCGCTACGAGGTCCGTTCCCGCGAGCAGCGCTGGTCCGGGCGGATCTTCGACGTGGTCACCGAGGAGGTGACCATGCCGGGCGGCGGCACCGGGCTGCGGGACATCGTCCGGCACGTCGGGGCGGTCGCCGTGGTGGCGCTGGACGACGCCGGCCAGGTGGTGCTGATCCGGCAGTACCGGCACCCGGTGGGGCGGCACCTCTGGGAGCTGCCCGCGGGGCTGACGGACGTCTCGGGCGAGGACCTGGCCGCCGCGGCGGCGCGGGAACTGGCCGAGGAGGTGGACCTGACCGCCGGCCGGATGGACGTGCTGGTCGACCTGCACAGCTCGCCCGGGTTCACCGACGAGCTGGTCCGGGTCTTCCTGGCCCGGGACCTGGCCGACGTGCCGGCGGAGCGGCGCCATGACCGTCTCGACGAGGAGGCCGACCTCCAGGTGGTCCGGATCGACCTGGACGAGGCGGTGTCGATGGTGCTGGCCGGCGAGATCACCAACGCGTCCTGCGTGGCCGGGCTGCTCGCCGCGGCCCGGGCCCGGGACGCCGGGTGGTCGGTGCTGCGCCGGGCGGACGCGCCGCTGCCGCGCTGAGCCCGGCGCCGCCGTCGCGGCGGTGGATCCGGCCTGACCGGCTGTGGCGCGACCGGCGCACCCGGTCGACGAGAGAGAGAAGGGCCGTGCGGCTTTGCCGCACGGCCCTTCTCGTTGTCCGCGTCAGTCGCGCAGCGGGCGGCCCTGCCCGTCGACGCCGCCGTTCACCAGGATCAGGATGCCGTCGATGAGGCCCCAGAGGCTGCCGAGGCCGAAAGTGCACACGCTCACGACGAGCTGCAGCACGCCGATCTTGGTGTGGCCCATGTAGAACCGGCCGGCACCGAAGAATCCGAGCAGAATGCCCAGGATGCCCGCGACGACCTTGCTCTTGTCAGAAACGCCCTGGGGGTACCCGGGCTGGTAAGGAGGAGTGGTCATGACGCGACACCATATAGATCGACTCGCGTCCTGTCCGCAGCGGCACCCGGAGAGTGGGACGATAATGGACGAACACTGTCCTGACGGCTGAGGCGACGCCCCACCGGGCGGCCCGGCTCGACACCTGACACACCGTCAGTGCGTGCCGGCACCGGATGTCACAGTGCTGGCCCTCCCGGGCCGGCCACGCGCCTAGACTGCCGCCGGCGGGACCGGTGGACCGCGGCGGCAACGGGGCCGTCGCGCACCGCGCATTCGGGGGTGAGCGGCCCCGGAGAAAGGTGTCTGCATCGTGAAGGTCGGAATCCCACGCGAGGTCAAGAACCACGAGTACCGCGTGGCGATCACGCCGGCGGGCGTCAACGAGTTCACCCGCCACGGCCACGAGGTCTTCGTCGAGGCCGGTGCGGGCGTCGGCTCGAGCATCACCGACGACGAGTTCGCCGCCGCCGGCGCGAAGATCCTGGCGACCGCCGACGAGGTCTGGGACGCCGCCGATCTGGTGCTCAAGGTCAAGGAGCCGATCGCCGAGGAGTACCACCGGATGCGCGAGGGGCAGGTGCTCTTCACGTATCTGCACCTGGCCGCCTCGAAGGAGTGCACCGACGCGCTGGTCGACCGCAAGGTCACCGGCATCGCGTACGAGACCGTCGAGCTGCCCGACCGCTCCCTGCCGCTGCTCGCCCCGATGTCCGAGGTGGCCGGCCGGCTCGCCCCGCAGGTGGGCGCGTTCTACATGATGCGCACCGGGGGTGGCCGGGGCGTGCTGCCCGGCGGCGTCTCCGGCGTGTACGCGGCCAAGACCGTGGTCATCGGCGCCGGCGTCTCCGGCATGAACGCCGCCGCCATCGCGCTCGGACTGCAGTCCGAGGTGCTGCTGCTGGACAAGAACGTCGCCCGGCTGCGTCAGGCCGACGCCATCTACCGGGGCCACCTGCAGACCGTCGCGTCCAACGCGTACGAGATCGAGCGGGCCGTGCTCGACGCGGACCTGGTCATCGGCGCGGTGCTAGTGCCCGGCGCGAAGGCGCCCAAGCTCATCTCCAACGAGCTGGTGTCCCGGATGAAGCCGGGCAGCGTGCTCGTCGACATCGCCATCGACCAGGGCGGCTGCTTCGAGGACTCGCGCCCCACCACGCACGCCGACCCGGTCTACAAGGTGCACGAGTCGATCTTCTACTGCGTGGCGAACATGCCGGGCGCGGTGCCGAACACCAGCACCCACGCGCTGACCAACGTCACCCTGCCGTACGCGCTGGAGCTGGCGAACCAGGGCTGGCGCGAGGCGCTGCGCCGCGACCCGGCGCTGGCGTTGGGCCTGAACACCCACGCCGGCCAGGTCACCTACGGCCCGGTCGCCGAGGCGCACGGCATGACCGTCCTCCCGCTGGCCGACGTACTGGCCTGAGGGGCGGCGGGCTGACCGGACCATCCGACGGGGCCGGCACGGGCGTGGAGCCCGCGCCGGCCCTGCGCCGTGCCGTGCGCGGCTACCTGGACCACCTGACGGTCGAACGTGGCCTGTCGTCGAACACGCTCGCCTCGTACCGTCGGGACCTGGACCGCTACCTCACCACCCTGGTCGACGCCGGCATCGCCGACCTGGCGTCGGTCGGCGCCGGCGTCGTCGAGTCGCACCTGGCCCGGCTGCGCGCCGGCGACGAGGGGCATCCGCCGCTGGCCGTCTCCTCGGCGGCCCGGGCCGCCAGCGCGGTGCGCGGCCTGCACCGCTTCGCGCTGCGCGAGGGACTGGCCGGCGCCGACCCGAGCCGGGACGTGCGCCCGCCGACGCCGCCACGCCGCCTGCCCCGGGCGCTGCCGGTCGACGAGGTGGTGCGGCTGCTGGAGACCGCCGGCCCGGTCACCGCGACCGGCGAGGGCGCGCCGCTCGCGCTGCGGGACCGGGCGCTGCTGGAGTTCCTGTACGGCACCGGGGCGCGCATCTCCGAGGCGGTCGGCGCCGCGGTGGACGATGTGGACTCGGCCGAGGGGACCGTGCTGCTGCACGGCAAGGGCGGCCGCTCCCGACTCGTGCCGATCGGCGGGTACGCCGTCGAGGCGCTGCGCGCGTACCTGGTCCGGGCCCGCCCCGGGCTGGCGGCCGCCGGCCGGGGCACCCCGGCGGTGTTCCTCAACGCCCGTGGCGGCGCGCTGTCCCGGCAGGGCGCCTGGACCATCCTGCGCCGGGCCGCCGAGCGGGCCCGCCTGCCCATCGAGGGGCCCAATGCGGTGTCCCCGCACACACTGCGCCACTCGTACGCCACGCACCTGCTCGACGGCGGCGCCGACGTCCGGGTGGTGCAGGAGCTGCTCGGGCACGCCTCGGTGACCACCACGCAGGTGTACACGCTGGTCACGGTCGAGCGGCTGCGCGAGGTGTACGCCACCGCGCACCCCCGCGCCCGCGGCTGACCCGCGCCCCGGCGCCGCCCCCGGCTCGTCGGGCTGATCGCCGTCGGCCGCGGCGTCGTCGCCAGGGCGCCGTCGGCCGTGGCGACGCTGGAATCGGCGCCGCTGGACTCGGCGTCGTCGGCCTCGGCGCCGCTGGCCTTGGCGCCGTCGGCCTCGGCGTAGCCGGCCCACAGCGGGTGGTCGCCGACACGCCGAGCGGCTAGCGAACCGCCTGCTGATCGGTGGCGTACAGTCGGCATCGGCGCGGACCTCCTGGGGGCCTGGCAACCGGGGTACGCAGCGGCGCCGCGAAGGACGTCGGACGGCTCCGACGCCGGGTGGTCGTCGGGAGGGGGCAACGAGGACATGGCTGGCAACGGTGACCGTGCCGAGACCTGGACGTCGGAGCTCCGTGAGCAGCAGGCCGCGCTCGGCAACGACCTCGGCCCGGCCGACCCGGCCGCCTACACGATGCGCAAGCCCATCCCCGAGCCGATGCCCACCGACCGGCACGGGCCGGCCCGGATCATCGCGATGGCGAACCAGAAGGGTGGCGTCGGCAAGACCACCACCACGATCAACCTGGGCGCCGCGCTCGCCGAATACGGCCGCAAGGTGCTGCTGGTCGACTTCGACCCGCAGGGCGCGCTCTCGGTCGGGCTGGGGGTCAACCCGCACAACCTCGACCTGTCGGTCTACAACCTGCTCATGCAGGACGACATCACCGCCGAGGACGTCCTGATCAAGACGGACGTGGCGGGCCTGCACCTGCTGCCGGCCAACATCGACCTCTCCGCCGCCGAGATCCAGCTGGTCAACGAGGTGGCCCGGGAGATGGCCCTGGCCCGGGTGCTGCGGTCGATCCGCAAGGAGTACGACTTCATCCTGATCGACTGCCAGCCCTCGCTGGGCCTGCTGGCGATCAACGCGCTGACCGTCGCGCACGGCGTGCTCATCCCGCTGGAGTGCGAGTTCTTCAGCCTCCGCGGGGTGGCGCTGCTGCTGGACACCATCGACAAGGTCCGCGAGCGGCTCAACTTCGACCTGGAACTCGAGGGCATCCTCGCCACCATGTACGACAGCCGCACCACCCACTGCCGCCAGGTGCTCCAGCGGGTGGTGGAGGCGTTCGGCGACAAGGTCTACCAGACGGTCATCACCAAGACGGTCAAGTTCCCCGAGTCCACCGTCGCCGGCGCCCCGATCACCACGCTCGACCCGGCCTCGTCCGGGGCACGCAACTACCGGCAGCTGGCCCGCGAAGTGATCGCCGCCCAGACCGAGCGGTAGGCCGAACGCCGGATGTCCGGGTCGTGGACTACGGTTTTCCGGTGACCGCACCGTCCCTCGATCCGCTCGCGCCGCACGGCGCCGCTGATCCCGCGACCGCCGCCGAGCTGGCCGCCGAGGTCGACGGAGTGGCGCCCGCCGACGGGGCCACCGTCGAGGAGACGACCGGCTTCACCGTCCGGCTCGCGAACTTCACCGGCCCGTTCGACCTGCTGCTCCAGCTGATCGGCAAGCACAAGCTGGACGTCACCGAGGTGGCGCTGCACCGGGTAACCGACGAGTTCATCGCCTACATCCGGGCGATGGGCGACCAGTGGGACCTGGACGAGGCGAGCGAGTTCCTGCTGATCGCCGCCACCCTGCTCGACCTGAAGGCGGCCCGGCTGCTGCCCGCCGCCGAGGTGGAGGACGAGGAGGATCTCGCCCTGCTCGAGGCGCGGGACCTGCTCTTCGCCCGGCTGCTGCAGTACAAGGCGTACAAGGAGGCCGCCGCGCACATCGCCGAACTGGAGGCGGTCGGCGGCCGGCGCTATCCGCGCGCCGTCACCCTGGAGCCCCGGTACGCCGAGGCGCTGCCCGACCTGGTGCTCGGCATCGGCCCGGCGCGGCTGCTTAAGCTCGCGCTGAGGGCGCTCACCCCGAAGCCGGTGCCCGAGGTGTCCATCGCCCACGTGCACCTGGTCCGGGTCAGCGTCCGCGAGCACGCCACGATCATCACCGACCGGCTGCGCCGAGCCGGCATCGCGACCTTCTCGCTGCTCTGCGCCGACTGCGAGGCCACCCTCGAGGTGGTGGCCCGGTTCCTGGCGCTGCTGGAGCTCTACCGGGAGGGCCTGGTGGCCTTCGTCCAGGAGCAGGCCCTGGAGGAGCTGACCGTACGCTGGACCGGCCCCGCCGAGGGCGGCCCCGACCTGCAGATCGACGAGTACGCCGGCGCCCCGGCTGAGCCGGAGAGCACCCCGGCGGCAACCCCGCCCGCTGACGCGGCCGCCGAGACGCCGGACGACGTGGCCGCCGGTGCCGGGAAGGCGGGGGAGCGACCGGCGAACCCGGACGGGGGGACGAGCGAGGAGTGACCGCGATGAGCAACGAGGAGCGCCGGGACTCCCTGGCCGACCAGGCCGCCTCGTGGGTCCCGCCGTGGCAGCGCCCCACTCCGCTACCGGTGGAGAACGCCGAACCCGAGCCGGTCGAGGCCCCCGCGGATCTGGTTTCCGAGCGACCGCTGGACGGGCCGGAGACCACCGAGATCGCGGAGCAGGCCGAGGCCGCGCGGGCCGAGGCCCCCGCAGACCTGGGAACGGGGGCGCCCGACCCTAACCAGATCCCGAAGGACCCGGAGCCGGACCCCGATCAGGCCGACCCGTCGGCAGATCTTGGCATGGAAATGCCCCTGGAGGGGCCGCCAGGTACCAAGATCTCGCAGGCGCCGAACCTCGCGCCGGCTGACGGCGGGCTGCTGGCCGAGCCGGCGGAGACGGGGGAGGCCGGGACCGCGGCATCGGGCCGGGCGGCGGGGCGGCGGCGGTTGCCGGAGCCGGAGCCCGCGCCGGAGCTCGACGATGCCGAGCTGCGCGGCGCGCTCGAGGCGATCCTGCTGGTGGTGGACGAGCCGGTCAGCGAGCTGACTCTCGCCCAGGTGCTGGAGCAGCCGGCCGAGCGGGTCGGTGCGATGCTGGACGAGATCGCGGCCGGCTACCGCGCCGCCGGGCACGGCTTCGAGCTTCGGCGCGCCGCCGGTGGCTGGCGTCTCTACACCCGGCCGGAATACGCCACCTACGTGGAACGGTTCGTGTTGGACGGGCAGTCGGTCCGGCTGACCCAGGCCGCCCTGGAGACCCTCGCGGTCGTCGCCTACAAGCAGCCGGTCACCCGGTCGCGGATCTCCGCGATCCGGGGGGTCAACTGCGACGGGGTGATCCGTACCCTGGTGTCCCGCGGCCTCGTCGAGGAGTGCGGCACCGAACCGGAGAGCGGCGCGTTCCTCTACCGGACGACCACCCTGTTCCTGGAGAAGCTGGGGCTGAACACGGTTGACGAGCTGCCGCCGCTCGCGCCGTTCCTGCCCGACGACGTGGAAGAGCTGACCGATGCGACGCGATGACCGCACCCCCCGATCCGACGCCCCCGCCATCGAGGGCGCCGAGCGCCTCCAGAAGGTGCTCGCCGCCGCCGGCGTCGGCTCCCGGCGCGCCTGCGAGGACCTGATCTTCCGGCGCCGGGTCACCGTGAACGGGCGGGTGGCGCAGCTCGGCGACAAGGTCGACCCGACCACCGCCGTGATCCACGTCGACGGTGAGCGGCTCCAGGCCGACACCCGCCTGGTGTACCTGGCGATGAACAAGCCGCGCGGTGTGGTCTCGACCATGGCCGACGAGAAGGGCCGCACCGCCCTGGCCGACTTCCTCGGCAACCGCGTCGAGCAGCGTGTCTACCACGTCGGGCGGCTCGACGCGGACAGCGAGGGCCTGCTGCTGCTCACCAACGACGGCACCCTGGCGCACCGGCTGATGCACCCCTCCTTCGGGGTGCAGAAGACGTACCTCTGCGAGGTGTCCGGGCCGATCCCGCGCAACCTCGGCAAAAAGCTGATGGCAGGAGTCGAGCTGGAGGACGGCCCGGCGAAGGTCGACGCGTTCCGGGTGGTGGACACCCTGGGGCGGACCGCCCAGGTGGAGCTGACCCTGCACGAAGGGCGCAAACACATCGTCCGGCGCCTGCTGGGCGAGGTCGGCCACCCGGTGTCCCGGCTGGTGCGTACCTCGATCGGGCCGATCCGGCTCGGCGACCTGCGCTCCGGGCGGACCCGGCGCCTCACCAACGCCGAGGTCGCCGCGCTGTTCAAGGCGGTGGGTGACTGACCCCGCCGGACGGGGGTACCGCTGCCGGTAGGCTCCATGGCGGCCGGGCGACGGCCACGCGGTGGCGTGGGTCGCGCCCAGCGGCGTCGCGCGCGTCCCGGACGGGGACGGCGGGCATCATGGACGAGGGACATCCGCTCACGGCGCCGGAAGGCCGGCGATCCGTGAGGTACGGGCTGAGGAGGACGACGGTGGAGGAAAACGTGCGGGCCGGACGGTGCGTGGTCGCTGTGGACGGGCCGTCCGGTTCGGGGAAGTCCACCGTCTCCCGGCGGCTCGCCGCCGGCATCGGTGCCCGCTACCTGGACACCGGGGCGATGTACCGGGCGATCACCTGGGCGGTGCTGCGCTCCGGCGTCGACCTCACCGACGCCGAGGCGGTGGCCAAGGTCGCCGGGGAGGTGGACCTGCGCATCGGCACCGAACCGCAGGGGTACGCCGTGACCGCCGACGGGGTGAGCGTGGACGCCGAGATCCGTGGGCCGGAGGTGACGGGTGCCGTGTCCGCCGTGTCCGCCGTGCCGGCGGTGCGGGCGCTGCTGGTCGCCCGCCAGCAGGAGATGATCACCAATGCCGGCCGGATCGTGGTCGAGGGCCGGGACATCGGCGCCGTGGTGGCGCCGGACGCCGACCTAAAGGTGTACCTGACCGCCTCCGAGTCGGCCCGGGCGGCCCGGCGCAGCGCCGAGGACGCCACCGACGCGGCGGCGACCGCCGCCGACCTGGCTCGCCGGGACCGGCTCGACTCGACCCGCAAGACCTCGCCGTTGCAGCAGGCCCCGGACGCCGTCGTGCTCGACACCACCGAGCTGGGCATCGACGAGGTCGTCCAGCGGCTGCGTGACCTGCTCACCGAGCGGGGAGTGGCATGACCGACGGAAGTGGATGGGTCGAGCTGCGGGAACCGGAGGTCGACGAGACCGAGCCGACCGGCCCCCAGCCGGTGGTGGCCGTGGTCGGCAGACCCAACGTGGGCAAGTCGACGCTGGTCAACCGCATCATCGGCCGCCGGCAGGCGGTCGTCGAGGACATTCCCGGGGTCACCCGCGACCGCGTCCCGTACGACGCGCAGTGGTCCGGCCGCGCCTTCACGGTGGTCGACACCGGCGGCTGGGAGCCGGACGCGAAGGACCGGGCCGCGGCCATCGCCCTGCAGGCGGAGACGGCGGTGACCACGGCCGACGTGGTGCTCTTCGTGGTCGACGCCATGGTCGGTTCGACCGATGTGGACGAGGCCGCGGTGAAGATGCTGCGGCGCAGCGCCAAACCGGTGATCCTGGTCGCCAACAAGGCCGACAACGCCACGATCGAGATGGAGGCGACCTCGCTCTGGTCGCTCGGCCTGGGCGAGCCGCACCCCGTCTCCGCGCTGCACGGCCGGGGCTCAGGCGAACTGCTCGACGCGATCATGGACGCGCTGCCGGAGGCCCCGGCCATCGTCGAGAACCGTCCGCGCGGGCCGCGCCGGGTGGCGCTGGTGGGCCGGCCGAACGTGGGCAAGTCCAGCCTGCTCAACCGGTTCTCCGGGGAGCAGCGGGCGGTCGTCGACTCGGTCGCCGGCACCACCGTCGACCCGGTCGACAGCCTCGTGGAGATCGGTGGGGAGACCTGGCACCTGGTCGACACCGCCGGGTTGCGCAAGCGGGTCGGCAAGGCCAGCGGCACCGAGTACTACGCCAGCCTGCGGACCGCCTCGGCGATCGAGGCCGCCGAGGTGGCGGTGGTGCTGCTCGACGCCAGCGAGCCGATCAGTGAGCAGGACCAGCGGATCCTGTCCATGGTCACCGAGGCCGGCCGGGCCCTGGTCATCGCGTTCAACAAGTGGGACCTGGTCGACGGCGACCGCCGGTACTACCTGGACAAGGAGATCGACCGGGAGCTGCGCCGCATCCCCTGGGCGATCCGGCTGAACCTGTCGGCGATGACCGGCCGGGCGGTCGACAAGCTCGCGCCGGCGCTGCGCAAGGCGCTCGCCAGCTGGGAGACCCGGGTGCCGACGGCGCAGCTCAACCAGTGGCTGACCGCGCTGGTGCAGGCCACGCCGCACCCGGTGCGGGGCGGCCGGGCGCCGCGGATCCTGTTCGCCACCCAGGCCGGGGTGGCGCCGCCGCGCTTCGTGCTGTTCACCACCGGCCCGATCGACGCCGGCTACCAGCGCTTCGTCGAGCGCAAGCTGCGCGAGGAGTTCGGCTACGAGGGCAGCCCGATCGAGATCTCGGTACGCCCGCGCAAGAAGATCGGCCCCGGCGGTCGGGGCAAGGCGCACGGCTAGATCGACGTTCGGTCACGGGCCGGGTCGGGGCTTGCTCCCGGCCCGGCCCGTGTAGTTTCCCCACCCCTCTCACCCATCCTCGTAGTGCTGTAGAGGTGGTGCGGTGAGCCGCTCGGTGCCGGCTGCCCTGGGGTGGCACCGCGGCCGGACCTGCGGCGCTGACTGGCGGGCGACAGGCGGCCGGCGCGATGCGATGCCGGTGGGGCCTGTGCGGACGAGGGGACGATGCTGCGCTAAGCTGTACCGGCTGTCGCGGGGAAGAACACGCGGGAGCAACGGGACGTGGCGCAGCTTGGTAGCGCACTTGACTGGGGGTCAAGGGGTCGTCGGTTCGAATCCGGCCGTCCCGACGCAGGTAGAGGGGCATTTCTCGCGATCATGCGATGCCCCGCTGGGGACCATTTGGGGACCTCAGGCCGGTGAGATGCAAGGACAACGCCTCACCGGCCGCCCGGATCGACTTCCGATCCGGATGCAGATACCGCTGAGTCGTCATCAGCGAGCCGTGACCGGCGATCTTCCGCAGAACGTGCACCGGCACACCGGCATCCGCCATCCAGGTCAACCCGGTGTGCCGCAGGTCGTGCCGCCGCAGGTACTCAAAGCCCAGCGAGCTGACCACCTCATCCCAGTGCGTCGCGTCCCGCAGCACCGCCGTGCTGATCCGACCGCCACGAGGACCGACGAACAGCCGTGCGTCATCGTCGGCCGCCCGGTCGAGCTTCGCGGCCACCATCGGCCGCAACTCCTCGATGATGGGCACCTGCCGTGCTCGCTTGCCCTTGGTGCCCTTGTCGACCAGGCCGCCGGGGGCGGTGGTGGTCTGCCGGCGCACGGTCCACAGCCAGGTGTCCCGGTCGATGTCGCCCTTGCGCGCGCCGGACACCTCGCCGATCCGGGCCGCCGTGCCGGCCGCGAACATCACCACCTCACCCCAGCCGGGGTAGCGACCGTGCGAGCGCTCCACGAACGCCGCCGCCAGGGTGGTCAGCGCGGTCCAGTCCGGCAGCGCCAGGGAACGCGGGTTGTCCAACTCGTCCTCGGCCCGCTGATACTCCCGCTGCCAGCCGGTCAGCCGTGCCGGGTTGCGGTCGATCACACCATCTCGCACCGCCTGCTCCAGGACCCGGACCAGCACGGCGAGGCTGTTCTTCACCGTCGACCGTCCGCAGCCCTCGGCGATCCAGCCGTGCGCCGCCCGGTCCACCGCACCGTTCGTGATCATTCGGACCGGCAGGTGGCCGAGCGTCGGCACGACCCTCTTGCGCCACCCCGCCAGGTACGGGTCGAGCGTCTTGCCCTCCAGGCCGCGCAGCGCCAGGCGCATCACGCTCTCGCCGTACTCCGCCAGGCGCATCGACGCCGCGTCGGGGTCGACGCCGCCCCTCGCCGCGCGCTGCATGGTGCCGAGCCAGGCTTGCGCCTGCTCGACGTCCGCGAACGCCTGCGACTTGGAGCGGCGTCGGCCCGACGCCGGGTCGACCCACCGGACCCGGGCACGGTACGGGTTCGGCCGGCCGGGACGGTGCTCGACGTCCGTCGAGACGGCCACGCCGATCGGGAGCAGGGGAGTGATCACCGAGCCGAGTCCTCCGGATCGGTGCGGTGCCGCTCCAGCCACGCCCGAACGTCCTCCGGGTCGTACTTGACGACCCGGGCGGACAGCCGGATGAACGCCGGCCCCTGGACGGGGTCGGCGGTGCGCCACCGCCGGACGGTGGACGGGTCGACCTTCACGAGCCGGGCAAGCTCCTCTGTGGTCAGTAACGCGCCCGGTGCTGCCGGTACATCGATACTCATCGGATCCCCAATGTTGTCGGTTCTTCTGTCAAGGTGGGCTTGACGCTGGATCGCGCGTCAGGCGACGAGGGTCTGTAGGTACTCGCGGGCGGCGTCCTGGTGCTCTCGGGCCATCGCGGCGGACGCGTTGGCGAGTAGCGCGTCAGCGGTGGTGTGCCATCCGGCGCCCACGAATTGCAGGAAGTTGACCACGAGCGTCGTCCAGCTGAAGCGCGCGAAGATCCTCGAAGAGGGGTTCGCAGGTGAGTACTGGCTCGAGGTCGCAGGCCTCAGGACCGAGCTGTCGAAGCGCGACTGCGGCCGGGTGTCCGACATCCTCGAGATGTTCCGGATCATCACCTTCAGCATCGATCACCTCAAGGAGGACGGCACGCCTGTGGACGAGAAGCTGGCCTTCCAGCTCGAGTTCCGGGGCTTCGACCACAACGACGCGCTAGAAAGCCACATGGCGACGTACGTCGAGTACCAGATGCAGGACGATCGCTGGTCGGAGCTCAAGCCGCAGGTAGAGCGGAACGACCGCGGCAACTCCCACGCGCGAATGCTTGACACCTACATGCGGATGCTGGCCGAGTATCGCCGCATCATGGACAGCCGCAAGCGCGGATTCGATCGGTTCGATTACCTGCTGACGCTCGAC
Organism: Micromonospora sp. WMMD812; assembly: GCF_027497215.1. NCBI lineage: Bacteria > Bacillati > Actinomycetota > Actinomycetes > Micromonosporales > Micromonosporaceae > Micromonospora > Micromonospora sp. WMMD812. The sequence continues at coordinate 2,085,947 of NZ_CP114904.1, read as the reverse complement.
GAACTGCAGCAGATCGCCGATGCGCGCGTGCATCCTTCGAACCGGCCGCAGCGCTGAGGACCCGCAGAGCGAAGCGGATTTGTCGCATCTCAGTTGGCGGACGAGTGTCGCGGATCTCTTGTCGTATCACATCTGCCCGGATTCTCTGCCTGGATTCTCTGTCGAGTCTCAGGACCTGCATGACGGAACAGTCTCAAGACGCGGCTGACACTTTCCGGCTAGCCGGGTGGTGACGGCAGTTCGGGTGGACGTCTGTGGGCGCGGGCCGTGTCGGCGATGGCGATCCCGGCGAGGACTGCGGTGGCGGCGATGGCGACCATGATTGGCGGCGCGTGGAGCATCGCGGGTGCCAGGGCTGCCAGCACGAGCACCCCGATCGGCCGATCCCGGGACACGCGGGCGAAGACCGCGTGTTCGAAGCCGGCCCGTCCGACCAGGAACAGCGCGGGTCCGCCGAGGATGACGGCGATCCAGGCCGGAGGCGTGCGTCCGAGTGGATGTTCGATGACGATTTCGGTGCTGATGGCGGTGAGGACGACGCCGGCCACCATGACCAGGTGGGCCCTTATCGTGGACGCGGCGAGGTGGGCTGGTTCACGGGCCGCTGCGATGGCTTCGGCCGTCAGTGCCCCGGCGCGGTGGATGTAGATCCGCCAGAGCAGCGTGGTGGTGGCGATCGCCACCACGAATGCCGCGCTGGTATCGGGCGTGAAGCCGGTGCCGCGAAGCGTCAGTCCGGTGACCAGGATCAACTCGCCGAGCGCGATGATGAAGATCTGCTGGTAGCGCTCGGCCAGGTGCTCGGCCACGGTCGGCAACGCCCACTTGGGTGTGCGGCCCAGCCCTGGCGCGGGAAAGTGGAGCGCGTATGCGGCGTAGTCGAGGGCGATCGCGAGCATCCACAGCGCCCCACGCGTCGTCCCGTGCGAGAGCGCCCCCGCGATCCACGGCACGGCGGACAAGCCGTACCAGAACAGCGCCCGCCCGGCGGTGCGCTTCAGTTCGCGGTGACGCAGGGCGATCACGAGGACGAGCCCGCGGCCCATGTTGACGGCGAGGTACGCGCCAGCGAAGACCAGGCCTTGCTCGCCGAACGCGTCGGGCAGCGCGACGGCCACCACGAGGCTGCCGACCAAGGATGCGATGACCAGCAGCTGTATCACCGGTCGCTGCGGGTCAAACCTGTCGGTTATCCACGCCGTGGCGATCCAGATCCGCCATACGGCCAGCAGCAGCACCAGGGCCTGGAAGGCGCCGCTCCAGGCCAGATTCTGGATCAGCGCGTGCGAGAGTTGGCTGAGCGCGAAGACGAATGCCAAGTCGAAGAACAGTTCCAGGAATGTTGCCCGCTGCGGCTGTTCGGGTCTCCGCAGCAGCTCATCCCCGCTACTCTCCATCGCTCGCCCGTTCTGTCGGCTTTGTTCAAGCGTTAGGTATTCGTACCACATCACCCTCTGGCTGCCGACAGCACGATGCGCCAAAGAGCCACTCCGAGGTCAACCACTTGCCGCTCGTTGCTGTCGGCGTCGCTGGTCGGACGTGTCACGAACATCCAAAAAGACTGGTCTGGCACCGAGGTCCTGACCCGACATGTCACGCAGGTCCTGAGACCGGACACGATGTCGAGTCCGATGTCGAGTCTCAGGACCTCCATGACAGAACGGTCGCGGGACGTGGGTGACACTTTCCGGCTAGCCGGGCGGTGAGGGCGGTTCGAGTGGGCGTCCTCGGGCGCGGGCCGCGTCGGACACGGCGATCCCGGCCAGGACGAGAGCAGCAGCGGCGGCGACAAAGACCGGCGGCAGAAAGATCATTGTCGGTGAGATGGCGGCGAGCACGAGGACCCCGGCCACGCGGATTCGGGACACCCGGCCGAACACCGCGTACTCGAAGATGGTCCGTCCGGCGAGGAACAGTGCGGGTCCGCCGAGGATGACGGCGACCCACGCCGGTGGTGTGTGCCCGAACGGGTGCTCGATGACGAGTTCGTCGCCGACGGAGATCGCGATGATGCCGGCGACCATGACCGGGTGGGCGTACATCGTCGACAGGGCAACGCGGAGCGGATCAGGGGCCGCGTCGACGGCCTCGCCCAACACCTTCCCGGCACGGCGGATGTAGATTCGCCACAGCAGCACCGTGGTCGCGAACGCCACCACGACCGCCGCGCTGTGGTCAGCCTCGAAGGCGTTGCTGCTGAGCCCGAACCCCGCCACCAGGATCAGCTCGCCGAGCGCGATGATGAAAAACTGCCGATGCCGCTCGGCCAGGAACTCGCCCGAGACCGAAAACTCCGCCGCACTGGCGCGGCCGCGCCTCGGCGTGGGCCAGCCGAGGCTGGCCGCCGTATAGTCCACGGCCACCGCTAGCGCCCACAGCACCGCACGCGGCCAACCCTGCATGACGGCGCCCGCGATCCACAGCACCGCCGACACGCCGAACCAGAACAGCAGCCGCACCTCGGGACGCTGCGCCCGCTTGTCGCCACGCCTAACGATCACGAGAAACAGGCTGCGACCGACCTGAATGGCGACGTACGCGCCGGCGAAGACCGGGCCGTGTTCGCCGAACGCCTCAGGCACCGCGGCCGCCAGCACCAAGCTGCCGAACATGGACCCGATGACCAGCACCTGTATCGCCGTCCGGCGCAAATCGGCTCTGTCGGCTGCCCCCGACGTCGAGCGAGCTCTCCACGTCGACCAATCGGTGTGGATCCACACACACCACACGGCGAGCAGCAGCACCAGCGTCTTGAAGGCGCCGCTCCAGCTCAGATGGTCCAGCAGCCCTTGCGAGAGCCGGAAGAGCGCGAAGACAAACACCAGGTCGAGGAACAGGTCCAGGAAGGTCGCCCGCTGCTCCTCCGGTTCCCGCAGCAGCCGGGGTGCGCCACCCGCCATCGATTCGCCCCGTTTCTGCCGTTTCTGTCAGCCACTGACAGTCGTACCATGCGACAGCGCTGGTGGATGTGGATGTGCTGCTGCGGCCTGGGGCCGAACAGGCTCGCCCTTGGCGGGTGACGGTAGAGGCGTCAGATCCTTCCAACCGTCGCCAGCGGTTCTGATCAGCCACGGCGGCGGGCCAGTGCCACCGGTGGCGGAGTGTTACGCAGCTCCTGACCCGTAAATCAACGGACGTGTGGGCAGGCGGCAGCGTCGGGGCAGCGCCCCGACAGCGTGCCGTGTGGAGTGCTGTCGTTGCGTGACAGCGGTGAGGTTACGCGGCTTGGACTTCGATGATCGCTTGGCCATCCCGGATGGTGATCTTCTGGCCGGTGACGGCTTGCAGTGCGGCGGCCAGGCTGCGGGCCCGGCGGTTCCTGTCGATGCGCGTGGTGAAGTAGTCGGCGCCGAGGTCGTGGAACTGGGCGGTGGGGTCGGACAGCAGATGGTAGGCGATGGTCAGCACGCAGTTGCCGGTGGCGACAATCGCTTTCTGCGGCCCGCGGCGTCGGGCGATGCGTCGGTGCCGGGCGCCGAGGAAGCCGGCACCGCTGCGGGCGACGGTCGCGGCGATGTTGCCCAGGGTGGCGGCCAGCCAGGGGTTGCCCTTGGCACGGCCCTTGTTCTTCTTCTTGCCGGCCGACTCGTGGGTCTGTGGGCAGAACTTGGCCCAGGACACCAGGTGGGCGGCGGACGGGAACCGGGCCATGTCTACGCCCACTTCGGCGATGATCTCCTGCGCGGCGATGGGGCCGGCTCCGGTGATCTGCGCCAACTGCTGTGCTTGATGTGCGAACGGGGTGATCGCCTGCTCGACCATCGTGTCCAGGGCGGCGATCTGGGCGGTGAGCCGGTCGATGTTGGAAAGCATCATCGCCAGGATGGCACCGTGATGATCGGTGAAGAACCCGCGCAACGCCTCCTGCAGCTGTGCGATCTTCGGCCGTAGGCGGCCCTTGGCCAACTGCGCGAGCACCCTCGGGTCGCGCTGCCCGGCGACCAACGCGTCCAGGATCAGCCGCCCGGTCACCCCGAACAGCTCACTGACCACCGAGGACAGCTTGATCTGGGCGTCCTCAAGCAGCTTCTCCGCCCGTTGCATCTCCCGGGTGCGATCGCGGATCAGAGAACGCCGGTACCGGGTCAGGTTGCGTAACTCCCGGATCGGTCGGGGCTGCACCAGCGACGGTCGGCACATACCCCGCTCGGCAACCTTGGCCAGCCACACCACATCGAGCTTGTCGGTCTTGGCTCGGCCCGGGACGTTCTTGACGTCCCGGGCGTTGACCAGCCAGCACTCGAAGCCCTCCGCCTCCAGCAGGTAGTAGGCACCTTTCCAGTAGTCGCTGGTGCTTTCCATGACCACCCGGGTCACACCCCAGATGCGGAACCAGTCCGCCATCTGCAGCAACGCCACCGTGGTGGTCGGGTAGGTCCGCACCTCCTGCATCCGCCGGCCCGGCCTGGACTCGTGCGGCACCCGCACACACGCCTCCAACACCGCCTTGCCAAGATCAAGCGCGGCTACCCGCTCGACGTGTAGCTCCTGCTCATCGACTTCTTCCATGACAACCTCTGAGGAGGAAAGGGGGATCGGGGACGGTCACCCGCGGGAGCCATCGGGGAAACAGGAAGAGTCGGACCCTCGTGCTCGTAGCTACAATGCGCAGCCCCTCGTGGCGGCTCCCAGCGTCAAACTGATACACGGCCTCACCTGCGCCAAGGACGACCGACGTCGGCGGGCGACCAACCCGATTTTCCCGCACGCGCGGCGTCCCCATGGACCAGAAAACTGATACCGATGTGTCACGCAGGTCCTGAGACCCGACACGCGCTGCGACGCGCTGCGACGCTGAGACGCTATGCCTGGTCTCGCATGATGGTTGACGCTCTGGCCCCACCTGACCCTTTACACGATCAAGAATATGGACGGGCGACTACGATCTTCTCGCCATTGGAGGTGAGGGTGCCAAGCCTGTACGACGAGATGCTGTCTCTCCTCAACGCGCCGCTGCACGTGGTGATCCAGCCGGATGTCCAGGTACGCGCCGGTGAAGTCATCAACCACTGGGACCTGCCGGGATCAGATCGATCGGCGCTGCGGACTTGGGGCCTGCCCGACGGACCGCTGCTACGCCCGGCACCGCAAGTCGACTCCCTCCCCACGCTAGTACCCAACGTCGCAGGCGAGCCAGAACGTCGACTGATTTCGGCAGACGAGAGGCTCTATCTGCTGGGCGTCTATGGCGCGAACTTCGACCCCACTCTCTCGATTCGAGTAGGGGCGGTCGCCGGCACCGGCCGAGTCATGGGCATACGAGCGCGTCCGATGACCACAGACGACCTCCACCCACAGCTGCGTCCTTACCATCAGAACCTCTACCACCCGGCCGTCTGCTACTTCAACGCCTCGGTGGCGTCGTTCGTGGAGGTCGCCTGGCGCTGGCGCGCTGCCGTTCAACTACTCCGAGCGCACCCCGAGCCGCACTACACCGCGCCTTCCGACGAGCACGAACAGCACCACGCCGAGGTGGATAGATCCTGCGAAGCTTTCCTCGCCCGAATGACGATGCTCGACCCCACGCTGGGCGACCTCAACCTCGGCTCGTTGTGGGTGGAGACCATCACCGAGGATCTATGACACCTGAGTGATCGCACAGTGCCGTGACGGAACGACAGATCGGGTGACGAGTCGCGCTCGCGCAACCCATCGCGATCATGTCAACGGTCAACCGAGGCCGCGGTGTCAACCATCAACCGGCGCAGGACAGACGCTGCGACGCTGCGACGCTATGTCGGGTCTCAGGACGTCCATGACAGATCAGTCTCGGGACCTGGGTGACACGTCCGGCTAGACGATCTTCGGTTGAAGGGTAGCGCTTGTGTATGCCCTGGTTAGTTGGGGTTCGCAAGAACTTCGATGTGGATCGGCTCGTGGCTGTTGAGGTAGAGGACGTAGCCCGCTTCTTGGTCCTCGATCGCGTCGACAGGAACCACCTCAAGCGCGTAGTCCGGCCGGGGGAGGAATCCGAAGTCGGCGGGAGGATCGAACCTCTCGATGGAGGTAACTCGCACCTGCGTTGGTGGGATGCCGACGAAGCAAGGGTCACCGGCTTGGAGTTCGGAGGCGTCGGGCTCCAGTCGCCAGGGTGTGTTGAGCCAGCCGTGAGCGTCAGCGTCACGAGGGAAGCCCACAGTGCCGTCCCATGAGTTGGCTGACTCGGGGTCGACCTCCCACCATGGCCAGTCGATGAGCAGGCGCTGGGGCGTGGTCCTGGCGACCCGCGCGTCGAACGCCTCGGCTGAGATCAGGAGCAGGTCGCCGACGCTGTATCCGAGCGCCTCCGTCAACCTGACGCTATCCACGGTCTGATCCGCCAGTTCCGTTGCTCCAGCTCATGAGCGACAAAGCTAGGAATGCCACCGCCGGGGCGTCAAGCTTCACCCGGTGCTGCGACCCGCGCGTGAGGGTTCGGGTTTGCGGACCTTGAACCGGGCGATCGGCTTGACGGTGGTGCGGGCGACCTCGATGACGATCTGGTCGCCGTCGTGGACGCGGAAGGTGGTGTCGGCGGCTTCGACGGTGAGGGTTGCTCCGGCGTGGGTGATGCCGACGTGGATGCGTTGGCCGGCGATTACGAGTGCTCCGCGGCAGCTGACGCGGCGTTCGACCACGATCGGTTCGGATGCCGGGGTGGGTGGTGGTCCGGCGGGGCGGGCGTCGCGGATGCGGGTGATCTCGGCGGCGGTGAGGGGGTTGGGCAGGCTGCGCAGGAGGACGCCGTCGGCGGTGACCTGCATGAGGCCGCGGTCGAGTCGGACGGTGACCCGCCTGCCGGCGAAGTGGTAGCCGACGGGGTGTTGCCGGCCGGCAAGACCGATCAGGCCAGTGGCATTGACGAGCCGTTCGACCTCGATCGGGGCGCCGGCCTGGACGGTGCCGGTGGTGATCGGTGGTGGCCCGGCGGCCTGGCCATCGTCGTCGAGGAGCTGCCGCAGGTGGGCGGGGGTGAGCCGGGACGGGACGGTTTTGAGCCGGACGCCGTTGATGAGCAGGTGGACGACGGTGGTGTCGGCCCAGAGGGTGACGGGGAGTCCGGCGCGGGTGGGGCTGAGCCAGAACTGTTGTCCGCAGACGGTGAGGTTGCCCGAGGCGGGAACGATGCGGGTGACCTCCACGGCCAGGCCGACGTCGTCGCCGGTTGCCGCTGGTGCGGAGGCGATGGTGGCCGAGTCGGTGGATGACGCCGGTGCTGGCGGTGGCGCTGGCAGCGGCTTTCGGGGTGCGGGGATCGTGGTGGTCACGCTACGCGGCAGCAGCAGTGGCAGTTGCTCATCGGCTGGTGGGGCGATCTGCGCCAGCCGGCGGTGGATCGGCGGGGTCTGGCCGACCACTACGCGGCGTGTCGGCGCGTGTTGGCCAGCTCGGGGAATTGTGCTTCCCAAAGTCGGCGGACCTGCGGTGGCATCACGAGGGCCGGCCACAGGCGTTGCAGGGTCGCGCCGTCCAGCCATCGGGTGAGATCGGCGGGGGCGGTGGCCTCGCGCAGCACGGCTTCGGCTTGCCAGGCGACGTGGGTTGTCCAGGTCGTAGCGCGCCCGCCCGGCGGTGCTGCTGTGCGGGGCGGCACACCGCCGTGTGCAGGCGGAACGGGCGACCTGGAGCGTGACAACGCCACTCCGACCCGTAGAAGACCCGGAAATCCTTGCACATGAATGTGATTTCCATCAGGGGTTCGCGTGGTGGTCTTCTCGACGGGCGCGACGGCCGCTGCCGGTCTGCCCAGCGGCACCTCAAACGGTTCGCAGGTCGATCGAATGACGTACGAAGGATTCCGGAGTGCCGGTGGTCCACCAAAGCACACCGGCCCGATATGCCACGTTGCCGGCCTCGGGACTGATCTGGACGGTCTGGCCGGTGGCCAGGTCGTACACCATCAGCCGGCCCCTGCCGGTGAAGCGAGTGGTGGGAGCGAGCTCGACGAACAGCTCGAAACGATTGAGCACCGCGACGTCGGTGACGACGGTGGTCGCCGTTCGGCGGGCGACCACCCGGCGATCCGAGCCATCCGACCTCACGACCTCGATAATGGGCCAGCCGTCGTCGTCGGCCGAGACCGCCCGACACCAGGTGGGCGTGCACTCGGTCAGGCTCGACCGGGTCCACGGCATCGCACGTTCCTGACCGGTCAGCAGGTTTCGCAGCCGGCCCGTGCCGGCGAGGTCGGTGAGGCTGTCGACCAGCCACGGCCATGCGGTCATGGCCCAACGGCCGGGTTCTGTCCGCACCTCGACAGCGCCGCCGGTCAACGAGACCGACCGCACTTCGGTGTCGTCCCGCGATCCGGCGGCCACCCAGTGCACTCGCCCCTCGGCGATGACCAGGTCGTACTGCGTCTGGTGGAACAGCGGATAGCCCAGGCTGGCCGTGAGTCGCCGGGGCCGAACCCCACCGTGCAGATCGGCTGCCCAGAGCTCCCGGTAGCCCCCGCCGAAGCTCTCGACCCAGACCAGAACCTCGCCGTCGGTGGCCGGCCTCTCGAAGGCCGGGTTGCGATCGAGCGTTAGCCGGCGCAGCTCGCGACCCCGGCCGCCTGCTGATTGCAGCACCAGACGCAGGTGCCGAGCGTCAGGGCTGGGCGCGCTGCCCACCGATCGCGCGGCGTCGAAGAACAGGATGGGCGTGTACGGCATCCCGTCGGTGAGGTCGGCCGGTACTCTGCCGCGCTGGGCGCCGGGCCAGGCCTGCGCCGCCGTGGGAGGTGGCGGCGGCTGCCCCGGAGGCGGGGCGAATGGCGAGAGAAGCAGCACGCCGCCTGCGGTCAGGGCTGCTCCGAGTGAAAGGAACCGGTGTTCATCCAACCCTGGTGTCTCCGTTTCCGGCAGCCGCCGGCATCCAGTGGCCGGGCGATGGCCGCATCTGAGATCCTTGAAACCGGCTCTGCCCGTGTTCCCAAGTCAACGACACACTGTCGAGCGTCGTCGCGGCAGACACGCCATCCGCTCGCCGATACCCGACCTCGGCACGTTCGCCCGACCGGGCGACATCGCTTCCTGTCACGCGCTGTCACTGGTGCAGGTGGGCGCGCTGCCCCTCGCGGTCGAAGATCATGATCAGTTCGGCCGGCTCGTCGAGTGCTGTCATCGAGTGTGGTGTCATCGTCGAGAACTCGGCTGCTTCGCCCTTTGCGACCTCGATCTGCCGCTCACCGAGCCGCAGCAGCACCCTGCCCTCGAGGACCAGGAACCAGTCGTACCCCGGATGGACCCGCTGGGCGGGCGTCGTCGCCTCGGGCTCCAGCCGGATCTTCATCGCCATGGTGCGCCCATCGACGCGGCTCAGCGGCCACGTCGTGCGTGAACCCGAGCGGTGCTGCACGGGACGGATCACCACGTCCTCGTCGCTGGTTGCCTCGAAGAGGACGTCGAGGCTGACCTGTAGGGCGCCGGCCAGGGGCACGAGCACATCGAGGCTGAGCGTTCGTTTGCCTGTCTCGACCCGGCTGATCGTCGACGGGCTGAGGTTGCTGCGCTGGGCGAGTTCGTCCAGGGAGTAGCCGAGCGTGGTGCGGATGCTCCGCAACCGGGTACGCGCCAGACGCTCCACCTCACTGCGGTCCGTCATGTCCCCAGCATGGAGATACCTTGCGGATTCCGCAAGCTGCCTTTCATATCCCGGCTGGTATTCCTACGCTGGACCCATGACGGACCATGCCCACGGAACACACGAACACACACCGCACCAGAGCATCGTCCGCAGGTGCGACGTCGCCGTCATCGGCGGATCGGCCGCCGGTCTGGCCGCCGCGCTGCAGCTCGCTCGTCAGCGACGCTCGGTCATCGTCGTCGACGACGGCACGCCGCGGAACGCGCCGGCGGCGCACATGCACGGCTACCTCGGACGCGACGGCACCCCGCCCGAGGCGATGCGGGCCATCGGGCGGGAGGAGGTCCGTAGCTACGGTGGCAGCGTCCTGACCGGCCGTGTCCTGGCGGTGCGGGAAGAGGACGACGGGTTCCACCTCGCCCTGTCGGGCGGTCACGGCCTCGTCGCACGCCGGATCCTGGCCGCGACCGGCATCGTCGATGAGCTTCCCGACATCGAGGGCCTGGCCGAGCGTTGGGGTCGTCAGGTGTTCAACTGTCCGTTCTGCCACGGCTGGGAGGTCCGCGACCTGCGGGTCGTGCAGATCGTCACGACGCCGATGGGACTGCATCCGACCTCGCTGATGCGGCACCTGACCGATCGGTTGACCGTGGTGCTGCACGACGCGACGGGGATCGACCCGGCCGCGGTGCGGACCCTCGTCGCCTCCGGGGTCCCGGTGCTCGAGGGCGCGGTGCGCCGGGTAGCCGACGCCGGCCCGGACGGGTCACTTGTCGTCGAGCTCGCCGACGGCCGCAGCCTGCCGGCCGATGCGATCCTCGCCGGGGCCCGGTTCCGTCCCCGGGTCGAGATGCTCGCCGGGCTCGGCATCGACACCGCGGCCCACCCCAGCGGACTCGGTGACGTCGTCGCGGTCGACCCCATTGGACGTACCAGCGTGGCGGGCGTCTTCGCCGCCGGAAACCTGACCGACCCGAGCGCCCAGGTCCTGCAGTCCGCGGCGAACGGCAGCTGGGTCGGGGCGCAGATTGCCTTCAGCCTCGCCGCCGAGGACACCACGGCCGGCATTCGCCGCTGCGGTGTCGCGATCGAGTGGGACAGCCGCTACGGGGAGCAGGAACGCGTGTGGAGCGCCAACCCGAACGGCACCCTCGTGGCAGAGGTGACGGACCTGCCGCCCGGGCGGGCGCTCGACGCCGGCGCGGGGGAAGGAGCCGACGCGCTCTGGCTGGCCGAACGCGGCTGGCAGGTGACCGCCTCCGACGTCTCCAGCAGGGCACTCGACCGCATCCGGGCCGAAGCGGAACGTCGCGGGCTCGACGTGCGTACGCTGCACCGCGACGCCAACGACCCCGCCGCCTTCGCCGACGAGACCTACGACCTCGTCTCCCTGCAGTACGGCTCGTTCCAGCGCACCCCCGAGCAGCGCGGACTGCGCAACCTGCTCGACGCCGTGGCCGTCGGCGGGACCCTGCTCGTCGTCGGTCACGACCTGACCTGGCTCCGGCAGCCGTCGGACCCCGGCGAGCAGACCCGCATGTACGACCCGCAGGCGTACGTCGGCATCGACGAGATCACCGCCGCGATCACCGCTTCGGACCACTGGCGCATCGACGTGAACGAGACCCGCCAACGCCCCCCAGGGGCGATCAGCACACACCACGTCAACGACGTCGTGCTGCGCGCCGTGCGACTGAGCCACCGCAAGGAGTAGGGCTTGCGGCTTCCCGCGGGTGCCGCGCTGTGGCCGCGTGCCGCCGCCGACCGCTCCGTTACCAGTTCGGCGCGACCGCGGTCCTGGCCGTCTGCGCGGTGGTGTGCTCCGTAGCGCCGGCGGCCGCAGCGGTGGTGCCCTCGTCCCGTGGCTTACCCTGCCCCGACGAGGGCCACGCCCATGGCTGCGGGGGCTGATGACGGAGGTGCTGCACGCTGCGGCGCACCGGGTGACCGGCCATGACTGAGCATCCCAATCCGGTCCGCCGCACAGGCTGTTCGTCCGGCAAGCATGTTTCCGGCGTCGGCGCCAGGTCGGGCCGGGTCGCGCCACCGGAGTCAGCCGAGCCGCCCCTCGGAGAGGGTGAGGATCCGGTCGGTGCGGGCCGCGACGCGGTCGGAGTGGGTGACGAGCACGACGGGGGTGCCGTCACGGCGGCGGAGGCCGTCGAGAGTGTCTAGGACGTGGGCTTCGGTGTCGCGGTCGAGGGAGGCGGTGGACTCGTCGCAGACGAGTACCGTGGGCGTGGCGGCAACGGCCCGGGCCAGCGCGACGCGGTGGCGTTGGCCGCCGCTGAGCCGGTCGGGTGTGCGGTCGAGGACCTCGGCCGGGAGCGCGAACCGCTCGATGACCTCCTCCAGCGTCCAGCCCGAGGTTCGACCGTGCCGGGCGGTCACGGCGAGTGCCCGGGTGAGCGCGCGACGGACGGTCTCGTGCGGGTTCAGGGCCGCCCGGGCGTCCTGGCCGACGTAGGCGAGGTACGGCTGGCCGGTACGCGCACGGATGGCCGTGTCCCAGCTCACCGGCACGCCGTGCACCAGCAGCCGTCCGGCGGCTGGCGGGGCGAGCCCGCAGAGAGCCCGCGCCAGCGAGGTCTTTCCGCTGCCGGACGTCCCGCGGACGCCAAGGCGCTCGCCGACGTCGATTCGTCCCTAACTGAACGGCGTTGGAACTAGACCCCGGGCGGGCACTCCCAACCCATGCCGGACCGCAACCGTCAGGTTGACGGGAAGATTCACTCCGGGTGGCTTGCGGTGATCACCTGCGCCCGGACGATCCCCGATGATCGTCCTCAGCGGACAGACGCCGGGTTGCGAGAGGTCTCCTAGCCGGGTGGTGACGGCGGCTCGGGTGGGCGTCCGCGGGCGCGGGCGGCGTCGGATACGGCGATCCCGGTCAGGACGAGGGCAGGGGCGGCGGCGACCGCGACGGGCGGCAGGGGGAGCATCGCCGGTGTCAGGGCGGCCAGCGCAAGGACGCCGATCGGTCGGGACCGGGACACGCGGCCGAATACCGTGTGCTCGAAGCGGGCGCGTCCGGCCAGGTACAGCGCGGGTCCGCCGAGGATGACGGCGATCCAGGCCGGTGGGGTGTGCCCGAGCGGTTGGGCGATGATGAGTTCGTCGCCGACGGCTACCGCGACCACGCCGGCCACCATGGCGAGGTGGGCGTATGACGCCGATCCGGCGAGGCGGACCGGGTCGGGGGACACGGCGATCGCTTCCGCCAGGACTTGCCCGGCGCGGTAGATGTAGATCCGCCACAGCAGCACGGTGGTCGCGATCGACACTGCGAACGCGGCGACCTCGTCCGGCGCGAAGCCGTTGCTGCTCAGCGCCAGGCCGGTAACCAGGATCAGCTCGCCGAGCGCGATGATGAAGAACTGCCGGTAGCGCTCGGCCAGGTGCTCGCCCGAGATCACGAGGTCTTGGCTGGGCGTACGGCCCGCCCCCGGGGTGGGGAAGCCGATCCTGCCTGCCGTGTGGTCAAGGACCACCGCGAGGGCCCACAACGCCCCACGCGCCGTGCCGTGCACGAGCGCCCCCGCGATCCACGGCAGCATAGACAGGCCGTACCAGAACAGCCCGCGTACGCCGGTGCGCTGCAGCTCGTGGCCACGCAGAACGGCCACGAGGACGAGCCCGCGGCCGAGCTGGATCGCGACGTACGCGCCGGCGAAGATCAGGCCCGTGTCGCCGAATGCCTCGGGCACCGCGGCCGCCATCACCAGGCTGCCGACCATGGTCGCGATGACCAGCGCCTGGATTACCGCTCGTTGCGGGTCGGTCCGGTCGGTCAGCCACGCGGTGCTGGACCAGACCCACCACATGGCCCCCAGCAGCACCAGCGTCCGGAAGGCGCCGCTCCAACCGAGATCCTCGGCCAGGCCGCACGAGAGCTGCGCGAGCGCGAGGACGAACACCAGGTCGAAGAAGAGTTCCAGGAACGTGGCCCGCTGTGGATCCCCGGCTTTCCGCACCAGCTCGGCCGCCCTGCTCGTCGTCATCGGCTCGCCCGTTCTGCCAGCTCTGCTCCAGGTTTGGGGGCATTCTGACATGCGCCAGCGGCGGTGACCGCGGACGTGCTGCCGTGGACTGGATCGAGCGACCCGCGTGACACGGACGGGCGACGGTCGAGGTCGGGCGCAGCATCCTCGAGTTCCACGGCAACAACTCGACCGGCTTGGATGACTGACTGACCAGGGAGGCAGGGAGAGTCGATCACAGACGCTGTAACTACTAGTATGTACACATGCCGAGAACTGGCAGCACCCGCGACCAGCTGATCGAAAGCACCCGGGAGCTTCTCTGGGAACGTGGCTATGCCGCAACCAGTCCGCGCGCGATCCTCGACAGGGCGGGCGCCGGGCAGGGCAGCATGTACCACCATTTCGCCGGTAAGGAAGACTTGGCCGCCGCGGCGATGCGGTCCACCGCGCAACAGTTGCTCGGGCGCGCCGAGGCGGATCTGACCAGCGACGGTTCCGCGTTCGAGCGTGTGAAGGCCTACCTGCTGCGCCAACGCGAGGTCCTGCGGGGGTGTCCGGTGGGACGGATGACCGGCGACGCCGAGGTCCTGGAGTCCGCTGTCCTGCAGGACGTGGTCGCCACGACGTTCGACCAGTTGCGGGCACACATCGTGGCCGTCATTCGTGACGGTGTGAACAACGACGAATTCAGCCGCGGCGTGCAACCTGCCGATCTCGCCGACACCGTGCTTGCCGTCGTACAGGGCGGCTACGTGCTGGCCCGCGCGGCCGGCGATCCCGCGCCGTTCGACCGTGCCGTCCGCGGCGCCCTCGCGATGCTCGAACACCTCCGAAGGAAGGACAACCGATGAGGCGGATCGACGCCGCGCTGACCGGTCTTCCGAACGACCCGCGCGTCACGGGCTCGGTCTCCGGGCTGCACCTCGTTCCACAGTCCACGATGACCCATGTCGCAGTCCAGACCGGGACGCCCGGCAACGACTCCGTGCGTGGGCTGGAGCCCGTCGACGGCAGCCGTGGGAGGTGACGCGGTGAGACAAGGCCAACTGTTGATGCAGTACCCCATCGCGCTGCCAACCGACTACGACATGGACATCATTCGGACACGAGTGCGCACGAGAGGCGGCGCGCTCGACAATCGCAGAGGGCTTCGGTGCAAGGCCTACTGCATCCGTGAGGCAGGCGTCGACGGGTCGCAGGTGAATCAGTACGCACCCGTCTACCTGTGGGCGGACAGCAGCGCCGCTGCCGAGTTCCTGTGGGGGGCCCAGGGGTTCGACGGCATCGTGCGCGACTTCGGTCGACCGCGTGTGCGGACCTGGGTGCCGAGCGCGCTCGGTGTGGGCGGGTGCGGAAGGTCAGACGTCACCCACGCGTGGTTGCGGACTGAGGCGATCGCCCAAGAGGCCGATCTGGTGACGGTGGCGGAGATGCTGACAGCACGGGTGGACGCCCGAGCCCGACGACCGGAAACTCACCTCGCGTTCGCCGGCATCGATCCGACAACCTGGCAGGCGGTCGAGTTCACCACGGTCGCCGGACTCGGTCGCGCGGCGATACCGACTGACGGCACGCTCTTCACCGTGTTGCACGTCAGCGAACCGGACCAGCGGTGAATCATCCCACATATACACGCACCGTGCTGTCGGGCGGAGCAGTGGCCGGCCTGATCCGGGTGCGGATCGATCCTGCCCGCGCAGCGCGTCCTCAACCCACGGCGGCCGGCTCGGTGGGTCGCGCCGTGAAGAAGCGGGTGACGTCGTCCGCCGCGGTGGGGGACAGCATCATCGCCTGGACCCGTGCGGACATTTCGGCGATCGGGCGAATTCTGGTGAACATCGCCTCTTCGTACGTCCGGATCGCCGAGTCCGGGTCGGCGGGGTTGGCGGCGAGCTCGCCGGCGAGCTCGGCGGCGTCGAGCATGGCCTGGTTGGCACCCTCGCCGACCGGCGGCATGAGGTGCGCGGCGTCTCCGATGAGGGTGATGCCCGGCTGGTGGGCCCAGCGTGTGCCGATGGGCATCGCTTCGATCCTGCGCGGCGTCGGCGTGCTGTCGCCGGCTTCGATGAGTGCGGTGAGGCTTGGGTCCCAGCCGTCGAACATGTCCAGCAGGGCACGCTTACTCCGGTAGGTGTCGAGGTCGCGATCTTCTGCGCGCAGGGAGATCCCGACTCGTATGCCGCCGTCGCCGAGGCGTTGCGCGGCCAGGATCTGGTTCACGCCGATGCACCACAGGTTCCCGGGGCCGACCAGCTCGGCGAGATCCGGGTGGCGCCGGTCGGCGTCGCTGATGTTCAGCTCGACCAACGTGGCCACGTGGGACAGTCTCGCGTCGGTCAGCAGCGACCGGACGACCGAGCGCGCGCCGTCCGCGCCGATGAGGACGTCGCAGTCGGTCTTGTGGCCACCATGGAACGTCAGCCCGAAGCCCCCGTCGGGTCGTGGCGTCGCCGCGACGAGCTGATGCTGCCAGGCGACCGCGTCGCCGGGGAGGGAATCGAGCAGAAGATCGCGTAGTGCGCTCCGATCGATCTCGGGACGTCCGGAGAATGAGCCGGGTTGTGGCTTGTGGTGCACGAGGGTGCGTCCGGCCGGGTCGAGGATGCGATGTTCTTCGCCCTCGGGCCGCGCCTCGGACCGGAACCGGCCGGCGAGACCCGCCGCGGCGAGGGCCTGTTGCCCGGATTCCGGGTGCAGGTCGAGCGATCCGCCCTGCGATCGTGCGGATCGGCTCGCCTCGCGTTCGTACACCACCGCGTCGATGCCGTGGCGGTGCAGGATCCGTGCCAGCGTCAGGCCGCCAAGGCCACCACCGGCGATCGCGACTCGCATCACCATCTCCCTTACCGTACGCTGTATTCTATGGATACGCCGTACGGTAGCGCATCGTTGCCCGTCTGGGAACGGCCCGAGCCTCAGCCTCGGGCGGCGCCGGTGCCGCTGAGCCGAGCGAAGATCGCCGCCACGGCGATCCGGCTCGCCGACGCACACGGCCTCGACGGGCTGTCGGTGCGCAAGATCGCCAAAGAGCTCGGTGTCGGTCCGATGCGGCTCTACGACTACGTGATCAACAGATCCGAGCTGCTCGATCTGATGGTCGACGCCGTGTACGCCCAGATCGCCGAGGCCGGCCAGCACTCCGAGTGGCGCGTAACGGTCCTGGCCATCGCCCACGCGACCCGTGCCGCCGCACTTGATCACGAGTGGTTCGCCGACCTGCTCGGCGGAAGGCCGCAGTTGGGGCCTCACGCGCTCGCCGTAGGCGAATCGACCGCGGCGGCGCTCAGTCAAGCCCCTGGCGTGCGTGGCGTCGACGACCTCCAACGAGCCTTGGGCGCCCTCAACGCCTTCCTCATCGGAGCGCTCCGCAGCGAGGTCACCGAGCGACGCACCGCCCGTTCCACCGGCACCGACGTGACCGCCTGGCAGGCCAGCCTCGGGCCCTACCTGACACGCATGCTCGACACCGGCCGCTATCCCACCGTCGCCCGGCTCGTCATCGACGGCGCCCACCTCGACGCCGAGGAAACCTTCCACCACAACCTGACCACCATCGTGGACGGCATCACCAGCCATCCCCACCGGTGACCTCCTGCTCGAAGGCCAGGGGCGGCTGAGCACGATGCACCTCGACCAGACATCCGGACCAGCCGCAATTCGCGCATCGAGCGGTCGCGATCGTCGACCGCCCCAGGGTTGGGCGTCCGTCAGATTTGACAGCGCTATGGCTAGCGGTTATCTATTGTCGGTCGACGGAGGTGTGCCCGGGTGCAGGATGTGGTGCTGGCCATGCTGGCGAAGGAGCCGGCGTACGGCTATGAGCTACGAAGCCGGATACGCGCCGCGCTCGGCCCACTCGGCGAGGCGATGAACGCCGGGCAGATCTACGTGACACTGGCGCGGCTGGCCAAGGCGGGGCTGGTGACGTCGCAGCGGGCCGAGGGCCTGCCGGACCGACCCGATCGCCGGGTCTACGCGTTGACTCCGGCCGGGCAGCAACGGGTCGCCGCGTGGCTGACCGAGGTGAGCTGGCCGAAGCCGGACCTCAGCGAGTTCCATCTCAAGCTGGTGGCCGCCGCGGCCGCCCGGCTGGCCGATCCGGTGGCCCTGGTCGACGCGCAGCGGCGCGAGCTGCTGCGCCGACTGCGGGACACCCAGCGGGCCGCGTTGGATCGGTCGGTGGATCCGGTCGCCGGGTTGTTGGTGGAGGGGGTCGTGCTGCGGCTGCGGGCCGACCTCGAATGGCTGGAGGCGTGCGAACGGATGTGGACCGAACGCGACCGGACCCGACGGAAGGCGAACCCATGACCGAGCACACCGAGCGAAGCGAGCGCCGCGAGGCCGTACCCGGTGGTGCCGCATGACCGGATCGGCGCTGCTGCGGGCGCGCGGGGTGACCAGGTGGTACGGCCGGGGGAGCGCGTTGGTCCGGGCGGTCGACGAGGTCGACCTGGACGTGCCCGCCGGGCAGACGCTAGCGATTATGGGCCCGAGCGGCTGCGGCAAGTCGACCCTGCTGCACCTGCTCGGCGGTCTGCAACGCCCCACCGACGGCGAGATCTGGCTGGCCGAGCACCGGATCGACACGATGAGCGAACGCGCCCTGGCCCGACTGCGGCGCCACCACATCGGCTTCGTCTTCCAGTCGTTCCACCTCATGGACGAACTCACCGCCGTGGAGAACGTCGAACTGGCCGCGCTGCTGGCCGGGCGGTCTCCCCACCGAGCCCGGCAACGTGCCCTGCACCTGCTCGACCGGGTCGGGCTCGCCGACCGCGCCACGCACCTGCCGTCGGCGCTGTCCGGCGGCCAACGTCAGCGGGTCGCCATCGCCCGCGCGCTGAGCAACGAGCCGCTGATCCTGCTCGCCGACGAGCCCACCGGCAACCTGGACAGCGCCGCCACCCTCGAGGTGCTGCGGCTGTTCGAGGAGCTACGCACGGCGGGGCAGACACTGGTGGTGGTCACCCACGACGCACGCATCGCCGCGATCGCCGACCGGATGATCTCCATGCGGGACGGGTCGTTCGCCGACGACAACCATCTCGCCGCCAGCCCCGCCGCCGCGGGCGCCGGTACGGTCTACGGCGGGTGGCGCTGAGGTGCGCGGACGTCTGCTGCTGATGTGCCGGCTGCTGGTGCGCGACCTCCGCCGACGGCGCACGGAGACCGTACTGCTGCTGATCGCGATCAGTGCCGCGACCGGCACGCTGACCCTCGGCCTCGCCCTCGACAGGGCTCTCGCCCGCCCGTACGAGCGGACCCGGGCCGCAACCGCGGGCCCCGACGTGGTGGCGATGCCGGGAGCGACGGGCGCGGAGGCCTTGACCGCCCTCGCGCCGCTGTCCACCGCGCCCGGCGTCACCGCAGACAGTGGGCCGTACCCGATCGCCTTTCTGATGCTGACCGCTCGCGGCAAGACCGTGCAGGCGGTCGTCCAAGGCCGGGACAACTCGCCGGCGGCGCTCGACCGGCCCGCGGTGACCACCGGCACCTGGGTACGCCCCGGCGGCGTGGTCATCGAACCCACCTTCGCCAACGCCCTCGGCGTGCACACCGGCGACACCGTCGACATCAACGGCCATCCGCTGCGGGTGGTCGGCACTGCGGTCACCGCCGCCAGGGCCGTCTACCCGAACGCCGACTGGCGATACGACTCGGGCAGCCCGCTGGTCCAGTACGCCGGCCTGGTCTGGGTCCACAGTAGCCAGATCCCCGCGCTGGCCGGCGCGCGGCCGCTGTCCTACACCCTGAACCTGAGATTCGCCGACCCGCAGGTCGGCACCTCCTTCCGCCACATGGGCAGGGACGGGATCGAATACACCAGCTGGATAGAGATCGCCGACACGGACGGCAAGCTCGTCAAACAGGCGCGACGGGTCCTGATGGTCGGCAGCTGGCTGCTCACCGCTCTCGCGGTGGCCAGCGTCGCCAACATCGTCGCCGGCCGCGTTGTCGACCAGCGTCGCAGGGTGGGGCTCCTCAAGGCCGTCGGCGCTGGACCAGCCATGATCGCCGCCGTGCACCTCGCCGAATACCTCGTCATCGGGCTCGCCGGCGCCGGCGCCGGCCTGACCGCCGGCTGGCTCGCCGCGCCCGCGCTCACCAACCCCGGCGCCGGACTCCTCGGCTCCACCGGCACGCACCCGCCCGCGCTGCGCACCGTGGTCGCCGCCCTTGCCCTGGCGCTCGCCATCGCCGTCGCGGCGGCGCTGGCGCCCGTGGTGCGCGCCGCCACCACCGACACCGTCCACGCGCTGGCCGATGCGGCCACACCACCGCGCCGCCGGCGGTGGCGCGTCTGGCTGTCCCGCCGGCTACCCACCGCGCTGCTGCTCGGGGTACGCGTCAACGCCCGTCGGCCACGCCGCGCCCGACTGGTCATGGTGAACACCCTGATCACCACGATCGCGCTCGCCGCCTTGCTGATGGGCCTCGCGCAGGACCGGCAGGTCAAGCTCGGCGAATCGGAGCTGGCCAACCCCCGCAACACGCGAACCCTCCAGGCCATGCTCCTCGTCATCGTCGTGCTGTGCGTCCTCGCATTGATCAATGCCGTTGTGAGCACCTGGACCACGGTCCTCGACGCCCGGCACCCCCTCGCCGTCGCCCGCACACTCGGCGCCACACCCGCACAGGTCACCGTGGGCATGGCGGTAGCGCAGCTCCTTCCCGCGGCACCCGGCGTCGCCCTCGGGGTCCCGGCCGGAATCGCGCTGTGCCTGGTCGTCACTCCGGGCGACCCCCAGTACGCGCCCGGCTCCTGGATGCTGGCCATGGCACTCGGGGTCCTGCTCGCCGTCGCCGCACTCACCGCCATCCCCGCCCTGGCCGCCACCCGGCGGCCGGTCGCGGACGCCCTCCAGTCCACACCGACCTGACCGATAGCCAACGGCGTACCGCCGCCGCACGCCGCCCACGATCGGCAGGAACCGCCGACAAGGCCTGTCCTACCCGATCGAGTAAGGCCTGGCATCGGCTGGCCCGGGCCGATCCACGCGAGGTCCAACACCAGGGCGTCGATGATGACGCGGGCGTGGGCGGCGGTGCAGGGGCACTGATTGCCGGAGTGCCTACCGTCTCACTGCGGCACCACAGCGATAACGTCGATCTCGATCAGCATTCCGTCCAGCGCAAGGGCGGGCACCGGAATCAGAGTCCACGCCGGCTTGCGGTCACCCCATACGCGATCGAACTCCTGTCTCACCAACCCGAACTTCTCCTCGTTGTGGTCAACGACGAGGAGGTTGAACTTGGCCACGTCCGACATCGTGGCGCCGGCGGCCGCAAGCACAGTCTCCGTGTTTGCCAGCGCCTGCCTGAGTTGCGTCCCGAAGTCCTCCGCCAGAGCGCCGTCTTCGGTCTCGCCGCCTTGTCCTGCCGGGAGGATCATGCGCCAACCGGCCGGGAATATCGCAAGATGTGAGTAGGCATTCGGCCGAGGATCGTAGAGACCCGTCGGGTTGATGAACGTCAGGTCATCAATGTGTTCCCCGTGAACGTTGTGTGGCACGTCGTTCTTCCCCTCTGTGTCCCCTGTGAGGACGTCCGCCCCTTCGGATTATCACCGAAAGCGCTCAGAGTGTTACTCGCCGTTGTCGCGAGTCTAGTGCTCCAGCCATGTCTGGCGGGTCGGACTCTTCGCTGGTAATGGGATTCCTGGCCCAGTCTCGGCGACGGGCGTCGCTATCGTGGCCGTCCACGGAGAAGACCGACGGCTCGGAAACAAGATCATGTGTCCGTGGTGACCCTCCCGTCCGGCGCCGGCGATGGGGCGAATCAGTCCCACCAGAACGACCACCACGCCCGCTCGACGAGGCTCTCGGCGTAACGGGTGAGGGTGTTCGTGCTGGACTGCCACACGTTGTCGGGGCAGAACGCAAAGTGTTCTGCGGCGACGCGCAGCGCGTGGTCTGTATCGGTGGGCGGAGCGGCGACGCTGAGGTAGAGCACGGCTGGTCCGAGGCCGACGACTCTTCCACCGAAGCGTTCTTCCCAGCTGCGCAGCACCGCGCTGAACTGCGCGGTGTCGTTCTCGTAGTTCAGTGGCCCGCCCCACCCCAGATCGGCCAGGGCATCCGCACCGCGAACACTGGCGCTCAGCCCGAGGTGTGGTGCGGTCAGCCAGGCGGCGGCGACCAGGTGTTCCGCGAACTCGGCAGCCCGAGCAGCGGAGTCTTCCCGCAGCGTTCCGGCAGGCGCGAGCCCGGGCCACCGCTGGCCAAACGGCGCCGTCACGGCCATCCGCTCCGGCGCGCTGAGCATGTCGTCATCCTCATCAAGGGCCGTGTAGGCGGACCACCACCCTGCCAGCAGCTCATCGGCGTCATGATCGCCCGGCCGGGACTTGATGAGACCCGGGTCGAGCTCGCCGGTCGTCCATGGGCTGCCCGCCTCGTACCTACTCTCTCCGAGCAGCAGTGGCCACAGACCCGTCCGGGCGTGGCACGCCTGAAGCGATCCCCACAGACCGGGGTCTGGACGGGTATCGCTGATCCACAGGATTGGCTCATCGAGAACCCCAGCCGCAGTTTCGAGCACGGTTCGCCCTGGCGGAAGGGCGGGGCTGAGGAGGCCGCTGCCCGAGTCGTGTCGAAGGTGCGTCAGCGGATTGCGTGTCATGGCGCGCAGGGTACTGACCGGCCGGGACAATCGAAGACACCCAGCTCGTTCACCGGGGCTGCTGAGGCCGGCACGCCTTCGTCGGACGGTGGATCGCGCGCTCGATGGACGAGGACGAGAAGCGTGTGTCGGCCGAGGCTGTCTGCGCCGTTCAGGACGGGTACGTGTTGCCAGGCGTCGTTGCGATCAGTACATCGGCTACCGGCTGCCAGCCGAGCGTCCTGTACAGACGTTGACCGTCCTCGCTGGCGATGAGGATGCCGTGTTCGGCGCCTTCGTCGATCGCGGAGCGGGCTAGTGCACTCATAACCGCGCTGGCCAGGCCTCTGCGGCGATGAGCCGGCATGGTTTCGATCCGGTCGGCGACCGCATCCGTACCGGCCAGTCCCATCGTCCCGCGCGCACCGATGTCTCCTGACTCGTGCCGTACCGTGGCCGTGACCACGCTGTCGCCACGGTAGGAATCGACCTGGGTCAGCAGCCGGTACGGTGCCGCGGGCAGGTTCTGCTGATGCCCGCGAAGATCGGCTGTCATCAGCAGTTCCGAGTGCTTCAGCACGATCAGGCCGGCGGCCGTCAGCGCCGTGGCCGCCCCCACCGGATCGGTGGTGGGCACGGTCAGCCATGTGACGGCGTCCTCGCCAGCCACCAGCTCGGCCAGCCTGGCAAGCGACGCGGGGTCCTCGTCGGCATCGAACGCGACATATTCGATGTCGCGGCCGGGCTGCATGGACCGGACCCGCAACGCGCCGCCTACGTCGTCGGCGACGGGCAGCTCGCGAGCCACGCCCCAGCCGCGCTGCCAGCGGACGATGAGATCTCGCAGGTTGCTCACTCATTGAGTAGATCACTTGCAGGTGAGCGGCCTGCCACGCCCTGGGACGCGGTGAGCCCGAGATCGTGTGCGCGGAACTGCGGCCGACACGGCACAACGCGCGTGACAGGCGTCGCGTGGGTCGAACGCTCGGCCGCGGCCGATGAGCGGGTGTTCCGTGGCGAACCGCAGAGGTGGCCCGGGCCGTGGTCGGTGGACCTCGGCCCGGGTTCTGGGTCGGACCTCAGGTCAGGGCGATGTAGAGCCGTTGACCGGCGGGTCGGTAGCCGACCCGCTCGTACACCCGCCACGATTCCTCGCCGGAGGCCTCCAGCCAGGCGATCTCCGTGCCGGTGGTGAACAGCCGCCGGGTGATGTCGGCGGTGATCACGCTCGCCAGTCCCTGGCGGCGGTAGGGCGTGCGAACGGCGATGCCGGCGACCTCGCTTACCGCGCCGGTGGGCGGGACCGCCCCGCCACCTCCCACACAGGTGCCGTCGCCAGCGACGGCCATGACGGCCACGCCGCCGTCGCCCTGCAGGTTCCGAAGCCGAGCTACGTCAGCCTCGGAGGCCACCGGGTCGCCGCCGAACGCTTCGTTCTGCGCGCTGATCAGCGCGGCGCGCTGAAGATCGGTGCCCGGTTCCTGCAGATCGAGGTGGTCGAGCGTGGGTGGTGTCGTCAATGTGCTGGGCGTGCAGAGCAGGTAGGTGTGCCGGGCTTCCGCGAGAAAGCCGGCGGCGGTCAGGAGTGCCTCCAGGCCGGGGGCGCAACTGATGACGTACTCCAGGCGGGGTTTGCGATCAGCCGCGCGGAAGGCTGCGACCAGGGCGGCGACGTCGGCGGCGGTGATGGCAGCACCGGGACGCGGCGTCGCGTAGTTGATGTTGGGACTGGTCGTGGTGGGGTCCATCCCGAACACGAACGGCCCCACCGCTACGGGTGCGGGTCGGTTGGAGAGGTTGGCGACGACGGACTGCTGGATGCGGACATCCATGATCAACGTAGACCTCGATGCAGGAGAGAAGCTGCGGTGGGCGGAAGAAGCGTTGGACCGCTCAACCGTGATGGAGCAGCGCGACGATCCTCCGTCGCGTGCTCGACACTCAGGCGGCCGCTCGGCCTACCCGGATCACAGGCGTCATTCCCTCATGCAGAGTGCCCACGCCGATCGCGTGGTCGGCTGCAAGGTTGCCGCAGCCGTCTCGAGCTTGTCAACCCTTGATCACTGCCGCGTCCGCGTCGGCCGTCACGGCCGACGCTTCATCGCGCTGCTGTCCGGCGGTGGGTGGCGCGGACGGGCGACGGGCAGCGACGACCACTGCGGCGGCCGTCACCAGGGTGAGCACCGATACCCCGGTGAAGGCGATCAGGGTCTGCCGATCGAGACGGGTGACCGGCATGCCTCGCTTCGCCTGCCAGGTGAGCACGGCGAACACACCGGTGTAGCCGAGGCCGGCGACGCCGACGAGCCGGGCCCGGACTCGTTCGGCGCGGAGCCAGTCATGACGGGTCGCGAGCGCACCCAGGATCGCGGTGATGAGCAGCAGCACCTGGATGGCGTGCAGGCCGACGAAGTGCGGCACACGGAGGTCGCCGCCGGTCGTGCTCCAGTTGGTGAGGAACATTCCGTTGCCGTCGGGGTCGCCGATGCCGTGGCCGCCGTTCATGGACACCGGGTTGCCGTTGGCGTCGGTCAGCGTCCGCGGTGTGGCGCCCGCGGAGTTGCTGAGCCAGAGCGCCACGACCATGCTGGCGATGGCAAGCCCGAGTCCGGCGCGCAGGGCGCGGGTCATGGCACGGTCGCCGGTACGTTGGATCAGGACCAGGACCGCGATGATCAGAGTGATCAGCAGGAGCGGTGCGACGCCGATGGAGAACACCGTCCGCACGGTTTCGGCGACCGGCTCGGCGTCGTTGTTGAAATGGCTGAACGTGCCGTGCGCGGCAGCGTAGACGACGGCGCCGACGTCGAGCAGACCGGCGACGGCGAAGACGGTGCCGAGCCACCACCCGAGACGTCTGCCCTTGCTCAGCTTGCTGAGCAGCCACGCCAGCGTCAGGCCGTACACCCCCATGGCGAAGCCGAACTTCATCGGTTTCACCCAGACCGATTCACCCAGCAGCAGGCGATCGTCGACGATCAGACCGACGGCGGAGACCAACGTCAGGGTGAACATGAGCGTCGCGTTCGCCACCAGCGGACGGTGCCAGCCGCGCATCGCGCGCAAACCTGTGGCAAGAATGGTCATCGGGCACTCCATACGAGGATCAGCCGGTCGTAACCACCTGAGACGAGCCGGCCGTGGACGAAGCTGATGCGTTCACAAGCCTCGGCAACTGCGCGCCGCGTAACCATCCGATGTGCCCCCGGACGCGTTCGCCGGCTAGCCCCCGGTCGGGCCGGGGGTTAGCCCCCGGCCCGGGTGGGCGTGCCCATGTCGGCGATCACCCGAGTTCGCAGATCGTGAGCGAGCGGTGTCGGGTCGCCGCACCAGCGGCAGCCTCCCCACCGCTGCGTGGACCGGACTTCCTGGGCGGCGCCTCCGGCCGCGTCGAGGATTCGACGGCTGGCGGCGACGGCGAGGGGCGCCTGGTCGGAGCCCTGGCCGCCGTCGACGACAAGCAGGGCCCCGGGCCTTCGCCACTCGCGTGCTGGTGCAGCGTGCGGTCGCCCCGCATCATGTCGCCATGACTCTCGCTCCGGTCCTCACCCCGGTGGCACCGCGGCCGCGCCGCCTCTGGTTCTTCGTCGCGGCACTGGTCGCCGTTGGCGGCGGGTTGGCGGCGGCCGGCGTGCTGCTGTTCGTCCTCCGCTCTGGGGGTCACCTGGGACAGCGCTTCACACCGGGTCAGGTGGTCACGGTGCGCCTGTCGCCGGCGGACGAGAAGATGGTGTGGGTCAAGGAGACCGGCCAGAGCGTCCCGGACGTCAGATGTGACGCGTCACCGGTGGACGGCCAGGAGATTCTCGAGTCCAACGAGACCCGCCTGCTTTCCGAGGATGTCGAACTCGACGTCGGCGAGGAACGGTGGCGCGGTCTTCTCACCCTGTCCGCCGGGCCGGCCGGTAGCTACACCGTGACCTGCGGGACGGCCGAGAGCGGTCCGACACCGACCCTCTCGATCGGCGATCCGCCGCGGTTCTACGATGCGCGCGACACGGCTCTCGGCAGCCTGGCGGCGTTCGGTCTGGCCAGCATCGGTGTGATCACCGGCGGGGTGCTGGCGGTTGTGGTGGCTGTCCGACGTCGCTCGCACCGGGCCCGCCTACGTCGGCGGGGCGCCGATGCCGATCACGGCTGACATCCGAAGGAGCAGCCTCAACCGAGCGATGAGGGGCCGGGTCGGCTGAGAACTGCCGACGACGGGCCGGACGGCCGGCGGTGTTGTCGCGATCCGGCGGCGTGGAACGGGAGGTTCGGGGATGCGGGTGGCCGTACGGGAAGCGGCGGCGGTCGACGCGGCGGCGCTGGCGGGGCTGAGGTGGCGGCGGCTGACCGAGGAGGGCGGCTACCGAGGGACGGACCGGGCGGCCTTCGTGGAACTGTTCTCCACCTGGGTCGCGGACCACCGCCCGACCCATCTGCCCTTCCTCGCCGAGGTCGATGGTGAGGCCGTCGGCATGGCGTGGCTGATGGTCGCGGAGCGGGTGCCCACTCCCGTACGGCGAGGCCGTCTGTGCGGCGATGTCCAGTCGGTGTACGTGGTTCCGGAACTGCGGGACGGCGGAATCGGTGCGAGATTGCTGGAGGCCGTGCTGGCCGAGGCGCGCCGGCGGGAGTTGGAACACGTGACGGTCCACTCCAGTGAGCGGGCGGTGGCCTTC
Source organism: Micromonospora sp. WMMD812 (assembly GCF_027497215.1). Classification (NCBI taxonomy): domain Bacteria; kingdom Bacillati; phylum Actinomycetota; class Actinomycetes; order Micromonosporales; family Micromonosporaceae; genus Micromonospora; species Micromonospora sp. WMMD812. The sequence goes on along the minus strand of NZ_CP114904.1, from coordinate 2,059,150 downwards.
TACCAACGGGTCGGTTTTCGGCACGACGAGCGCTGGCTGCGCTGGGCACCCGACTGACGGCGGGTGGTCAGGGGTAACCGCGGCCGTCGGTGCCGATCCAGGTGGCGACGCAGGCCTCGTTGCCCTCGGGGTCGGCCAGCACCCACCACGACGGGGCCATCTCGTCGCTGACGACGCGGCCGCCGGCCGCGACGGCGGCGGCGACGCGCGCTTCGGCCTGGTCGTGTGGCAGCCAGACGTCGAGGTGGACCCGGTTGCGTTGCGGGCGGGGGGCGTCCATCTGCTGGAAGCAGACGACCGGCTTGCGGCGGTGCGGGTCGTTCAGCTCGTCGACGGGCCCGCCGTCGCGGTCGCCGTAGCCGAGCACCGCGCGCCAGAACGGGAGCACCCGGGCGACGTCGAGTGCGTCGATGGTGACGACGACGTTCTGCACCCGGTGTGGTTCGGCGGTCAGGTGGAGTCGCCGCGCGGCGGCGGAGATGAGCCGGGCCAGCTCGACGTCGCGGCTGCTGAGCCCGTCCGGTGCGGGGGCGGTGGTGAAGAGGCGGACGAAGACGCCGTCGGGCCGCAGGTCGACGTCGGGAGCGTGGTCGTCCAGGCCGGGAAGGTCGGCGATGGCCTGCGCGAATCGAGCGCCGGTGGCGAACGACCCGGTGCGGAAGTAGGCGCCGGCCCCGCCGTCGGCGACCCGCCAGTCCGCCACTCCCTCGCTGTGGTGGAACTGCCGTGCCGTGATCGGTTCTGTCATGGTCGCCTCCCGAGCGGATGGTGCCCGTTTGCGTGTCCCCGGCCCGGGTCGGCCGTCGCCAGCCGCCAGTATGCGTGGTCGGGCCACCGAACCGCACAACATTCAATCCGGTCTATGCGGTTTCGGCTGATCGGCCATCTATGCCTGACAATGTCCATCGGGGACATCGCGTTCGGTTCCGCGCGCCTAGCCTGACCGCACCGATCCGTTGACGGTCGGTGACGGCAGTGGGCGAACGGGGGAAGACGTGGGCAGGTCTCGACGAAGGCTGCGCGGGATGGCGGTACGGGCCGCCCTCGCCGCCACCACCAGTGTGATCGTCACCTCGACGATGTTGGGGATTCCGGCCAGCGCGGTGGAACCCCCGACGGCGGCCGACCGGGCCCGCTGCGTCGAGCTGATCCGCACCGGCGGCCCCGCGGTCGCCCGAGCGGCGGAGGTGGCTCTGACCGGCTCGGACGCGGACCTGCGGGAGTTCCTCGACACCGGCTACGCGGAGGCGTTGGCGCACGACAACCGGGTCCGGGTGGAGTACTACCAGGAGATCGGCGGCAGCAGCGTCCGCGCGGCGGCCGAGGCGGCGCTGGCCGGTTCCCCCGCCGACGTCGAGGAGTTCCTGGAGACCGGCTACCAGGCGCCGCTGGCGGTCGACCTGCGGGTGCGGGCGGCCCAGGTGATGAACGTGGGCGGCCCGCAGGTGAAGTCGGCGACGCAGAAGGCGCTGACCGGGACCCCGCAGGACCTGGAGCGCTTCTTCTTCATGGAGCTGGGCACCGCCCGGACGCTCGACGACCGGATCCGGATCGCGCAGATCATGACCGCCGGCGGCCCGGCCGTCCGTGCGGCGGCCCAGCAGGCGCTGAACGGGACCGACCGGGACCTGCGCGAGTTCCTGGTCAACGGGCAGCACGTGGCGCGGGCCCGGGACCAGGAGGTGAGCACGCTCTCCCAACTGGTCAGCCGGGCCAAGGAGGCCGGCGAGATGGCGGCCGAGGAGACCGAGGCCGCGAAGAACGCCTCCGCGCAGGCGGTGGAGGCGGCACGGCTGGCCAAGGCGGCCGCCGAGCGGGCCAAGGCGGAGACCGAGGCGGCCCGGGACTCGGCCAAGCGGGCGTCCAGCGCCGCGGCGCGGGCGGCGGACGCGGCGGCCCGGGCGGCGGACGCGGCGCGTACCGCGGTCGGCGCGGCGAAGGCGGCCAACAACGCGGCGCGGCTGGCGTCGAACGCGGCCGCGCGGGCCGCGTCGGCGGCGACGCTCGCCGGGCAGGCCGCCTCGCGGGCGTTCGGGGCGGCGGCCAACGCGGCCACCGACGCGAACCAGGCCGCGGCGGCGCGGTCAGCGGCGGCGGCGGCTCGCAAGGTGGCGGTCGACGCCCGCAAGGCGGCCGAGGCGTCGCTGGCCGCGGGCAACGCGGCGCAGGCGGCGAGCGGCGCGGCCGCAGCGGCGGCGAGCGCCGGTGTCAACGCGGCCGCCGCGGCCTCGGCGGCCGCCGACGCGGGCAACTACTCGAACGTGGCGGCGGCGGAGGCGGCGCGGGCCCGGGCGGCGGCCGCGGCGGCGCAGCGCAACGCGGCGGCGGCGACGCGCGCCGCGAGCGCGGCCGAGCGGTTCGCCGCACAGTCGGCGCAGGCCGCGCGGCAGGCGTACCAGGCGGCACTCGACTCGGCGGCACACGCGGAGGCGGCGGCCGCGGCGGCCGACGACGCCGCGGCCCACGCGGGCGAGGCGGCCCAGGCGGCGGCCCGCGCGACGGCCGCCGCGAACGGGGCGACGACGGCGGCGAACGCGGCGACCGCCGCCGCCGACCAGGCCGCGCAGGTCGAGGCGGCCGCCCGTGAGGCGGACGCCGAGCGCCTGGCCGCGCAGACCGCGCAGGGCGTGGCGGACGCGGAGGAGGCGCGCCTCGCCGAGGAGGCGAAGCTGGCGCAGGCCGCGGCGGACGCGGCCGAGGAAGCGCGGCTGGACGAGCAGACCCGGCAGTGGCTGGCCGAGGCGAGCGCCCCCGGTGCTCCCTCGACCGTCGTGCTCTCCAGCGGCCGCCGGGCGGCGGCGCGGCTGATGAAGACCGGTGGCGAGTGGACCCAGGCGGCGGCGGCCACCGCGCTCGCGGGTTCCGAGGCCGACCTGCGCAGCTTCCTCGCCACCGGGCTGGCGACGGCCGCGGAGGAGGACGACCGGGCCAAGGTGCGCAACATCGCGGCCACCACCGGCGTCGCGGCCCAGAAGACGGCGGCGGACGCGGCCCTGACCGGGTCCCACGAGGCCGTCACGGCCTTCCTGGAGACCCGGGCCTACCCGGGCAAGGCGACCGACGACCGGATCCGGATCGGCCAGATCATGAGCAGCGGCGGGCCGCAGGTGCGGGCCGCGGGGCAGGCGGCGCTGGACGGCACCGACGCCGATCGGCACGCGTTCCTGATGACCGGCCAGTACGCCGCGGCGGAGCAGGACGACCGGATCCGGGTCGCCCAGATCATGAACGCGGGCGGGCCCGAGGTGAAGTCCGCCGCCCAGGTCGCACTTACCGGCCCGCGGGCGTACCTGAAGGACTTCCTCACCGACGGGCAGTTCCGCGCGCAGAAGCGGGACGCGGAGGCGGCCACCCACGTCGCCCGGGTCCGCGGCCTGGTCGCCGAGGCGTCGCGGTACGCGGCCGACGCCCGCAAGGACGCCGCGGAGGCGCAACGGGTGGCGGCGATCGCCCGCCAGGCGGCCGCGGACGCGGCCCGCTACGCCGAGCAGGCGGCTGCCGCGGCCAGCCAGGCCGCCGCGTACGCCAACGAGGCCCGCACGTCGGCGGAGCAGGCGGCGGTGTCGGCGCAGCAGGCGGCACAGTCGGCGCAGGTGGCCCGCAACGCCGCGGCCGCCGCCCAGCGCGACGCGGAGGCCGCGGCGAAGTCCGCGGCCACGGCGACCGCCGCGGCGGCCCGGGCCAGCTCGTACGCGAGCGCCGCCCAGCGGGCCGCCGACCAGGCCCGTGCCTCGGCGCTGGCCGCGGGCAAGAGCGCCCAGGAAGCGGCGGCGGACGCGAAGATCGCCCTCGACGCCGCGATCCAGTTGCAGCGGCAGGAGCAGGCGCAGGGTGGTCCCGACGGGCCCCAGTGGCACGTGCCGGTGCCGGGGCAGGACCCGCCGCTGGATCCGCCGTTCCGGCTCGGCAACCAGCTGCTCGGCAACAACCTGCTCGCCCAGGCGGCCATGAAGCTGTGGGGCGGGACGTGCTACGCGGGCGACAAGCAGATGATCTGCTACAACGTGCGGACCCCGAACGGTCGGCCGATGACCATCGGTGACTACCTGCTCTACCCGCAGGGGCCGGACGATCTGATCGACGAGTTGGAGGACGAGGCGGCGGTCCGGGACGCTCTGCGCGCGAACGGCGTCGACGCCGGGACGTACGGCCCGGACCTGCTCGAGCACGAGGCACGCCACTCGGACCAGTGGCAGCACTTCAGCCCGCCGCACTTCCTGGCCCTCTACTTCTCCGGCACGGGCCTGTCGTACCTGCTCACCGGCACCGACGGTGACGCCAACCCGTGGGAGATCGGGGCCAACCCGTGGAAGGGCGGATACTGGGACTATGGCAACGAGCCGACCCAGCCGAGCTGGCTTGAACCGGTGGCCAAGTGCATGCTCGGCCTCTGCTGGTGAGCCGACGATGACGGCGCCCCGGCTCGTCCGGCTGGTGGCGGCTCTCGCGGCCGCCGCCACGCTCGGCACGCTGGCCGCCTGCACCCCGGCGGCCAAGCGGGTGGCAGCGTTGCGCAGTGTGGACGGTCATCCGACGCTACTCGTGGCCGCCTGCGACGGGTTCGAGGCCGACGGCGTGAGCGTCTCGACGGTGGGAGTCACCCCGCGGGTGCAGTGGGACGTGGACCGGGACACCGGCGCCGCGTCGACCGAGGTCCGGTTGTTGCAACTGCCGGCCGGGTGGACGGTCACCGAAGGGACGCTCACCGCCTTCGAGCCCGGCCGGGAGTACACCGTGTCCGCCGCCGACGGCGGCGAGACGTCCTTCCCGGTCCACTTCACCGTGGAGGAGTTGGCGGCGCTGGCTCCGGACCAGGTCCTGGTGGGTGAGGCCGCCGGTGAACGGAAGGCGGTCACCGAGTCCGAGTTCCGGCGCGAGGCGAAGGAGAGCTGCTGAACCGAGGCGGCGGGTGCCGGCGCGGCGCCCGCCGCCGACCAGCGGCGGTGATCGCGCCTCGATAAACGGCGAACGGGGTTCGCGGTTTTAGAGTGGTTCCGTGAGCGACGCATCCACGGGGCCCGGCGAGAGCGGTGCCGACCGGCAGCCGATCTGGGCCAGGCCGGAGCGCGGCAGCCGTGGACCGACCCCGGGACACAACCGGGACGACATCGTGGCGGCCGCCATCGCCCTGGCCGACGCCCAGGGCATCGGCGCGGTGTCGATGCGCGCGCTGGCCACCGCGCTGGGCACCAGCGCCGGATCGCTCTACCGGTACCTGTCGTCTCGCGACGACCTGCTGGACCTGATGACCGACCGGGCCGCGGGCGAACTGCGGCCCTATCCGGAGTCGGACGGCGACTGGCTGGACACCATGCTGCTGCTGGCCCGCCGGCAACTGGCGCTGTACCGGCGCCACCCGTGGCTGGTCGACGTGAACCACCGGGCGTCCGGCGTCGGCCCGCAGAGCCTGGCCTGGTTCGACAACTGCCTACGGGTCCTGGAGCCGATTCCTTGCGCGGCCACCGCCAAGTTCGAGGCGATCGCGATGATGACCGGGGTGGTCAGCCTCTTCGCCCGCAGCGAGGCCACCGCCCAGCCGGTCACCTTCGCCGGCCTCGACCTCACGGCGTACCCGCATCTGGTCGCCGCCTTCACCCGACCCACGGTGCCCGCTCCCGGCACGGACCTCTTCGAGCGGACCCTCCGGAGCCTGCTGACCGGGCTGCTCGCCGCCGAGCCCGCCGACTGAGGCCGTGGGCTCGGCGGCGTACGGGGTGCCCACTAGATTCGGCGGCGTGCGCACCATCGCCAGCCACCGTCTCGCGCTGCGCCCGTGGCGCGACGACGACGCCGATTTCCTCCTGGACCTCGAGTCGCGCTGGGAGGTCGTGCGCTTCCTGGGCGCCCATCCCACGACCATGCGCACCCGCGAGGACGCCCTCGCCTCGATCGCCCGGCGGCGCGCTGTGGACGACCCGGTGCACGGCATCTGGGCCATCACCACGGCTGCGGAGGACCGACTGGTCGGAAACCTTCTGCTCAAGCCGATACGCCGGTCGACCAGCCAGGCTGACACCGGGCGGGACGACGTCGAGATCGGCTGGCATCTGCATCCGGACGCCTGGGGTCACGGCTACGCCACCGAGGCGGCGGCGGCGGTCCTCGACGACGCGTTCCGCCGCGGTCTGGCGCGAGTCCTCGCCGTCACCGACCCCGAGAACCACGCCTCCCAGGCCGTCTGCCGGCGGCTCGGCATGACGCACCTGGGCCGCACGACGAGGTACTACGACACGCCGAACGAGCTGTTCGAGAAGCTGCCCGGATGAGGTGAGTGCGGGCCGGAGCGGAACGGCCGGGCCTGTCGCGTCGGGCAACGACCCGCGGCGTAGCGTTCGCGGGGACGGCAACGGTGGTCCGTGAGGAGGCTGCGGGTGCGCACCACGACGGTGGACGTCAAGACCGCGGACGGGGTCGCGGACGCGTACCTCGTGCGGCCCGACGGCGAGGGTCCGTTCCCGGCCGTCCTCGTCTTCATGGACGCGTTCGGACTGCGGCCCCGGCTGGCCGAGATGGCCGAGCGGATCGCCGCCCGGGGCTACCTGGTGCTGGCGCCCAACCTGTTCTACCGGGCCGGCCGGGCGCCGCTGTTCGACCTGTCCCGGCTGGGCGAACCGGACCAACGGGGCGCCATCTTCGGCCAGATCATGCCGCACATCGGAGCGCTGACGCCCGACGTGGTCAGTCGGGACACCGGGGCGTACCTGGATTTCCTCGCGGCGCGTGACGACGTCGCCGCCGGGCCGGCCGCCGCGGTGGGGTACTGCATGGGCGGGATGAACGCGCTGCGCGCCATCGAGGCGCACCCCGACCGGATCGCCGCGCTGGCCAGCTTCCACGCCGGCCGGGTGGTCACCGACGCACCCGACAGCCCGCACCGGGGCGTGGGCTCGGTCACCGGCGAGCTGTACTTCGGTCACGCCGACCAGGACGGGTCGATGACCGCCGCGCAGATCGCGGAGCTGGAGCGGACCCTGGACGCCGCCGCGGTGCGGTACCGGTCGGAGGTGTACCCGGGGGCGGCCCACGGCTTCACAATGGCCGACACCCCGCAGTACGACGCCCCGGCCACCGAACGGCACTGGGCCGCGATGTTCGAGCTGCTCGACCGCACGTTCGGCCGCTGACCCGGCGGCCCAGCGCGCGGCCCCGCGGCGCGCTGGGTCGGCGGCGCGTGGTTGCCGGCGGTGCCGGGTCAGGGGCGCAGCCGGTCCGGGTCGTCCAGGACGGCCTCGGCCAGGTCGTGCGGGAACAGCCGGCGCACGCTCTCGGGATAGCCGGCGCCGTCCTCCGGCACGCCCACCGCGTCACCCTCCACCCGGACCGGCACCGAGACACCGGCCGCGCCGCCGGCCCCCGCCGGGCCGGTGCAGTGAGCCCAGGCGTACGAGACGGCGCCGTCCCGCCCGAGCAGACGCACCCGGCAGGTGCCGGGGCCGTCGAGCAGCGGCCGGGGCAGCAGGCCGGCCAGCCGCTCCTCCTCGGCCCGCACGTCGGCCGCCGCCCGGTCCGGCAGCGGGTACGGCGGCGATGTGCAGCCGGCCAGCAGCCCGGCCGCGAATCCCAGCGCGAGCGCCGGCACACCTCGACGGTCCACGTGGCCGATCCTGCCACCGTCCGCCACGCACCCGCGCCGCCGGAGGCGGCGGCCGTCCGGTGGCGGGTGCCCCGGGCAGGTGCCAGACTTCAGCTGATCAGCGCCGTTCAAGAAACGGGGGTGCCATGCCGGACCCGGAGCACCGCCTGCGGCCGGTCGCCGACACCGTCGAGCTCTTCGGCTGCCGGCTCACCATCGTCGACCCCGACGCGCTCCTCGCGCTGGCGCGCACCGGGCCGGTCACGCTGCGGCTGGACGGCCCGTTCCCCGCACCGGTCGACCAGGTCCAGCTCACCCTGACCACGACCACCGCCGCCGGGACGCCGACCTGCCGGCTGGCCGCCACGATCCGCACCACCCCGGCCGGACGCGCCGACAACCCGCTGCGCTGGCTCGCGGTCGGCGCTGCCGGCCCCGCCGGCGTGCTGCTCGTGCGCCGACTCGCCGCGACCGGCGTACCGGTCGGGCCGCTGGCCGCCCGGGCCGGGCGGGTGGCGGCCGAGGCGTCCCGCCGGCTCGGCCTGGACCGTCCGGCTCCCGCGGTGGTGGCCGAGCGGCCGCCGGTCGGCGACCCGGCCGGCGTGGCGGTGCTGCGCGCGGCCGTCGAGCTGGGGCTCGACCCGGAGATCACCGACGAGCCGGCCGTCGGCGGCGGCCGGCTCGTCACCGTACGCGCCGAGACGCCCGCCGGGGCGGTCACCCCGGCGCACGTGCGGGCCCTGGTCACGGTGGTCCTCCAGGTCGTCCGCGAGATCGCCGGCGACGACCCGGAGCCCCGGGTGCTGCGCGGCGGGACGTACGTGCTCGCCCGCCCGACCGGCCCGACGCCGGCGCGCCCGGCGCCGCCCAGCGAGTCGGTCACCCTCGACCAGGTCGGCGGCCTCGACGAGGTGGTCGCCCGGTTCCGGGAGATCGCGATCTCGTTCCGCCATCCCCAGGTGATGGCACGCTGGGGGGCCCGCCGGCCGCAGGGCATCCTGCTGTACGGCCCGCCGGGCACCGGCAAGACCATGCTGGCCCGGGCCCTGGCCAACGAGATCGGCGCGGAGTTCCGGGAGATCCGCACCCCGGAGATCCTGGACAAGTGGCTCGGCGGTTCCGAGCGGAACATCAAGCAGATCTTCCGCGAGGCGCGCCGGTACCGCGGGCCGACCGTGCTGCTCTTCGACGAGTTCGACAGCATCATCAGCTACGCCGGAGCCGGCGGCGACGCCGCGAGCCAGGCGGTGAACGCGGTGGCCGGGATCTTCAAGCAGGAGATGAACACGCTGATCGAGGAGAACCCGAACGTCATCGTGGTGGCCACCACGAACTTCCCGCAGCGTGTGGACGCCTCGCTGATCCGCTCCGGCCGGTTCGACGTCAAGTTGTCGATCCCGCCGCCGGACGAGGCCGGTCGCGGCGAGATCATCACCAAGATGATCCGGGAACTCGTCGACCGCCACGAGTCCACCGCCTTCCGGATGTTCGCCGACGACGTCGACCCGGCCGGGCTGGCCGCCCTCAGCCCCGGGCTGACCGGCGCGGACCTCCGCGAGGTGCTGCGCCGGGTGCAACTCGCGAAGGCGATGCGCGAGGCGACCGGTGGTGCGCCGGTCGGCCCGATCAGCCAGGATGACCTGCGGGAGGCGATCGCCGGGCTACGCCGCGGCTGACCGCCCGCCGGCCGGGGCGCGCCGGCCGCGTGGCTGACGAGAGGAGACCCGTGCCGTCCACCCTGCTCTCCCGCCGTGACCTGCGGTTCCTGCTGTACGACTGGCTGGACATCGCCCGGTTGACCGAGCGGCCCCGCTACGCCGAGCACTCCCAGGAGACCTTCGACGCGGTGCTGGACCTCGCCGAACGGGTGGCCACCGCGCACTTCGCCCCGCACAACCGGGCCGCCGATCTCGCCGAGCCCACCGTCGACGGCGACCGGGTCCGGACGATCCCGGAGGTGAAGGCGGCGCTGGACGTGTTCGCCGGCACCGGGCTGCTGGCGTCCACCCTGGACGCCTCGGTCGGCGGGATGCAGCTGCCGCACGCCGTCGCCGCGGCCTGCTTCGCCTGGTTCCAGGCGGCGAACGTGGGCACCTCGGCGTACCCGTTCCTGACCCTCGGCAACGCCAACCTGCTGCTGGCACACGGCAGCCCGGAACAGGTCGACACCTGGGTACGCCCGATGGTGGAGGGCCGCTTCTTCGGCACCATGTGCCTCTCCGAGCCGCAGGCCGGCAGCTCGCTGGCGGACATCACCACCCGCGCCGAGCCGCAGGACGACGGCACCTACCGGCTGCACGGCACCAAGATGTGGATCTCCGGTGGGGACCACGAGCTGGCCGAGAACATCGTCCACCTGGTGCTGGCGAGGATCCCCGGCGGGCCGCCCGGGGTGAAGGGCATCTCGCTGTTCATCGTGCCGAAGGTGCTGGTCGGCGCGGACGGCGCGCTCGGCGGGCGCAACGACGTCGTGCTGGTCGGCCTCAACCACAAGATGGGCTACCGCGGCACCACCAACACCCTGCTCAGCTTCGGCGACGGCGGGCACCGCCCCGACGGTCGGCCCGGCGCCGTCGGTTACCTCGTCGGCGAGCCGCACCAGGGGTTGGCCCAGATGTTCCACATGATGAACGAGGCGCGCATCGGGGTCGGCGCCGGCGCCACCGCGCTCGGCTACACCGGCTACCTCAAGTCCCTGGCGTACGCCCGGCAGCGGCCACAGGGCCGCCCGCTCACCGCCAAGGACCCCACCGCGCCGCAGGTGCCGATCGTCGCGCATCCCGACGTCCGGCGGATGCTGCTGGCGCAGAAGAGCTACGTGGAGGGCGCGCTGGCGCTGGTGCTCTACTGCGGACGGCTGCTCGACGAGGAGCGGACGGCACCGGACCGGGTCGGCCGCGACCGGGCGCGCCTGCTGCTGGACGTGCTCACCCCGATCGCGAAGAGCTGGCCGTCGCAGTGGTGCCTGGCCGCCAACGACCTGGCGATCCAGGTGCACGGTGGCGCCGGCTACACCCGCGACCACGACGTCGAACAGCACTGGCGGGACAACCGGCTCAACCCGATCCACGAGGGCACCCACGGCATCCAGGCGTTGGACCTGCTCGGCCGCAAGGTCACCATGGGCGAGGGGGCGGGCCTGGCGGTGCTGGCCGACACGATCAGCGCCACGGTCCACCGGGCCCGGCAGGCCGGTGGGGAGACCGCGGAGCTGGCGGGGCCGCTCGGCGCGGCGGTCGACCGGATCTCCACGGTCACCCGCCGGCTGTGGGCCGGCGGCGACCCGGAGGTCGCGCTGGCCAACGCCAGCCTGTACCTGGAGGCCGTCGGCCACGTGGTCATCGCCTGGATGTGGCTGGAGCAGGTGCTCGCCGTGGACGCCGCGGCGGAAGCGGGCGACACCGGCGCGGACGCCGACCTGCATGCCGGCAAGCGGCAGGCGGCCCGCTACTTCTTCCGGTACGAGCTGCCCCGCACCGTCCCGCAGTTCGACCTGTTGGCCAGCCTCGACCGCACGACGCTGGAGATGCGCGACGACTGGTTCTGACCGCCGCCCGCGTCGCCGGGCGGCGTCCCGGTGCTCCGCGTATCACGCCTGACCTGGGGCGTTGTCCGGCCCCGGGCGTTCAGGGGGCCCGTTGCGCGACGTAGACGGTGTTCGCCGACTCCCCACCGGTCAGCGGGTTGGGAAACGGGACGACGTGCGCCCCGGAGGTGGCGAACACCGCGGCGAGGACCGCCTCGAATTCCGGGTCCGGCGGGTCGTCCGACCACAGGGCGAACACCCCGCCGGGGTGCAGGTGGTCGGCGAGCCGGCGCAGCCCTTCCGGTGTGTAGAAGGCGGCGTGGCTCGGGTGCAGCACGTGCCGGGGGGAGTGGTCCACGTCCAGCAGCACGGCGTGGAAGCGGCGGTCGGGCTGCTCCGGGTCGAACCCGGCACCGCCGGCGGCGGCGAAGAAGTCGGCGTGGACGAACCGGGTCCGCGGGTCGTCCGCCAGCCCGGCCGCGAACGGCAGCAGGCCGCGACGGTGCCAGTCGATCACGTCCTCGATCGCCTCGACCACCAGCAGCGAGCCGACCCGCTGGTCGTCGAGGGCGGTGCGGGCGGTGTAGCCGAGGCCGAGGCCGCCGACGACCACCTCGAGGCGTTCCCCGCCGAGCGGGGCCAGGCCCAGCCGGGCCAGCTCGATCTCCGCGACCGGGAAGAGGCTGGACATCAGGAACTCGTCGTCGAGCTTGACCTCGTACACCTCGACCTCAAGCGCGGGGTCGCGCCGCCGGCGCAGGCTGATGACGCCGATCGGGGTCTCCCGCCAGGCCAGTTCCTCGAAGCGCGCGCCCACGTCGGTGCCCTCTTTCCGCCGGTTACGTTCCGGGATGCTACCGGGGCTGCCGTCACAGCCCGGCCGGCGTGCTCGGCTACCGCGACGTGCGGCCAGCCCGGTTGCCGGCCGGCCTCGTGAGCCTGGTGCCCGCCGGCGCGACGCTCGACCCGCCGGCGGCGCGGGCCGTCGCCGCCCCTGGCTGAGCCGGCCCGCGCCGGACTACGGCCGGCTTGTGGTGTCGGCGGCTGGTTGGTGCCGGTGTCGGTCGGCCGGGCGGCGCAGCAGGGTGACGGCGAAGTCGGCGTCGTCCCGCCAGGGACGCAGGTCCCAGGTCGCGAAGCGGTGCTCCAGGCGCAGCCCGGCGGCGACCGCGTCGGCGTCGAACGCGGTCAGCGGGTAGCCCCGGTCGGTGCCGAAGCCGACTGCCAGCACGCCGTCCGGGCGCAGGTGCGCGGCGAGCCGGCGCAGCACCTCCGGCTCCGTGCCGACCGCGACGAAGGCCAGCACGTTGCCGGCCAGCACTGCCGCGTCGAACGGCTCCGCCTCGCCGGCCGCCGGCAGGTCCAGTTCCGCCAGGTCGGCGACCAGCCAGCGCGGGCCGGGATGGTCGGTGCGGGCCGCGTCCACCAGCGCCGGATCGGCGTCCACGCCGACCACCGTGTGACCCCGCGCGGCCAGGGCGGCACCCACCCGCCCGGTGCCCGACCCCGCATCGAGGATCCGCGAGGCGGGCGGGACCAGCGCGTCGACCAGGCGAGCCTCGCCGGCGAGGTCCACCCCCTCGGCCGCGAGCCGGCGGAACCGGTCGATGTACCACTGCGAGTGCTCGGGCCCGGTGTCGGTGGCCCAGCGGGTCGGATTGCCCATGCCCCCACCGTAGCCAGGGCGGCCGGATGGTCAGGGCAGTCGGGCCACCGTCACGAACTCGTTGTAGGTGAAGACGCGCCCGAGGGCGCGGGGGAACGGGAACGAGTATTGCCGCAGCACGGTCAGGCCGAGTTCGTGGCAGGCCGCGGCGGCTTCGGGGAAGCCCACGAAGCGCACGTGTGACGCGTCGCTGCGGTAGCCCCGCTCCTGCGGCGTGATGAACACCGCCGTGCCGCCGGACCGGACGAACGGCAGGTACGACGCGATCACCGCGTGGGCCTCGTCGGCCGGCAGGTGCTCGAGCAGGTGCGCGGCGAGCAGCGAGTCGAACGCGTCGGGCCGGGCGTGCGCGGACCGGAGGAACTCCTCGACCGTGTACGCCTCGAACCCGGCCGCCCGGCTGTGCGCCACCGACGTCGGGTTGTGGTCCACCCCGACGCCGTTGCCGTCGAGGTTCGCGAGGTTGCGACCGAGGCCGGAGCCGACGTCCAGCGTCCGGCCGAGGTGCAGCCGGCGCAGGTTCCACCGGTAGGGCGCCTGCACGTCGAGCATCCGCTTCCAGCGCGCGCCGCCGAGCCGTTGCAGCCGCCGGGTGTACTCCTCGCCCGCGGTCTCCGTGGGATTGTCCTGGCCTGCCCGACTCATCTGCCGGCTCCTTCGCCTGCTTCGGTGTGCGGAGGGTGTGCGTGTCGCCGGCCCGGCCCCGGGTGGGGCGGGCCGGTCGGTCCCCCGTGACCGCCGGAAAAGGCTGGTCCCGATCGTACGGCGTCCGGGGCGCGCCGCGTGGGACCCGGCCGGTCGGGGCCGGCCGCCCGGCCGGCCCCCGTCGTCACGGCTCCGGCGGTCAGCCCTTCTCCGCGCCGCTGGTCAGGCCCTCGGTGAGCAGCCGTTCGCCGGCGAAGAAGAGCAGCACGATGGGGAGGGTGAGGATGACCGAGCCGGCCATCAGGACCGTCTTGGGCACCTCGACCCCGTCGGCGAGCTGAGCCAGCCCGAGCGACACCGTCCAGCGGTTGGGCTTGTCGACGAGGAAGAGCAGGGCGAACAGGAACTCGTTCCAGGCGATCATGAAGTCGTAGAGGGCGACTGCCATGATCGACGGGGCGGCGAGCGGCAGGCTGACCCGGCGGATGATGCCGAGCCGGCCGGCGCCGTCGATGGCGGCGGACTCCTCCAGGCTGAGCGGGATGGTCTCGAAGTAGTTCTTGAGCATGTACACCGAGACCGGCAGGGTCTGCGAGATGTAGACCAGCACCAGCCCGATGAGCGAGCCGCGCAGCCCCGCCCGCGTGAAGACCACGAAGAGCGGGATCGCGATCACGATCGACGGGAAGAGGTAGACCGCCAGGAACAGGAAGTCCACCTGGCGCCGACCGAAGAAGCGCAGCCGGGAGACCGCGTACGCGCCGGGGATCGACACCACCAGGGTGAGCAGGGTCGCCGCGAGGGCGACCAGCCCACTGTTGCGGATGAAGGTGAGGAAGCCCTGGCCGCCGTCGTCGGTGGCCTTCAGGACCTCGGCGTACGTGGCCACGGTCAGCTCGCCGAGACCGACCACCAGCGCGCCGGGGTCGAGCAGCAGCCGTTCGATCGGGCGGACCGAGAGCACCAGCATGTAGTAGAAGGGGAAGACGGTGACCAGCAGGAACCCGGCGATCACCAGGCGGCGCAGCCAGCGCAGGCTCACCGTCTCGACGCGGTCGCGGTCCATCAGCCCACCCTCCGTGCGAAGAAGCGCAGATAGATCAGCACGAACACGACGAGCACCACGGCCAGGACGACCGCCTGCGCGGCCGCCGCGCCGATGTCGGTGCGCGCGGTGAGGAACTCGTAGACCCGGACGCTGACCACCTCGGTGCCGGCGGCGCCCCCGGTGAGCAGGTAGACGTCGTCGAACTTGTTGAACGTCATGATGAACCGCAGCACGCCGAGCAGCGCGATGACCGGCATCAGCTGGGGCAGCAGGATGTGCCGGAAGCGTTGGGTGGGGGTGGCCCCGTCGACCCGGGCGGCCTCCTCCAGCTCGCCGGGGACCGCCTGGAGCCGGGCGAGCAGGAACAGGAACGCGAACGGGAAGTACCGCCACGCCTCGAAGGCGATCACCGTGGCGAGCGCGGTGGACTCCTGGGAGAGGAACGGCACCGGCGCGTCCCAGCCGAGCAGCCGCTGCCCCCAGTGGTTGACGATGCCGAGCTGCGGGTCGAGCATCACCTGCCAGACGAAGGTCATCGCGACCACCGGCGCCACGTACGGCAGCAGCATCGACGCCCGGACCAGGGTGCGCCCCCGGAACGGGCTGCGGACGACCAGGGCCGCGACCAGGCCGAGCAGGATCGACCCGAGGGTGCTGCCGACGCTGTAGATCAACGTGGTGATCAGCGAGTCGGCGAAGCCGGGGGTGTGCAGCACCCGGTAGATGTTGTCCAGGGTGAACTCGCCGAAGAGCCCGGTGCGGCGCAGCGTGGCCAGCCGGACCCGCTGGAAGGCCAGCACCACCGTCCACACGATCGGGATGCCGATCACCGCGATCACGACCAGCAGCGTCGGCGCGACCAGCGCGAGCCCGGCCCGGGACTCGCGGCGGCGCAGCGTCAGCGGTCGGCGGCGGCGGGCCTCGACCGGCCGCTCCCGGGTGGGGGAGCGGCCGGTGCCCGGTGCGGTGGTGGTCAATTCACGCCTGCCTTGATCGCCTCCACGTCCTTCTTCGCCCGGCCGGCGGCCGCCGCGGCGTCGGACTTGCCGCCGACGACGTCGGCGAGCGCCTTGGGCACCGGCAGCTCGCCCAGGATCGCGCCGACCAGCTTCCCCTGGCCCTGGGTGAGACCCCAGCGCTGGAACGTGTCCGGGCTGGACCGCAGGGTGTCGAGCACCGGCTCCCCGTAGACCTCGGCGAGCGGCTTCTTCGTGTCCACCCCGGCCTGGCTGGTGTTCCAGGCGGTGAGGAACTTCTCCGGCTCGCCACTGGTGCCCTTGCGCACCGGGAACCGCCCCTCGGGGGACATGCCGAACCAGCGCGGGTAGGCGTCGCCGAGCATGTACTCCACGAAGCTCTTCGCCGGGTCGGCCGCGGCGCCGTCCAGCACCGCCCAGGAGCTGATCTCGCCGTACTGGGCCGGCTGGGCGCCGTTCGGGCCCTTGATGGCGGTGACGAACCCGCTGTTCTTGGCGAGGAAGGTCGGGTCGGTCTGGCACTGCGGGCAGGTGGGCTTGGCGTCGTTCCGCAGCCCGGCCAGCTCGTCGAGGATGAACGGCGACCAGATCAGCATGGCCGCCTTGCCGGCGAAGTAGGTCGCGCGGGTGGTGTCCACGTCCTGGGCGCCCTTGACCGAGTGGTCGCGCATCAGGTCGCCGTAGAAGCGGAACGCCTCGACGCACTCGGGGGAGTCCAGCTTCACCGCGCCGGAGTCGTCGGTGAGCTGGCAGTTGTTCGCCAGCGCCAGGTGCTCGAAGGTCTGCTGGGTGAAGACGTCGCCGGGCGCGGTGGCGGCGGTGATGCCGGCGACGCCGCCGGTGTTCAGGCGGGCCGCGGCCGTGGCGATCCTCTCGTACGTGTCGGGGGCGGGCAGGCCGGCGGCGTCGAAGAGGTCCTTGCGGTAGACGAGTAGCTGGCCCCACCCGTCGCTGGGCACGGAGAGCTGCCGGCCGTCCTCGCTGGTCAGCTCCAGTGCCCGGGCGGAGAAGGTCGGACGGCCGAGCTTGTCCACGATCTGACCGTTGGCGTCGGGGTGCAGCAGCTCGTTGCCGGCCAGGGTGCGGATGCCGGCCAGCGAGACCGAGCCGACGACGTCGGGCAGCTCGCCGGCGGCGGCGCTGGACGCGATGAGGGACGGGAACTGGTCCTCGTTGACGGTCACCAGCTCGACCTGGACGCCGGTCTTGGCGGTGAAGTCGGCGATGATCGCCTTGGTGGCGGTGACCCGGTCGGCGACGTCCTCCAGGCTCCACACGGTGATCCGGTTGCTGTCGTTCTCGGGCTCGTCGTCGCCGCAGGCCAGCAGGGTGGCCCCGGCAAGTGCCATGATCAGGGTGACGGCGAGCGTCCGCATCGGAGTGAATGACATCGGCGGCACTCCTCTCGAAGGGTACATGAGGGATTCAACCCCTTCGATTGATCAATTACAAGACATATGCCGATTTTTTGTTCTAGGATGGAACCCGGTGCTACCGGGATGTGACTCATGGTCAACTGGGTTGTCTCTCTCGCCGGGCCTGGACGGATCAGCCTGGAGCCCTGCCCCGCGGACCCGCTCGGCCCCGGCCAGGTGCGCGTCCGCACCTGCTACTCCGGCATCTCCGCCGGCACCGAGCTCACCCTCTACCGGGGCAGCAATCCGCGGCTGAGCAAGGACTGGGACGACGCCGCCCGGATGTTCGTGCCACGCCAGACCCCGGTGCCCTACCCGCTGGTCGGCTTCGGCTACGAGGAGGTCGGCGAGATCGTCGAGGCCGCGCCCGACGTGATCGGCCGGCATCCGGGGCAGGTCGTCTGGGGCATCTGGGGGCACCGCGCCGAGGCCGTCGTGCCGGCCGACGCCGTCCAGCCGCTGCCGCCCACGCTCGATCCGCTCGCCGCGGTCTTCGCGCGGCCCGGCGCCATCGCGCTGACCGCGGTGCTCGCCGGCGACCTGCACCTCGGCGACTGGGTCGGTGTCTTCGGGCAGGGCGTGATCGGGTTGCTCGCCACCCGGCTCGCGGTGCTCTCCGGGGCCCGGGTGGTGGCCGTGGACCGGGTCGCCAGCCGGCTCGACCACGCCACCCGCTACGGCGCCCGGACGGCCGTCGACGCGGGCCGCGAGTCGGCCGCCGCCGTGCTGCACGGCGCCACCGGTGGCCGGGGCGCCGACGTCTGCCTCGAGCTGTCCGGGGCGTACCCGGCGCTGCACGAGGCGATCCGGGCCACCACCCACGCCGGCCGCGTCGTGGCCGCCGGCTTCTACCAGGGGCAGGCCGAGGCCCTCGGCCTCGGCGAGGAGTTCCACCACAACCGGATCCAGCTGGTGGCGGCCCAGGTCTCCGGGCCGACTCCGGCGCCCGGCATGGCCGGCCGGTGGACCGGGGCCCGGGTCGCGCAGACCTTCATGGATCTGGTGGCCGAGGGCAGTGTGGACCCACTGCCGCTGGTGAGTCACGTCGTCGACGCCAGTGCGGTGGCCGATGCGCTGGCGTTGCTCGACCGCGGTGACGGTGACGTCCTCCAAGTCGTGCTGAGGTTTCGATGACCATTCCGATCGCCTGTCAGGAGCAGCTCCTGCCGGGCACCGACCTGATCCAGAAGTACGCGCTCGCCACCGCGCTCGGCTACGACGCGATCGAGCTGCGGGGGCGTGGCGATCTCGCGTTCGCCCGCCGACTGCCCGAGCTGCGCCGGGCCCGTGCCGCCGGCGTGGTGATGCCCACCGTCTGCGTCGAGATGGACCACTTCATCGGCGACTTCGACCCGGCGCGGTCGGCCGACGCGGTCCGCAACCTGCGCTCCCAGCTCTCGGTCATCGCCGAGTTGGGCGGGGTCGGCGCGATGACTCCCGCGTCGTGGGGGATGTTCTCCCGGCGGCTGCCGCCGTTCGAGCCGCCCCGCCCGCCGGCCGGCGACCGGGCGGTCCTCGTCGACGCCCTCGGCGCCCTCGGCGACCATGCCCGGTCCGAGGGGGTCACCCTGTTCCTGGAGCCGCTCAACCGGTACGAGGACCACATGGTCAACCGGCTCGACGACGCCGTCGCGCTCTGCGCCGCCGTCGGGTTGCCCTCGGTGCGGGTGGTCGCCGACACCTTCCACATGAACATCGAGGAGGACGACGTGCACCGCGCGCTGCGCTGGGCCGCGCCGTACCTGGGGCACGTCCAGGTCAGCGACTCCAACCGCTACCAGCCCGGCGCCGGCCACCTCGACTGGCCGGCGCTGGTCCGCACACTCCTGGAGATCGACTATCGGGGTTGGTTGGCCCTGGAGTGCCGGCTGCGCGGCGACCCCGTCCGGGCGCTCCAGCAGGCCGCCACGGTGCTGCGGCACGCCCAACCCCGCCAGGCGGCGGCATGAGTGCCGTTGTCAGTGGGGCGACGGACGGGCCGGGGGGCGGCGAAGAGGAGCTGCACCGGCTCGCCGTGGCCACGCTGGACGCCAACTGGGAGCACGACCACACGGTGCCGTCGCGCACCCTCTACCCGCACCAGTGGAGCTGGGACTCGGCGTTCATCGCGGTCGGGCTGGCGCACGTCCGGCCCGCGCGCGCCTGGCGGGAGCTGGCGAGCCTGTTCCGGGCCCAGTGGGCCGACGGCCGGGTCCCGCACATCGTGTTCAATCCGCGGCTGCCGGTGGGCGCGTACTTCCCCGGCCCGGAGTTCTGGGGCTCGGCCCGGGCCGACGGCGCGCCGGCCGCGCCGACCTCGGGACTGATCCAGCCGCCGGTGCACGCGCTCGCCGCCTGGCTGGCGTACGGGGCGGCGCCCTCCGAGGCCGCCCTCGCCGCGTTGCGTCGGCTCTACCCCCGGCTGGTGGCGCAGCAGCGCTACCTCGCCACCCGTCGGGACGTGGGCGGCGACGGGCTGGCCTGCGTCGTGCACCCGTGGGAGTCCGGTCTGGACAACAGCCCGGCCTGGGACGCCCCGATGGACGCGGTGCCCGGTGACCCGGCGGTGATGCGGGCGTACCGTCGGCACGACACCGCCCACGTCCACGCCGCGCACCGCCCGACGGACCTGGACTACGCGCGCTACGTCGCGATCGTCGCCTCCTACCGGGAGCACGGCTACCGGGACGACGGGCTCGCGCGGTGGCATCCGTTCCTGGTGGAGTGCCCGCTGTTCAACGCCGCCGCCGGGGCCGCCGAGCACGCGCTGGCCCGGATCGCGCCGCTGGTCGGTGGGGATCCCGGCCCGCACCGGGAGCGGGCGGCCCGGATCACCGAGGCGCTGGTCCTCCGGCTGTACGACCCAGGCACCGGCACGTTCCAGCCGCGGGACCTGCGGACCGGCCGCCTGGTGCCCGCCCGGACGGTGCTCGGCCTCGCGCCGCTGATCCTGCCCGACCTGCCGGCGGCGCAGGTGGACGCGGTCGTCGCCGAGGCCTGTTCGGCGCGGTTCGGGCTGGCCCGCCGGATGGACCGTCCGCTGCCCAGCTACGACCGGACCGCGCCGGACTTCGAACCGCTGCGCTACTGGCGCGGTCCGAGCTGGATGAACGTGAACTGGCTGGTGCGGTACGGGCTGCTCACCCACGACCGGGCCGACCTCGCCGCCGGGCTGCGCCGCTCGATGGTCGGTCTGGTCGCCACCGCCGGCTGCCACGAGTACTTCCACCCGGACACCGGCGCCGGGCTCGGCTCACCCTCGTTCGGCTGGACCGCCTCGCTCCTGCTCGACCTGCTGGCCGAGGAGCGCGAGCCGGCCGGCACGGGCTGAAGGCCGCACCGCCCGGCGTGGGACGCGGGCCAGCCGGCCCGGGCTGACCCCCCGAGTCCGGCCGGCGACACCGGGCGGGCGGCAGCCCCCAGTGCTTCCGCCCGCCCGGCGGTTATCGTGGGCCGAACGCGCGGCCCGGCTGATCATTTTCGGCCTCTCATCGGTCGTCCGTCGCGTCGTCCTGACGCCGTGTCGCACAGTGGACACCGGACCGGTCGGCGGCGCCGCCTTAGTCGAGTCGCCGCCAGTCCGGCCAGGCGGGCCGCTGCGCCGAGGTCAGCGCGTCGAGCATCACGTGCTCGACCTGCTCCGGTGTCAGCTCCGCGTGCTCGTCCCCGCCCGGTGGGTAGGCGGCCCAGCTGCGGTCCTCGGTGTCGGCCATCACGACGCCGACGGGATACCGGCGGTCGGTGACGGCGGCGACGACGCCCCACGGCCGGCGGACGTGCACCTGCTGGTCCTGGTACGGGTCGAGGTCCCGCAACCACCGTTGGACGGTTTCCCGATCGGTCACCGGAACCCGTTCGCCGCTCACCCGGAAGAAGCTCCACCCGGTCAACCGCTCCGCCACGTCCCCCGGTGGCTCGTGCCGACCGAACCGGTCGCGCAGCCATCCCATGTCGACTCCCCTCGATCCGCCGGCCTCGCGAAAGGGGGATGCCCCGGACCGGACGGTCGGGAAACCGGCCCGGGGTCTAGAGTGGTCGGCCGCAGCCGAACGGGGGTGTGATGGCCGAGATCGACAAGGTGGCGTGGATCCTGCTGGCCGACGGGCGGATCCTGAGCACCCGTTCGCGGGGTAGGGACGTGTGGTACCTGCCCGGCGGCAAGCGGGAGCCGGGAGAGGCGGACCGGGACACTCTGCGCCGGGAGATCGCTGAGGAGTTGAGCGTCGAGGTGGACGCGGAGAGCGCCGTGCACGTCGGCACGTTCAGCGCGCCGGCGCACGGGCACGCCGCGGGCGTGACGGTGCGGATGACCTGCTACCGCGCCGGGTATCGGGGCACGCTGCGGCCGGCGGCGGAGATCGCCGAGGCGGCCTGGCTGGGCTACGCCGACCGGCACCGCGTCTCCGCCGTGGACCAGATCATCTTCGATTACCTGCGCGCGGCGGACCTGCTGCGCTGATTCGGCCCCGGCCGGCCGCCCGGGCGCCGATCCCGGCCGCAATCCGGTGGCCGGGCGTCGTTTGCCGTCACCCGCCGAGGGTAAGCGCGGGGCCGGTGACGACAGGAGGGGCGGCGTGCGGTTTCCCCGCTTCATCGACGCGGTGTCCCGGCGGTCCGGGCTGGCGCCGGAGCAGTCCGCCACCGTCGCCCGTGCCGTGCTGCAGACGATGGCCGAACGGGTCACTGGTGAGGCGGACGATCTCGCCGGTCAGCTCCCGGATGAGCTGGACGGATATCTGGCGGGGCCCGATGGAGGGCGTGGCGGCCCGGCCGCCGGCCCCGCGGAGTTCCTGCGCCGGGTGGGGGAGCGGGCGGGGGTTGACGAGGTGACCGCGCGGGCCGGGACGGCCGCGGTCTTCGCGACCCTGCGCGAGGCGGTCACCGTGGGCGAGTTCCAGCAGATGGTGGCGCGGCTGCCGCGCGGCTTCGACGGAGGCATCGAGCCGAGGCCGGCGTCGCCGTACGATGGCTGACGCGACGAGCCCACCCATCCTGTCCAAGGTCCGACATGCGCCTACGTTGTGGGAAATTTGCCGGTGGTGGGCCTTCATAGCCGTAGGATTACTCGCGGGTTATCGCCTATTCGGTAATTCCTCTACGCGCTAGGGGGATGATCGGACCAATTCTGACGTCCGTTGTCCGAGGCGACGATCGGCTCTTCGGCCGGACTCTTATTGATGATCTTTGGACCCAGGCATCGAGCCATATGCTGCTCTCAATGTGACGTCCTGGGGGGGATCATGAATACCGCTGTCGAATGCTGCGCTTCCATCGTGGGTGGAGCGCCCGCCTCCTGACATGGCGAACGAGACGCTGATCCATCGCTTCGGCGATGTCGCCGCCGCCTGTCCGGACCACGCCGCCGTCCTCGGCGAGACCCAGCAGCTCAGCTACGCCGAGCTGGCCGGCCTCGCCGGCGGGTACGCGAACGCCCTCGCGGCGGCCGGGGTCCGACCGGGCGACCGGGTCGCGCTGCTGACCGCGCACGGGGCCCGCACCATCGCCGCCATCCTCGGCGCGCTCGCCGCCGGGTGCGCGTACGTGCCGCTGGATCCGACCTTTCCGCGGCGGCGCCTGCGGCACATGCTCGGCGCCGCCGAGGTGCGCGCCGTCCTGTGTGGAGCCGAACACGAGGACCTGGCCCGGCAGCTCGGCGCCGACCGGCCGGGCCTGCGCACCGTCCCGGTGGACGAGGTGCGCCCCGCCCCGCTGCGCCCCGTGTCCACCGATCCCGACGCGCTGGCGTACGTGCTGTTCACCTCCGGCTCCACCGGCGTGCCGAAGGCGGTCGGCCAGACCCAGCGCAACCTGCTGCACGTGGTGCGCAACCAGATCGACATCCTCGACCTGGGCCCGGCCGACCGGCTCAGCCTGCTCGCCTCGTTCAGCTTCGACGCGGCCATCCCCGACCTCTTCCCGGCGCTGCTGACCGGCGCCGCCGTCATCCCGGTCGACCTGCGCCGGCACGGGCTGGCGCACGCCGTCGAGCAGCTCGCCCGGCACGCCGTGACCGTCTACCACTCCACCCCGACGGTCTACCGGTTCCTCCTGGACACCCCCGGCGTCGACCGGCTCGAGCGGGTGCGGGTGGTGCTGCTCGGCGGCGAGCAGGCCACCCATGCCGACGCGGCCCGCGGCCGGGACCGGTTCGCCCCCGGATGCGTCCTGGTCAACGGCTACGGCGCGACCGAGATGACGTTCGCCGCCCGGCACGCGCTGCCGCTGGCCGACGCCGACCCGTCCGCCACCGGGCCGCTGCCGATCGGCACCGCGCTGCCCGGCTACCAGCTGCGGCTGGCCGAGACCGGCGAGATCGTGGTGCGCAGCCGGCACCTCGCCCCCGGTTACCTCGACCGCGACAGCGACCGGTTCTCCGTCGACCCGGACGGCGTGCCGGCCTACCGGACCGGCGACCTCGGTGAGCGGCTGCCCACCGGCGAGCTGCGCTGCCTCGGCCGGCTCGACCGCCAGGTCAAGGTGCGCGGCTTCCGGGTCGAGCTGACTGAGATCGAGTCGCTGCTCGCCGCCGAGCCGGGCGTCGCCGCGGTCCGGGCCATCGCCCGCGACGGCGAGCTGCTGGCGTACGTCCGCCCGGCCGGCGGGCCGCTCGACCCGGCCGGCCTGCGCGCCGCGCTCGCCCGGCAGTTGCCCGAGTACGCGCTGCCCCGCGCCGTCGTGTCGGTCGACGAGTTCCCGCTCACCGTCACCGGCAAGGTCGACGAGCGGGCGCTGCCCGACCCGGCCCACGAGGTCCCGCCCGGCGCGGCGCCGGCCACAGCGACCGAGCGCGCCGTGCACGACGTCTGGTGCGCGGTGCTGGGCCGGGACGCGGTGGGCCGCACCGACAGCTTCTTCGACGTGGGCGGCCAGTCCCTGCTCCTCGGTCAGGTCCAGCAGCGCCTCGCCGAACGGTTCGGGGTGCGGCTGCCGATGCTGCGACTCTTCGAGCACCCCACGGTGGCTGCGCAGGCCCGGCTGCTCGACGACCCGGCCGCCACCGACCGGGCCCCGGCGCCGGCGCTCACCACGCCACCCGCGCCGTCCGTCGCCGCCCGGGAGTACACCGGCGACGAGATCGCCGTGGTCGGTCTGGCCGGCCGCTTCCCCGGCGCACCGGATCTGGCGACGTTCTGGTGGAACCTGTGCGCCGGGGTGGACGCCGTGCACGACCACACCGACGCGGAACTGGCCGCGCTCGGCATCGGGCCGGGGCTGCGCGCCGACCCCCGGCACGTCCGGGCCGCCGGCCGCCTCGACGGGATCGCCGACTTCGACGCGGAGTTCTTCGCCTTCGGCGCGGCGGAGGCGGCCCGGACCGACCCGCAGCACCGGCTGTTCCTGGAGACCGCCTGGGAGGCCCTGGAGGACGCCGGCCACGACCCGACCCGCTTCCCCGGGCTGGTGGGGGTCTACTCGGCCACCTCCGCGAACCGCTACTTCCTGTTCCACCTCATGGACAACCCGGCCGTGGTCGGCGACGTGGACCCGGACGACTGGGAGGCCCGGCTGATCGGCCGGCAGTTCACCGACCACCTGCCCGGCCAGGTGGCGTACCGGCTGGGGCTGACCGGCCCGGCGGTCGCCGTGCAGAGCGCCTGCTCCAGCTCGCTGGTCGCGGTCTGCGTCGCCGCGCAGAGCCTGGCCGACTACCAGTGCGACATCGCCCTCGCCGGCGGGGTCAACGTGACCTGGCCCCGCTACCGGCACACCCCGGGCGGGCTGGCGTCCCCGGACGGCCGCTGCCGCGCCTTCGACGAGGCGGCCAACGGCGCCGGCTTCGGCTCCGGTGTCGGGGTAGTGGCCCTGCGCCGGCTCGCCGACGCGCAGGCCGACGGCGACCGCGTCTACGCGATCCTGCCCGGCTGGGCGGTCACCAACGACGGCCCGGACCGCGCCGGCTTCGCGGTGCCCGGCCCGGCCGGCCAGGCGGCCGCGGTGGCGGGTGCGCTCGCCGCCGCCGAGGTGGCCCCGGGCGAGGTCCGGTTCGTCGAGGCGCACGGCAGCGGCACCCCGCTCGGCGACGCCATCGAGGTGGCCGCGCTGCACGAGGTGTACGCGGGCGGTCCGGCGGAGACCTGCGCCCTCGGCTCGGTCAAGACCAACATCGGGCACCTGGACGCGGGTGCCGGGATCGCCAGCCTGATCAAGACGGTGCTCGCCGTGCAGCACGGGGTGATCCCGCCCAACCTGCACTACACCCGGCCGCACCCGGAGATCGACCTTGCCGGCGGCCCGTTCTACGTCCCCACCAAGGCGCGGGACTGGCCGGACGCGGCG
Source organism: Micromonospora sp. WMMD812 (assembly GCF_027497215.1). Lineage (NCBI taxonomy): Bacteria > Bacillati > Actinomycetota > Actinomycetes > Micromonosporales > Micromonosporaceae > Micromonospora > Micromonospora sp. WMMD812. The sequence continues at coordinate 2,034,044 of NZ_CP114904.1, read as the reverse complement.
CGCCGGGTCGCCGGGGTCAGCTCCTTCGGGCTCGGCGGCACCAACGCGCACGTCGTGGTCGAACAGCCGCCGCCGGTCGACCCGATCGACGGGCCGCGCTCCGCGGCGCACCTGCTGCCGGTCTCCGCACGCACCCCGGCGGCGCTGCGGGAGGCGCTGGCCCGGCTGCGGCAGCACCTCGCCGGCGCCGCCCCGGCACTGGACGAGGTCGCCGCCACGCTCGCGCTCGGCCGGCGGGCGTTCGACTGCCGGGCCGCGGTGGTCGCCACCGACCTGGCCGACGCGATCGCCGCCCTCGACGACCTGTTGGAGACCGGCGCCCGGGTGGCCGGCGACCCGGCGGAGCTGCGCGAGCTGGCCGCCGCGTGGGTGACCGGCCGGGACATGGACTGGACGGCGCTGCACCCCGAGGGCGGCGTACGGCGCACCGGGCTGCCCACCTACCCGTTCCAGCGACAGCGCTACTGGATCGACCCCCCGCAGAAAGGCGCACGGTGACCTGGTTCGTCTCCGCCGGAGGCCGCGATCCGGCCCCGGTCCAGCTCTTCTGCCTGCCGTACGCCGGCGCCGGCGCCAGCGCGTTCCGCCACTGGCAGGACGGCACCGGCGCGGGCGTCGAGGTGCTGCCGGTGCAACTGCCCGGTCGGGAGAACCGGATCACCGAGGACGCCCGGTTCCGGGTGGCCGACGTCGCGCGGGCCGTCGCCGAGCGGGCCACCGGCCCGTACGCCCTCTACGGCCACTCCATGGGTGGCCGGGTCGGCTTCGAGGTGGTCCGTGAGCTGCGCCGGGAGGGGTACCCGCTGCCGCTGCGGCTGTACGTCGGCGGAGCCCGCGCCCCGCACGTCACCGCGCCCAGCCTCTTCGACGGGCTCTCCACGGTGGACGACGACGAGCTGCTGCGCCGGCTCGGCGAGGGTGGCGGGCTGCCCGCCGAGATCCTCGACCACCCCGAGCTGGTGGAGCTGCTGCTGCCGCTGCTGCGCGCCGACTTCGGCCGGGTGGACAGCTACCGCTACGCACCCGGCGAGCCGCTGCCGGTGCCGATCGTGGTGTTCACCGGCCGGCACGACCGGGCCGTGACCCGCGAGCACAGCGCGGCCTGGCGGCAGCACACCACCGCCGGTTTCACCCTCCACGAGATCGACGGCGGGCACTTCTTCCTGCACGACGCCCTGGCGCAGTTGCTCGCGACGATCCGCGCCGACCTGGCCGCCGCGCTAGCCGGCGAGGCCGAGCTGGCCCGCGCCAGGAAGGCCGCCCCGCCGCCGGTCGCCTCCCGCACCGCCGCGACAGACCGCACCGACGGCGCGGCTGGCCCGAACAGCGCGGCGCCCGGCGCCGCCGCGGCGGGACGCACCGCCGGCACTCCGGCCGGCGCGCACCGGGTGCCGCTGGGCGACACCGGCTGGTCGGTCTGGCGCGACGCCATCCTGCGGACCACCGGCTTCCCGGCCGACGGGCTGACCGCGCTCGCCGCGCCGCAGGCCGCCGCGGCCGCCGACGAGCTGCTCGCCACCGGGACCGGGGAGGAGCAGTTCGACAAGGAGTTCGCCGAGGCGGTCGCCGTGACCGGCCGCCGGCTGACCGAGCTGGCCGGCGACCCGCTGCTGCGCGAGGCGGTCACCTGGCAGAACCGCAACGCCCTGCTCGCGCTCGACGGGCTGCGCAAGGGCGGCCCGGACGCGCCGCGCAACGTGCGCCGGCGCGACCGGGAACGGGCGCTGCTCAAGTACTGGCAGCGCTACTGCGGCAAGAACGAGACGGTCGGGTTCTTCGGGCCCAGCTGCTGGGCCACCATCGACCCGACCCGGCCCGGCGCCGCCGAGGTCCGCCCCGGGCCGGCGCTGACCCGCCGCCGCTGGGTGTGGTTCGAGTCGTGGGCGCTGGCCGCGTACGCCAATCGGATCGGCGCGGACCTCGCGGTGCGCGCCTGGTGGGCCCCGCGGCTCGCCCCGCAGCTGCGCCTCGCCGACCGGGCGGTGCTGCGGCCGGGCCGGCCGCCGGTTCCGCTCTCCCCGGTGGAGGCGGCACTGCTCGCCGCCACCGACGGCCGCCGTGCCGCCCGGGACCTGGTCGCCGACCCGCAGGTCGGCCTGCGCCGGCCGGAGGACGGCTACGCCCTGCTCGACCGGCTGGTCGAACGGGAGCTGATCACCTGGGACGCCGCGCTGCCGGTGAGCCCCGACGCCGAACAGGTCCTGAACGCGCGGATCGAGTCGATCGGCGACCCCACCGCGCGGGACGCCGCGCAGACGGGCTTCGATCGGCTCCGCGCCGCCCGGGACGCGGTCGCGGCGGCGGCCGGCGACCCCGACCGGCTGCTGGTCGCCCTCGACGCGCTCGACGAGACGTTCACCGCACTGACCGGCCAGCCTCCCCGCCGCCGCGAGGGCCAGATGTACGCCGGACGGACGCTCTGCTACGAGGACACCAGCCGCGACCTCGACGTAGTCTTCGGCGCGCCGCTGCTCGACGGGATCGCCGCGCCGCTCGGTGTGCTGCTCCGGGCCGCCCGGTGGCTGGCCGGCGCGCTCGAGGAGGCGTACGGGGCGGTGTTCCGTGACCTCTACGACGAGCTGCGCGCGGAGGCCGGCGACGGCCCGGTGGCCCTGTCCGACCTGTGGTTCCTCGCGCAGGGGTTGTTCTGGGGCGGGGGCGAGCGGCCGGTGGACGCGGTCGCCACCGAGTTCGCCGGCCGGTGGGCCGGGCTGTTCGGGCTGGACGCCCTGCCCGCCGGGACGACCGAGGTCCGGTTGCGCGTGGACGACCTCGCCGCCCGGGTCGCCGAGGTCTTCCCGGCCGTCCGGCCGCGGTGGACCAACTCCCGGCTGCACAGCCCGGATCTGCAGATCTGCGCGGCGGACGCGGACGCCCTGGCGCGCGGCGACTACACGGTGGTCCTCGGCGAACTGCACGCCGCCTGGCCGTCCTTCGACTGCCAGGTGTTCACCCCGTCGCACCCGGACGTGGAGCGGCTGCGCGCGGCGTTGGCCGAGGATCTCGGCGAACGGCGGATCCGGCTGCTCTTCCCCACGGACTGGCCGCGGCGCACCAGCCGCGTCGCCGAGGCGCTGATCGGCCCGACGGACCGCCAACTGGCCTTCCTGCCGGCCCCGGGCGCCGACCCGGAGCGGGTGCTGCCCACGGTCGCGCTGACGGTGGACCAGGAGGCGGGCCGGCTGCTGGTCACCGCGCCGGACGGGCAGCGGTGGCCGCTGACCGAGATCTTCGCGGGTCTGCTCGCCGCGCACGCCGTCGACGGGTTCAAGCTGGTGGCGGCGGCGCCGTACACCCCGCGGATCACGCTCGACCGGCTGGTGGTGGCCCGGCAGACGTGGCGCACCACGGTCGGGGAGTGCGGCCTGGGCGCGGTGACCGGCGAGCGGGACCGGTTCCTCGCCGTCCGTCGCTGGCGGCAGCGCCTCGGCCTGCCCGAGTGGGTCTACGTGAAGCTCGGCACCGAGACCAAGCCCTGCTTCGTCGACCTGAGCAGCCCGGCCTTCGCCAACATGTTCTGCGCCATGGTCCGGGCCGCCCGGGTCGACGGCGGTGACGGTGTCTCGCTGGTGGTCAGCGAGATGCTGCCGACACCCGACGACGCGTGGGTGCCCGACGCCCGGGGGCGGCGCTACTTCAGTGAGCTGCGGCTGCACATCGTGGACGCGGACGAGCCGGAGGTGGCCCGGTGAGCCACCGGATCCCGCTCGGCGACACCGGCTGGTGGCTGTGGCGCGACGCCGTACTGCGTACCGCCGGGTTTCCGGCGGCCGGGCTCGACGCGTTCGCCGCGCCGGACGCCGCGGCCGCCGCGGACGCGCTGCTCGCCGGCGACGGCACCGCGGACCTGTTCGACAAGGCGTTCCAGGCGGCGCTTCTCGACACCTCGGTCCGGGCCGGCGAGATCGCCCGGGACCCGCTGCTGCGCGAGGCGGTCACCTGGCAGAACCCGGGCATGCTGATCGCCCTGGACGGGCTGCTGCGGACCGACCCGGCGGCGCGCAACTGGCGCCGACGCAAGCGCGAGTCGGGCCTGCTGCGGTACTGGCAGCGCTACTGCGGCAAGGCGGAGACGATCGGCTTCTTCGGGCCGGTGTGCTGGGTGCGTCTCGACCCGGACGACCCGGCGACCCGACTGCGGCCCGGTCCGGAGCTGGTGTCCCGGCGGGACGTCCACTTCGAGGCGTGGGCGCTGATCGCGTACGCCGACCGGCTCGCGGAGGACCTGGCGGTGCGCCGGTGGTGGGCCCCCGCGCTGCCCCCGCACCTGAGCGTCGCGGGCCGGCAGCTGCGCCGGCCGCTGCACCCGCCGCTGGAGCTCACCGCCGCCGAGGCGCGGCTGTTGTCGTACTGCGACGGGCGGACCCCGGCGGCGACGGTGGTGGAGCGCGCCCGCGCCGACGGTGGTTCCGGGCCGCGCACCGACGCCGACGGTTACCTGCTGCTCGACCGGTTGGTGGAGCGCGGGCTGCTGAGCTGGGACGCGGCCCTGCCGGTCAGCCCGCGGGCCGAGCGGACGCTGCGCGACCGGCTGGCCGCGATCGGCGATCCCGTGGTCCGCGACGAGGTGACCGCGGGCTTCGACCGGCTGTGCGCGGCCCGCGACGCGGTCGCCGCCGCGGCCGGCGACCCCGGCCGGCTGGGTGGCGCGCTCGCCGCGCTGAACGACGAGTTCACCGCCCTCACCGGCCGCCCGGCGACGCGGCAGAGCGGGCAGATGTACGCCGGCCGCACGGTGCTCTACGAGGAGACCGTGCGGGACCTGGAGGTCATCGTGGGCGCGGCGGTGCTGGACGCGCTCGCCGAGCCGCTGGCGATCGTGCTGCAGGCCGCCCGGTGGCTCACCGCCGAGATCGGCGCGGCGCTGCGGCGGCTCCTCGACGAGCTGCACGCCGAGCTGCGCGGCGACGGGCCGGTCCGGCTCGCCGACGTCTGGTCGCTGGCGCAGGGGCTGCTGCTCACCCCGGACGGCCCGTTCGCCGCGGCCAGCGGGCAGTTCACCGCCCGCTGGGCGGAGCTGTTCGGCCTCGACACCACGGCGGCGGGCCAGGCGGAGCTGCGGCTGCGCAGTGCCGAGCTGGCCGAGCGGGCGGCCGAGCTGTTCGCGGCGTCCGGGCCCGGGTGGCCGTCGGCGCGGATCCACAGTCCGGACGTGCAGATCAGCGCGCCCGACGTGGCCGCGATCAACCGGGGCGAGTTCCTGCTGGTGCTCGGAGAGCTGCACCCGGCGTACACACCGTTCGAGAGCGTGGTCTTCGCGCCGTTCCACCCCGACCCGGCGGCGGTGCGCGCCGGGCTGGACGCCGACCTCGGCCCGGCCCGGGTCCGGGTGCTCTACCCGGAGGGCTTCCCGCGGGTCACCACCCGCACGACGTACGCGTTCACCGGCCCGGCCGACCGGCAGATCGGCATCGACACCGCACGCGGCGCCGACGTCGACGTGCTCGTCCCGGCCACCGAGGTACGGGTTGAGCCGGTGGACGGCGAGTTGACCGCGCTGCTGCCGGACGGCGGCCGGTGGCCGCTGGTGGAGATCTTCGCGAACCTGGTCGGCTCGTTGCTGCTGGACAGCTTCAAACTCGTCGCGCCGGCCCCGCACACGCCCCGGATCACCATCGACCGGCTGGTGGTGGCCCGGCGGACCTGGCGGACCACGGTCGGCGAGAGCGGCCTGTCGGGCCTCGCCGGTGACGCCGAGCGTTTCCTCGCCGTCCGCCGCTGGCGGCAGCGGCTCGATCTGCCGGAGCGGGTCTTCGTCAAGGTCGGCACCGAGGTCAAGCCCTGCTACGTCGACCTCACCGCCCCGCTGCACGCCCAGTCGCTGTGCCAGATGGTCGACGCCGCCGCGAAGAGCGGCCCGGACGTGTCGGTGGTGGTCAGCGAGCTGCTGCCGGGGCCGGCGGACACCTGGGTGACCGACGCGCGGGGCCGCGGGCACGTCAGCGAACTGCGCCTGCAGATCACCGATCCGATGAGCTACCGGGGAGAGAACGGGTGACCGACATCCTGTCCATCAGCGCGGTGCGGGGGGAGCGGCTGCCCTGGCCGGACGCGACGCTGGCCGAGCTGGTCGTCGCGCAGGCCGCGCGTACGCCGGACGCGGTCGCGGTGCGCCAGTGGGACGACCGGCTCACCTACCGGCAGCTGCTGGACCGGGCCGCCGGGGTGGCGGCCGCGCTGCGCGGGCACGGCGTCGGCCGGCAGAGCCGGGTGGGGGTGTGCGGACACCGGCGGCCGGAGCTGGTCGCCACCGTGCTCGGAGTGCTGCTCGCCGGCGGCTGCTACGTGCCGCTGGAGCCGGGCGGTCCGCGCCGGCGGCTGCGCGAGATCGCCGCGGACGCGGGCGTGTCCGTCGTGGTGGGTGACGCGGCCGAGGCGGAGTTCGCCGACGTGCCGGGAGTGGTCGCGCTGGGCCTGCCCGGTCCGGCGCCGCTCGCGCCCTGCCCGGCCCGGCCGGGCGACCCGGCGTACGTGCTGTTCACCTCCGGCTCCACCGGCCGGCCCAAGGGGGTGCTCACCACCCACCGCAACGCCGTCGAGTTCGTCCACGGGGTGGTCGCGCTCAGCGGCGCGGACGCTGGCGTGCGCAGCCTCGGCATCGCCTCGCTCGGCTTCGACGCGGCCACCATGGACCTCTTCGTCCCGCTGCTGCTGGGCGGCGCGGTGCAGCTGCTCGGCGCGGACGACCGGGCCGACCCGGTGCGGCTGACCCGGTTCGTCGCCGCGCACGCGGTGAACTGGGGTTTCATCACGCCCACCGTGCTGGGCATGCTGGACCCGGCCGAGCTGCCCGCCTGGCGGGTGGTGCTCTGCGGCGGCGAGGCGGTGCCGGCCGAGCTGGCCGCCCGCTGGGCGCCCGGGCGCGCCTTCCTCAACGGGTACGGGCCGACCGAGACCACGGTGCTGGCGGTCAGCGGTCCACTGTCCGCCGCCGAGACCGACCCGGTGCCGATCGGCGTCCCGCTGCCCAACCACCGGGCGTACGTGGTGGACGCCGCGCTGCGTCCGGTGCCGCCGGGGGCGACCGGTGAGCTGCTGATCGGCGGCCCCGGCCTGGCCGACGGCTACCTCAACCGGCCCGCGCTGACCGCCGAACGGTTCGTCCCGGACGCGTTCTCGGGCCTGCCCGGCGAGCGGTTGTACCGCACCGGCGACCTGGTCCGGCAGGACCCGGACGGGCGGATCGTCTACCTCGGCCGGGCCGACCGCCAGGTCAAGGTCCGGGGCCAGCGCATCGAGCTGGGCGAGGTGGAGGCGGTGCTGGCGGAGCTGCCCGGGGTGGACCGGGTCGCCGTCGAGGCGGTGCCCGGCCCGGCCGGCAGCGAGCTGGTCGCCTTCCTCACCCCGGCCGACGCGCCCGACGACGAGCGGCTGCGGGCGTACGCCGGACCCCGGTTGACCACCGCGATGCTGCCGGCCCGGGTGCTGCGCCTGGCCGCGCTGCCGGTCAGCCCGATCACCGGCAAGCTGGACCGCCCGGCGTTGCGCGCGCTGGACGCGGCGGCCCGGCCCGCACCGGACGTGCCGGCGGGTCCGGTCGTGGACGAGCCGGTCGACCGGGCCGTGGCGCGGATCTGGGCCCGGCTGCTCGGCGGGCGGCCCGGCCCGGAGACCGACTTCCTCGCCGCCGGCGGCAACTCGATCGCGGCGATGCGGCTGGTCGCCGCGCTCCGGGCCGAGCTGGGTCGGCACGTCGACACCCGGGACGTCTTCACCGGCCGCACCTTCAGCGAGCTGGTCGACCGGGTGGCCGCCGCCGCGCCGGCGGACCGGGACGGCCTCACCACCGGCAACCCGCCCACCCTCTCCCCGCCGCAGCGCCGGCTCTGGTTCGTCGACCAGCTCGCCCCGTCCAGCGCGCCGTACAACATCGCGGTCGCGCACCGGCTGCACGGCCCGCTGGACACCGTCGCGCTGGGCGCGGCGCTGCGGGCGGTCGCCGAGCGGCACGACGTGCTGCGCTGGCGGATCCCGCAGACCGGCGGTGTCCCGTACGCGGTCCGGGAGGAGCCGACCGACGTGGCCGTGCCGGTGGTCGACCTGACCGGCGTGGGCGACGCCGAGGGCGAGCTGGCCGGCATGCTCGCCGCCGGCGCCGGGCACGCCTTCGACCTGGCCACCGGGCCGCCCTGGCAGGTGACCGTCTACCGGCTCGGCCCCGACGAGCACGTGCTGGCGATCACCTTGCACCACGCGGTCTTCGACGGCTGGTCCGAGGCGGTCCTGTACGACGACCTCGCGGCCGCGTACGCCGACGCGGTGGCCGGGGAGACGCCGCGCCTGCCCGCGCTGTCCGCCACGTACGCGGACTACGCGGTGTGGCGGGCGGAGCGGGACCGCCGGCGGGGCGAGGCGGACCTGGCCTGGTGGGCCGGGCACCTGTCGGGTGCGCCGACCGTGCTGGACCTGCCCCGGGACCGGCCGCGCCCGGCCGTGCAGACCTACGCCGGCGCCGAGGCGTCGGTGCGGTTGCCCGAAGCGACCGACCGTGCGGTACGGGACCTGGCCGAGCGGCGCGGGACGACGGTCGCCGCGGTGCTGCTGGCCGGCTTCGGCGAACTGTTGGCCCGGCTCACCGGCGCGGACGACCACGTGCTGGGCGCGATCGTCGCGGACCGGCGACTCGCCGCCTTCGACGACGTGGTCGGCTTCTTCATCGACACCGTGCCGGTCCGGGTCCGCACCGCCGGGGCGAGCTTCGCCGAGCTGGTCGACCGGTGCGCGGCCGAGCTGCACGACGTGACCACCCACCCCGGCGCGCCGCTGGAGCGGATCGTCGAGGCGCTCGGCGTCGGCCGGGACACCTCCCGCGCGCCGCTGGTGCAGGTGTTGTTCAACGTGCTCAACTTCGTCCCGCCCCGATTGACCCTGACCGGGCTGGTCGGCGAGCCGGTGCCGGTGCCGAAACCCGGGTCGCCGTTCGACATCACCGTCTACGTGGTGGAGCGGGCCGGCCGCGTCGGCGTCGAGGTGGTGCACAACCCGGACCTCTTCGACGGCGTGCGGATCGAGGCGCTCCTGGACGACCTGGCCACCCTGGTCGGCGCGCTGGCCGCCGAGCCGTCCGTGCCGGCGCGCGCCGTCGCCGTCGAGCTGCCCCGGCCGACGGTCCGGGTGGCCCAGCTCGGCGCGATGACGGTCGCCGCCGGCGAGCCACCGCGGTCTCCGCTGCCGGCCGGCCCGGACGGGCTCACTGACACCGAGGAGCTGATCGCCGGCATCTGGCGGGAGGTGCTGGAGCGCGACCGGGTCGGGGTCACCGACAACTTCTTCGACATCGGCGGGCACTCGCTCGCCCTGGCCGCGGTGCACGCCCGGCTGACCGCCGCCACCGGCCGCTCGATCACGATGCTCGACCTCTTCCGCCACCCCACGATCCGGGCGCTCGCCGCCAGCCTCGACGGCGCCGCCGACCGGCCGGAGCTGGCCCGCGCCGCGCTGCGGGCCGCCGCCCGACGTAGCCGTACCCGTCGTAACCCACCCCGCCGCCCCGGCGGCACCGCGCACTGAAGGACACCGTGATGGACGAATCGACCGCAACCGATCTGTCCGGCGACGGCGACGGCATCGAGCCGATCGCGATCGTCGGGCTGGCCGCCCGCCTGCCCGGCGCGGCCGACGTGAACGAGTTCTGGCGCAACCTGGTCGACGGGGTGGAGTCGGTCACCGAGCTCACCCGGGAGGAGCAGCTGGCCCGGGGCGCCACCACGGAGGAGGTGGACGACCCGGGCTGGGTCAACCGCGCCCCGCTGGTCGACGGGTACGACGAGTTCGACGCCGGGCTGTTCGGGATGACCGCCCGCGAGGCGGAGATGACCGACCCGCAGCACCGGCTGTTCCTGGAGACCTGCCACGCGGCGCTGGAGGACGCCGGCTACGACCCGTTCCGCTACGACGGTGCCGTGGGCGTCTACGCGGGCACCGGCGGCAACACCTACCTGCACCGCCACGTGCTGCGCAACAAGCGGGTCGGCGGCAGCCCGCACGCGGCGGTCTCCATCGCCACCGGCAACTCGCCGAACTACGTGGCCACGAACGTGTCGTACCGGCTGGACCTGCGGGGGCCGAGCCTCACCGTGCACACCGCCTGCTCGACCTCGCTGGTCGCCTTCCACCTGGCGTGCGAGGCGCTGCGCAACGGCGAGTGCGACATGGCCCTCGCTGGCGGGGTGAACGTCGAGCTGCCGCACGTCGGCTACCTCGGCATGGACGGCTTCACCTCGCCCGACGGGCGGTGCCGCCCGTTCGACGCGGGCGCGAACGGCACCGTCTGGGGCAGCGGCGTCGGGGTCACGCTGCTCAAGCGCCTCTCCGACGCGATCGCCGACGGCGACGCGATCCGCGCGGTGGTGCTCGGCAACGCCATCAACAACGACGGCGCCGGCAAGGTCGGCTTCACCGCGCCGAGCATCGACGGCCAGATCGAGGCGATCGCTCAGGCGGTCGCGATGGCCGGTGTCGACCCGCGCACCATCAGCTACGTCGAGGCGCACGGCACCGGCACCGCGATGGGCGATCCGATCGAGGTGGCCGCGCTCGCCGCGGTGTACACGAAGGACACCGACGATCGCGGCTGGTGCGGCATCGGCTCGGTGAAGTCGAACATCGGGCACCTCAGCCAGCCCTCCGGCATCGTCAGCGTGATCAAGACGGTGCTGGCCATGGAGCACGGCCTGATCCCGCCGACGATCAACTACGAGACGCCGAACCCGGCCGTGGAGTTCGCCGAGACGCCGTTCTACGTGGCGAACACGCTCACGAAGTGGGACGCCGACGGCGGGCCGCGCCGGGCCGGCGTCAGCTCCTTCGGCATCGGCGGCACCAACGCCCACGTGGTGCTGGAGCAGGCGCCGGCGGCGTACCGGGCGCCGCGTCGGGTGCGCCCGGCCCAACTGCTGCACGTCTCGGCCCAGACCGCCACCGCGCTCGACACCGCGGTGCAGCGGCTCGCCGCGCGCCTCACCGAGGCCGCGGACGCCGGGCCGGAGCACCTCGCCGACGTGGCGCACACCCTGCGCGTCGGCCGGCGGGAGTACCCGCACCGCGCCGCCGTGGTCGCCACCGACCTGCAGACGGCGGCCGCGGCTCTCCTTGATCCACGGCGCGGACATCGCGGACTGACCGACGGTCCAGCCACCCGAGTGTGTTTCCTGTTCTCCGGGCAGGGTGCCCAGTACGCCGGGATGGGGGCGCAGCTCTACGCCGAGGAGCCGGCGTTCGCGGCCACCGTGGACGAGTGCGCCGCGCTGCTCCGACCCGAGCTGGGGCTGGACATCCGCGACCTCGTCCTCGGCCGGGATCCGGACGCGGGGGAGCGGCTCACCGAGACCCGCTACACCCAGCCCGCGCTCTTCGTCGTCGAGTACGCCCTGGCCCGGCTCTGGCAGGACGCCGGGGCCCGGCCGGCGGCGATGATCGGCCACTCGATCGGTGAGTACGTGGCGGCCACCGTGGCCGGTGTGCTGAGCCTGCCCGACGCGCTGCGGGTGGTCGCCGCCCGCGGCCGGCTGATGCAGTCGCTGCCGGCCGGCTCGATGCTCGCGGTCTCGCTGGACGAGTCGGTGATCGCGGAGCGGCTCCCCGAGGGCCTGTCGATCGCGACGGTCAACGGCCCGGGCACCTGCGTGGTGGCCGGGGAGAGCGCGGCCGTCGCGGCCTTCGCCGAGCTGCTCAAGGGCAAGAGCAAGGCGTTGCGCACCTCGCACGCCTTCCACTCGCCGATGATGGAGCCGATCCTGGGCGAGTTCACCGCGCTGATGGCGTCGGTGACCCTGCGGCCGCCGACGATGCCGTTCCTGTCCAACGTCACCGGCACCTGGATCACCGACGCGCAGGCCACCGACCCGGCCTACTGGGCCGCGCACCTGCGCCAGCCGGTGCGGTTCGGCGACTGCGTGGCCACCCTGCTCGGCGAGGGCACCTGGCAGCTGGTCGAGTGCGGGCCCGGGAAGCAGCTGGCCAACCTGGCCCGGATGCAGGTCGCCAAGGCCTCCTCCGAGCAGCGCCGGCTCACCCCGCTGGGCAGCCTGCCCGGGCCGGGCGAGTCCACCGGCGACCTGGCCACCCTGCTCGGCACCGCCGCGGCGCTCTGGTGCGCCGGCACGCCCGTACGGCTCGGCGCCGACCCGCAGGCGCGGCGGGTGCCGCTGCCCACCTACCCGTTCGAGCGGCGCCGCTACTGGGTGGACCCGGACCCGGAGCAGGAGCGGTCGGCGGCGCCGGCGCGGACCGGGCCCCGGCCGCTGCCGGAGTGGTTCGCCGTGCCGGTCTGGCGGCAGGCCGCCCCGGAGCCGCGCACCGAGCCGCTGGGCCGCTGCCTGGTCCTCGCCGACGGCCCGCGCGGCGACGCGCTGGCCGCCGGGCTGCGCGCCGCCGGGGCCGACCCGGTCGAGGTACGCCCCGGCGACGGCTTCGCCGCGACCGACACCGGCTACCGGCTGCGCCCCGGCGTCCGGGAGGACTACGACGCGCTGGTCGCCGCGCTCGCCGCAGACGGGGTGCCGACCCGGCTCGTGCACGCGTTCACCCTGGACGGGGCGCCGACCGGCACCGACATCGCGGCCACCTGGTCCGCCCAGGACCGCGGCTTCTTCAGCGCGCTGCACCTGGTGCAGGCCCTCGCCGGCGCCGGCCTCACGGCGGAGGACGGCGGCCTCAGCCTCGAACTGGTCACCGCCGGCGTGGGCGACGTCCGCGGCGACGACCTGGTCCGGCCGGAGCACGCCACCCTCGCCGGGCTGGTCCGGGTGCTCCCCGCCGAGCTGCCCGGCCTGACGGTCCGGCTGGTCGACGCCGACCCGTCCGACGACGGCGGGCGGGCGCTGCTGGCCGAGCTGCGCCGCCCGCGGGACGCGCAGCAGGCCGAGGTGGCGCTGCGCGGCGGGCGTCGCTGGGTGGGCGACTACGAGCAGGTCACCGTCGACGCCGAGGGCGAGCCCGGCGCGCTGCGCGACGGCGGCCGGTACCTCATCACCGGTGGGCTCGGCGGCATCGGCATCACCCTGGCCGAGGACTTCGCCCGCCGGGCGCGGGCCCGACTGGTCCTGCTGGCCCGCACCGGCCTGCCGCCGCGCGAGCAGTGGGACGACCACCTCGCCGTGCACGGCAGCGACGACCGGGCCGGTCGGGCGATCACGGCGATCCGCCGGATGGAGGCCGCCGGCGCCGAGGTGCTGGTGCTCGCCGCCGACGTCACCGACCCTGCCGACCTGCGCCGGGTGCGGGCGGCGGCCGAGCAGGCGTACGGCGGGATCGACGGCATCGTGCACGCGGCCGGCCTGCCCGGCGGCGGCATGGCCGAGATCAAGGAGCGGGCCGAGGCCGAGCGGGTGCTTGCGCCGAAGCTCGCCGGCACGCTCGCGCTGGCGCAGGTCTTCGGCGACCTGCCGCTGGACTTCGTGGTGCTCTGCTCGTCTGTCACCGCCGTGATCGGCGGCTTCGGCCAGGTCGACTACTGCGCGGCGAACGCCTTCCTCGACGCGTACGCCCGCTCGGGGCGGGACTGGCGGGCCCCGGTCCTGTCGCAGAACTGGGGCGGCTGGGCCGAGGTCGGCATGGCCGTGGAGACGGCCGCGCCGGCCGGCTTCCGGGCCGCCGGGCGGGACACCGTGACCAGCGCGGTCGACCACCCGGTGCTCACTACTCGGGTCACCGGGCCGGACGGCACCGTGCTGCACGGCCTGGTCTCCGCGACCACCCACTGGGTGCTCGACGAGCACCGCATCGGCGGGGTGCCGGTGGTCCCGGGCACGGCGCACCTGGAGTCGGTTCGCGCCGCGGTGGCCGCGGCGGTGCCCGCCCCCGGCGGTGAGGCGGTCGTGGAGCTGCGTGACGTGGTCTTCCTGGAGCCGTTCGCGGTGCCGGACGGCACGGTCGCGCAGTACCGGGTCGAGCTGACCCCGGCCGAGGACGGGGTCGACTTCGCCGTGCGCAGCCTGGCCGGCGGCCAGGAGCGTACCCACGTGCGGGGCGCCGCCGGCTGGACCGTGGAGGCCGCGCCGCCGGCCCGGCAGGTGGCCAGCCCGGGTCGGCGGGTCGACGACGACGCGTCGTTCGGCCGGGGCCGCACCAGCATGCTGTCCTTCGGGCCGCGCTGGAACGCGTTGCGCGAGCACCACCTCGGCGCCGCCGAGGAGCTGGCCCGGATCGAGGCCCCCGCCGAGGCGGTCGCCGACCTGGCCTCGTGGGGCCTGCACCCGGCGCTGCTCGACGTGGCGACCGCGTTCGGCCGCGGTCAGGGCTCCGGCACCTACCTGCCGCTGTCGTACGGCCGGATCGTCGTCCGCAGGCCGCTGCCGGCGCGTTTCGCCAGCCACCTGCGGCACCGGGACAGCGCCACCGACGAGGTCCTCGCCGCGGACCTGAGCCTGCTCGACGACGACGGCCGGGAGCTGGTCGCGATCAGCGACTTCGTCCTGCGCCGGGTCGACCAGGGCGCCGTCGCCGGCGGGCTGGCCGCGCCGGCCGGGTCCGCGCCGGCGGCCGAGGCCACGCCGGCCGGGCCGGGCGAGGACATCCGGCCGGTCGACGGGGCGGAGGCGTTCCGGCGCAGCCTCACCGCCGGCCTCGGCGCCCAGGTGGTCATCGCCACCCGGACGGTGGCGGACATCCGCGACCGCGCCGGCCGGGTGACCACGGAGAGCCTGGAGAGCGAGCCGGAGGAGGGCGGGGCCGCGCCGGCCGCGACGGGGGCCGGCTCGGCGGCGCCGCGCACCGAGCTGGAGGTCGCCATCGCCGAGGTGTGGCGGGACGCCCTCGGGGTCGCCGAGGTCGGCGTCGACGACGACTTCTTCTCCCTCGGCGGCAACTCTCTGGTGGCGGTGCAGCTGATCGCGGCGATGCGCAAGGCCACCGGTGTCCGGCTGCCGATGCGCAGTCTCTTCGAGACGCCCACCGTGGCCGGCCTGGCCGCCCGGATCGAGGAACTGCGGGCCACCGCCCCCGCCAGCGACGAGCCGGCCGCCGAGGCGGCGACCATCCCCGCCATCCCGCGGCTGCCGCGCGCCTGACCACGAGAAACAGGAGTAGAGAGCAATGAGCGACACGATCGCCGCACTGCCGCTGGTCGTCGAGAACGACGGGCGGAAGCTCACCGACGTCATCACGGACCGGCGGGCGGAGCTGCGCGCCAGCCTGGCCGAGCGCGGCGGGCTGCTGTTCCGCGGCTTCGACGTGGGCGGGGTGGACGGCTTCGACCAGGTGGTGCGGGCCCTGTCCGGCGAACCGCTGACCTACACGGAGCGGTCCTCGCCCCGGCACGCCATCAAGGGCCGGGTCTACACCTCGACCGACTACCCGCCGGACGAGGAGATCTTCCTGCACAACGAGAACTCGTACCAGGCCCGCTGGCCGTTGACGCTGTTCTTCTACTGCATCACGCCGCCGCAGACGCTTGGCGCGACGCCGCTGGCCGACGTGCGCCGGGTCTTTCAGGAGATCGATCCGGCGGTGCGGGAGGAGTTCGTCCGGCGCCGGTGGATGCTGGTGCGCAACTTCCACGACGACTTCGGCACCCCGTGGCAGCACGTGTTCAACACCGACGACCGGGCCGAGGTCGAGGCGTACGCGGCGGCGAACCGGATCGCGCTGGAGTGGCGTGGCAAGGACGGGCTGCGGACCCGGGCGGTGCGCGACGTGGTGCACCACCGGCCCGGCTCGGACGCGCCGCGCTGGTTCAACCACGCCACGTTCTTCCACGTGAGCACCCTCCCGAAGGACTACCAGGAGGGGCTGCTGGCCATGTTCGGCGCCGACGGGCTCCCGTCGAACACCTACTACGGCGACGGTGGCGAGATCCCGGCCGACGTGATGGACCACCTGCGTGCCGCGTACCGGGCCGCGACCGTCCGCTTCGACTACCAGCGCGACGACGTGCTGGTGGTGGACAACATGACCGCCGCGCACGGGCGGGAGCCGTTCACCGGCGCCCGGAAGATCGCCGTCGCGATGGCCGAACCGCACGACCCCGAGAGCAACGGAGCGAAGTGATGGCCGAATCCCGATTCCTGGTCGTGCACAACGACGAGGAGCAGTACTCGATCTGGTCGGCCGACCGGGACCTCCCGGCGGGCTGGCACGACGCCGGGTTCGCCGGCACCCGGGAGGAGTGCCTGGCGCACGTCGACACGGTGTGGACGGACATGCGTCCCCGGTCGGTGCGGGAGGGTGTCTCATGACGCGGGAGTGGACCTTCCCGGCGTCGTTCGCCCAGGAGCGGGTCTGGATCGCCAACCAGCTCGACGCGGAGTCGCCGGTCTACAACGTCTCCAACCCGTGGCGCTTTCCCGGCGGGCTGACCCGGGAGCAGGCCGTCGAGGTCGTCCAGAAGGTGGTGGCCCGGCACGAGTCGCTGCGCACCTACCTGCGGGTCGACGACGGCGCGCTGGTGCAGGTGGTACGCGAGGCCGAGCCGGTCGACGTGCCCGAACTCGACCTGCGCGGGTTCACCGGCGGCGAGCAGGTGCGGCGGTTCGACGAGGCGCTGACGGCGCTGGCCCGTGCGCCGATCCCGTTGGACGCGCCGCCGCTGTGGCGGGCCCGGCTGGCCCGGCTCGCCGACGACCAGTACAGCCTGATGTTCGTGGTGCACCACGCGGTGTTCGACAGCCGCTCGGCGGTGCTGCTCGCCGCCGAGCTGGCCGCGTTCAGCCGGGCGGTGCTCACCGGCGCGCCCGCCGAGGTGCCCGAGCTGCCCGTCCAGTACGCCGACTTCGCGGTGTGGCAGCGCGAGCAGCTCGCCGGCGCGGAGCTGGACCGGCAGCTCGCCTTCTGGCGGGACCACCTGGCCGGGGCGCCCGCGGTGACCGGCCTGCCGCTGGACCGGCCGCGGCCGGCCCAGCTCGGCTTCGCCGGCGACGAGGTGCACTTCGACCTGCCCGAGGGCCTGCTGGACCGGGTCGGTGAGGTGGCCACCACGGCGGCGGCGACGCCGTACATGGTGCTGCTGGCCGCGTTCGCGGCGCTGCTGTCGCGGATCTCCGGCGACGAGGACGTGGTGGTCGGCGTGTCCACCGCCGGTCGTGACAACGCCGAGCTGGCCCCGCTGATCGGCATGTTCGTCAACCCGGTCGCGCTGCGCTGCGACCTGGCCGGCGACCCCAGCTTCGCCGATCTGCTCGGCCGGGTGCGCAACGGCCTGGTCGACGCGATGGAGCACGGGCAGACCCCGTTCCAGCGGATCGTCGAGGCGGTCGCGCCGAACCGGGACCCGGCCGTGCAGCCGGTCTTCCAGACCGCGCTGAACTTCATCCCGGACTCCGGCCTGGACCCGGTGGCGCTCGGCACCACCAAGGACGACCTGGCCTTCGACATCACCACCACGACCAGCCGGCTGGTGTACCGCACGGCGCTGTTCGACCGGACGACCGCCGAGACGCTCGCGGCCCGGTACGTGCGGCTGCTCGACGCCGCCGTCACCACGCCCGGGCGGCGGGTCTCCGCGCTGCCGCTGCTCGACGACGCCGAGCGGGAGCGGGTGCTGCACGCCTGGAACGACACCGCGCACGAGCGGCCGGCCACCACGGTGGTGGACGAGGTGCAGCGGCGGGCGGCGGCTGCCCCGGAGGCGACCGCGCTGGTCCACGACGGCGTCGTGCTCTCGTACGGCGAGCTGAACGCCCGGGCCAACCGGCTCGCCCGGCTGCTGGTCGCCGGTGGCGCCGGCGCGGAGACACGGGTGGCGCTCGCGCTGCCCCGCTCGGCGGAACTGGTGGTGGCGATCCTCGCGGTGCTCAAGTCCGGCGCCGCGTACGTCCCGGTGGACAACGGCTACCCGGCCGGCCGGATCGCCTACCTGATCGAGGACGCCGAGCCGGCGTTCGTGCTGGCCACCGCGGAGACCGCCGCGCTGGTCCCGGCCGGCGCGCTCGTGCTCGACGCCGGCACCGGCGCGGACCTGGCCGCCACCGACCTGACCGACGCCGACCGGCTCGCCCCGCTGCGCCCGGAGCACCCGGCGTACGTGCTCTACACCTCCGGCTCGACCGGCCGGCCGAAGGGCGTGGTGGTCGAGCACCGGGCGGTCGCGGCGTACCTCGCCTGGGCCCGGCACACCTACCCGGGCCTGGCCGGCACGGCGCTGCTGCACTCGCCGGTCTCCTTCGACCTCACCGTCACCGGCCTGCTCGGCACGTTGACCGCCGGCGGCACGGTCCGGCTGGCCGCGTTCGACGACGACGGCGCCCGGGCCGGCGGACGGCCCAGCTTCCTCAAGATCACCCCGAGTCACCTGCCGCTGCTGGGCCCCGAGCTGTCGCCCACCACCGACCTGGTGATCGGCGGCGAGGCGCTCACCGGCGAGCAGCTGGCCGGCTGGCGGGCCGGGCACGACGACGTCGCGGTGATCAACGAGTACGGCCCGACCGAGGCGACCGTCGGCTGCGTGGCCGCCCGGATCGCGCCGGGGGAGCAGGTACCCGCCGGCCCCGTGCCGATCGGCCACCCCACCTGGAACACCCGCGCCTACCTGCTCGACGCGGCCCTCAACCCGGTGCCGCCCGGTGTCGCCGGTGAACTGTACGTGGCCGGCGACCAGCTGGCCCGGGGCTACCTGCGCCGGCCCGGCCTCACCGCCGAGCGCTTCCTGCCGTGCCCGTACGGGGCGCCGGGGGAGCGGATGTACCGCACCGGGGACCTGGCCCGCCGCCGGGCCGACGGCACACTGGAGTACCTGGGCCGGCGCGACAGCCAGGTGAAGGTCCGGGGCATGCGGATCGAACTCGGCGAGATCGAGTCGGTGCTGCTGGCCCGCCCGGACGTGCGGGAGGCGGCGGTGACGGTCCGCACCGACTCCGGCGAGGCGGAGCTGGTCGCGTACCTGGTCGGCGCCGCCGACCCGGCCGCGCTCGCCGCCGACCTCGCCGGCGAGCTGCCCGCGCACCTGGTGCCGGCCGCCTTCGTCCGGCTGGACGCGCTGCCGCTCACGCCGAACGGCAAGCTCGACAGCGCGGCGTTGCCCGCGCCGGCGGCCACCGCCGCGGCCGGCGGGTTCGTCGCCCCGCGCACCGAGGCCGAGGTGCTGGTCGCCGAGGTCTACGCCGAGATCCTGCAGGTGGACAAGGTCGGCGCGCTCGACGACTTCTTCGCCCTCGGCGGCAACTCCCTGCGCGGTATGCGGGCGATGGCCCGGATCCGCGCCGAGGTGGAGGTGGACCTGCCGATGCGGGCGCTGTTCACCAGCCCGGTGGTGGCCGACCTGGCCGCCCAGATCGAGCAGCGGATCGCCGCCGAACTCGACGAGCTCTCCGAAACCGAGGTCGCCGCGCTGCTCGCGGCGGAGAAGGACAGTCCCTGATGACCGACCTGAAGGACCCGGCCCGGGACGCCGCCCGGCAGGCCCTCATCGCACAACGGCTGCGGCGGCGGCAGTCCGCCCCGCCGGCGGCGCGGGTCACCCCGCGTCCGTCCGGCGCCGAGGTGCCGCTGTCGTACGCCCAGGAGCGGGTCTGGTTCATGGACCAGCTCGCCCCGGGCGAGGCCGCCTACCACATCGCCGTGCCCCTGCGGGTGCGCGGCCCGCTGGACGTCGCGGCGCTGCGCGCGGCGTTGGACGGGCTGACCCGCCGGCACGAGTCGCTGCGCACCCGGTTCCCGGCGGACGCCGACGGCCGCCCCACCGTGGTGATCGAGGACTCGGTCGAGGTGCCGCTGAGCATCGTGGACGCCCCGGACCCCGACGCCGCGCAGCGGCTCGTGGACGCGGCCGCCGCCGAGCCGTTCGACCTGGCGCACGGCCCGCTGCTGCGCGCCCTGCTGGTCCGTCTGGGGCCCGAGGAACACGTGCTGTTCCTGGGCAAGCACCACATCGTCGGCGACGGCTGGTCGGTCGACGTGCTGCTGCGCGACCTGATCACCCTCTACCGGGGCGGCGAGCCACCCGCCCTGCCGGTCCAGTACGGCGACTTCGCCGTCTGGGAGGCGCAGGAGCTGGCCGGCCCGGTCGCGCAGGGGCACGTGGAGTGGTGGAAGCAGCGGCTGGCCGGGATCACCCCGCTGGAGCTGCCGCTGGACCTGCCCCGCCCGGCCACCCAGACCTACCGGGGCGACTTCGTCGAGTTCACCCTCGACAAGGCGACCACCGAGGGTCTGAACGCGCTCACCCGCGCCTACGGCGGCACGCTGTTCATGACGCTGCTCGCGGCGTACCAGGTGTTCCTCGCCCGGCACGCCGGCCAGGACGACTTCGCGGTCGGCGCGTCGGTCGCCGGCCGCTCCGCGCCCGAGCTGGAGAACGTGGTCGGCATGTTCATCAACATGCTGCCGCTGCGCGCCGAACTGGCCGGCGACCCGACCTTCGTCGAGTTGCTGGAGCGCACCCGGCGCGGCGTGCTGGACGGGCTGGAGCACGGGGAGGTGCCGTTCGCCCGGGTGGTGCACGAGCTGGGTCTGCCCCGGGACGTCAGCCGCTCGCCGGTGTTCCAGGCCATGTTCGTGCTGCAGAACTACGAGATGGGCCGGTACGCCGACGTTCCCGACGCCAGCGACGTGACGTTCGACTGGACGCCGATGGAGCTGCGGGCCACCCGGTTCGACTTCGAGCTGCACGCGGTCGAGACCGTCGACGGGCTCTGGGGGAAGCTGGTCTTCAACACCGACCTGTTCACCCGCGAGACGGTCGAGCGGATGGCCGGCCGGCTCACCACGCTGCTGCGCGCCGTGGTGGCCGCGCCGGACACCCCGGTCTCCGCCCTCGACCTGCTCGCCCCCGGCGAGCGGGAGCTGCTGGCGGCCTGGAACGACACCGCGGCGGACTTCCCGCGTACGCAGACGCTGCACGGGCCGATCGAGGAGCGGGCGGCGCGCACCCCCGACGCGGTGGCGCTGCGCTTCGACGGCCGCTCGGTCACGTACGCGGAGCTGATCACCGCCGCGAACCGGATCGCGCACCGGCTGCGCGCCGCCGGAGTGGGCCCGGAGACCCTGGTGGGGGTCTGTGCGGAGCGGTCGGTCGAGCTGGTCGCCGGCCTGCTCGGCGTGGTGAAGGCCGGCGGCGCCTACCTGCCGCTGGACCCGGAGTACCCGGCGGACCGGCTGGCGTTCATGGTCACCGACGCGGCCGCGCCGGTGGTGCTGGTGCAGGAGCACCTGCGCGACGTGCTGCCGGAGACCGGCGCCACCGTGCTGGCCCTGGACGACGAGCGGGTCTGGGCCGACCAGCCGACCGCCGACCCCCCGGCGACGGCCGGCCCCGAGCACCTGGCGTACGTCATCTACACCTCCGGTTCGACCGGTCGGCCCAAGGGCGTCCCGAACACCCACCGGGGCATCGTGAACCGGCTCGACTGGATGCAGAAGGCCTACCGGCTCGGCCCGGACGACGCGGTGCTGCAGAAGACCCCGGCCAGCTTCGACGTGTCGGTGTGGGAGTTCTTCTGGCCGCTGCGCGAGGGCGCCCGGCTGGTTCTCGCGAAGCCCGGCGGGCACAAGGACGCCGGCTACCTGCGCGACCTGCTGGTCGGCGAGGGGGTCACCACGACCCACTTCGTCCCGTCGATGCTGACCGTCTTCCTCGCCGAGGACGGCGTGGAGGCGGCGACCGCGCTGCGCCGGGTGATCTGCTCCGGCGAGGAGCTGCCCTTGGCCACCGCGGCCGACTTCACCGCCCGGCTGCCCTGGTGCGGGCTGCACAACCTCTACGGCCCGACCGAGGCCGCCATCGACGTCAGCTCCTGGCGCTGCGACCCGGCGCTGCTGGCCGGGCTGACCAGCGTGCCGATCGGCGCGCCGATCGCCAACCTGCGGCTGCACGTGCTCGACGCCGCCGGCAACGAGTGCCCGGTCGGTGTGGCCGGTGAGCTGCACATCGGCGGGGTCGGGTTGGCCCGCGGCTACCACCGCCGCCCGGCGCTCACCGCGGAGCGGTTCGTGCCGGACCCGTTCTCCGGCGAGCCGGGCGCCCGGCTGTACCGCACCGGCGACCTGGCCCGCTGGCGGACCGCGCCCGGGGCGGCGACCGTTGCCGCCGCCGACCAGGCCGCGGCCGACGCGCCGCCCCGCGCCGGCCGCCCGGGCGGCCTCGACGGCTCCGCCGTCGACCGGCCGGCCGGCGTCATCGAGTTCCTCGGCCGGATCGACCACCAGGTCAAGCTGCGGGGGCTGCGGATCGAGCTGGGCGAGATCGAGAGCGCGCTGCGCGAGCGGCCCGGGGTGACCGAGGCCGCGGTGATCGTCCGCGAGGACACCCCCGGTGACAAGCGGCTGACCGCGTACGTGGTGGGG
The DNA here is from genome assembly GCF_027497215.1 of Micromonospora sp. WMMD812. Lineage (NCBI taxonomy): Bacteria > Bacillati > Actinomycetota > Actinomycetes > Micromonosporales > Micromonosporaceae > Micromonospora > Micromonospora sp. WMMD812. The sequence goes on along the minus strand of NZ_CP114904.1, from coordinate 2,011,829 downwards.
GAGGCCGAGCACGCCGAGCTGAAGGCGGCGCTGAAGGAGACGCTGCCCGAGTACATGGTGCCCGCCGCGTTCGTCACGCTCGACGCGCTGCCGCTGAGCCCGAACGGCAAGCTGGACCGTAAGGCCCTGCCCGCGCCGGTGGTCACCCGCGAGGCGTCGGTGGCGCTGGTCGAGCCGCGCGACGACACCGAGCGGCTGCTCGCCGGGATCTGGTCGGAGGTGCTCGGCGTGCCGACGCTCGGCATCGACGACGACTTCTTCGACCTCGGCGGGCACTCCATGCTCGCCACCCAGGTGGTGGCGAAGATCCGCAAGGCGGAGCACGGCGGGCGCGCGGTGGGCGTGATGGACCTGTTCCAGCAACGGACCATGCGCGACCTGGCCGCCTTCATGTCCGGAACCGCCGGCGAGGAGGGGCCACGTCGGCTGCTCTACGAGCTGACCAAGCCGATCCCGGCGGCGCAGCGGGTGCTGACGTACGTCTGCGTGCCGTACGGCGGTGGCAGCGCGATCGTCTACCAACCGCTCGCCGACGCGCTGCCGGCCGGGCACGCGCTCTGGTCGCTGGCCATTCCCGGCCACGACGTCGGGCTCAACGAGGACGGCCTGCCCTTCGACGAGCTGACCAGCCGGGTGGCCGAGGAGATCCTGGAGCGTGTCGAGGGTCCACTCGTGCTCTACGGACACTGCGGGGTGGGCAGCGCGATCGTGACCGAGGTGGCCCGCAAGGTCGAGGCCGCCGGGCGTGAGCTGGAGGCGCTCTACATCGGAGCGATGTTCCCGTTCGCCCGTCCCAAGGGGCTGTTCGCCGCGGTACGCGCCCGGCTGGAGAAGCTGCGCAGCAACAAGCACTACGCCAGCTGGCTCAAGTCGATGGGCGTGGACACCGACGAGCTGGACCCGGAGCAGGCGGACCGGATCATCAGCAACATGCGCGCCGACTCCCGCGCCTCCGAGGAGTACTTCACCGGCCTGCTCGACCGGCGGGCCACCAAGCTGCGCGCGCCGATCATCTCGGTGGTCGGCTCGGAGGACCCGGTCACCGACTACCACACCGAGCGGTACACCGAGTGGCAGTTCCTCAGCGACAGCCTGGCGCTCGTGGTGCTCGACCAGGCCGGGCACTTCTTCCTCAAGTACCGCGCCGACGAGCTGGCCGAGATCGTCACCCGGACGCACCGGGCGGTGGCCGCCGGCGACGTCGCCGACCTGACCCGGCAGGCGCGCGGTGAGGACGCCGGCTGGGCGGTGTACGACACCCTGCGGGTCGGCGACGACGGCGACGTGCCGAGGCGGGACGTGGTCCGGCCCAGCATGGCCCGGTTCGTGGCGGTCACCGTCGGACAGCTCGTCTCCACCACCGGTTCGGCGCTGACCGCGTTCGCGCTGCCGATCTGGCTGTTCACCCAGACCGGCTCGGTGGCCGACCTGGGTCTGCTCTGGGCGCTCGCGCTGATCTGCGGCGTACTCATGCTGCCGGTCGCCGGGGCGATCACCGACCGGGTCAGCCGCCGCAAGATCATGATGATCGCCAGCAGCAGCGCCGGGTCCATCCAGGTGGTGCTCGCCGCGCTGCTCTGGACGGACAACCTGGCGCTCTGGCACATCTACGGTCTCGTGGCGCTGAGCCAGGTGGCCGGGTCGTTCCAGCGGATCGCGTTCCAGTCGGCCGTGCCGCAGCTGGTGCCCAAGCGCTACCTCGGGCACGCGATGGGCATCACCCAGCTGTCCAACGGCTTCGCGATGCTGCTCATGCCGGTCTTCGCGGCCGGTCTGCTCGCCGCGATCGAGCTGAAGGGCATCCTGCTGCTCGACGTGGCGAGCTACCTGGTGGCGGTGCTCACGCTGGCCGTGGTCCGCTTCCCGGACACGCTCGGCTGGCGGCCGCGGGAGCGGCTGTTGGTGGCGATCGCCAACGGGTTGCGCTACTCCTGGCAGCACCGGGGGTTCCGGTTGATGCTCGGCTACTTCGCGCTGGGCAACATCTTCTTGGCCCCCGCCCTGGTGCTCGTCACCCCGCTGGTGCTCTCGTTCGGCACCGCGACCCAGGTGGCCCAGGTGGCCCTCGCCGAGGCGCTCGGGGCGGTGGCCGGCGGTGTGCTGATGTCGCTCTGGGGCGGTCCCCGGCACCGCCGGATGATCGGGGTGCTGGTCGGCAACCTCGGCACCGCGGTCGGCTGCGTCCTCATCGGCCTGGACGCCTCGGTCGCGATGATCTGCGTCGGGGCGTTCTGGCTGGCCATGGCGATGACCACGGCGCAGTCCATCTACGCCACCATCGTCCAGGTCAAGGTGCCGCAGCGGTTCCACGGCCGGGTGTTCAGCCTCAACCAGACCATCTCCTGGTCGACCCTGCCGATCGGGTTCGCGCTGCTGGCGCCGGCGGCGACCAGCCTCTTCGAGCCGATGCTCGCCCCGGGCGGCGCGCTGGCCGGGTCGGTGGGGGCGGTGATCGGCACCGGACCGGGCCGTGGCATCGGGTTCGCGTACGTCTGCTTCGGCGCGGCGCTGGTGCTGATCACCCTCGGCGGCTTCGCGATCCGGCTGCTGCGCCGCTTCGACATCGAGGTCGAGGACTCGCTGCCGGACGACCTGATCGGCGCGCAGGAGCGGGAACGGCGGCTCGCCGCCCGCGCCGCCGAGCGGGAGGCGGAGAAGGTCCCCGTCGCCGCGTGACAACGGGGGGCCTCCGGTAACGCCGGGGGCCCCCAACCGTCAGAACGTGCGCGGCGGATCGGCGAGGTCCGCCTCCGGCAACTCCGCCGGGTCCGCCACCCACGCCGAGTAGACCGGCAGGCCGTGCCACGGCCCGTCCGGCAACCCGTCGCGGGTGTCGGTGGCCACCGCGACGACCGCGTACGGGTGCCCGTAGCGCAGCTCGGCGACGCGGGCCACGTTCTCCGGCGGCAGCCCGGTGACCATGCCGAACGCGCTCACCGCGGCGGCCTCGAAGCCGTACCGGCCGTAGCGGGCCGTGGCGGCCTGCGCCGCCTCGTACGGCAGCCGCGGGACGCCCACCAGCTCGCCGAGCGCTCGTGCGGCGGCGCCGAAGCCGAACCCGGCGGCCGTCAGGTCGTGCTGGCTCTCCGCCGACCAGCAGGGCAGCACGGCGGTGAGCCGTTCCTCCCGGGCGCCGTACCCCCGGGTCGTCTCCTCCCGCAGGCTCCACAGTGGGGTTTCACCGAGCGGCAGGTCGTAGAGGGAGCGTCGCGCGACGCCCTCACCGCGAGGGACGGTGGCCGCGTCGACCGCCACCTCGTGCGCGGCGGCGAGCACGTCCGCCGCGGGCACGTCCGGCGCGGCGGCGACGGAGACGACCAGCAGGCCGGCCTCCCGACCACCGGTGGCTTCGGGCCGGGCGGCGGCCGCGTGCACAGCCACGTCGCCGGCCCGCGCGGTGCCGGCGATCCAGCAGTCGTGCCCGTGCCACGGGGTACGCAGCACCCGGCGCAGCCGGCTCGCCCAGGCGCTGTCCGGGCCGAGCGCGTCACCGCTCTCGACCTCGAACGGTGTCTCCCACGAGACGCGGGTGGCCAGCGCGGTGGCCAGGATCAGGATCGTGTCCGGCGCGACGGTGAGCGGGAACCGGTCGACCAGGCCGAAGGTGCGCTCCCGCGCCCACGCGTCCAGGGTCGCCTGGTCGGGCAGCGGCCCGGTCTCGGTGTTCCGCGGCAGCGTGGCCCGCCATCCGGCGAGGTCGGCGGTGGCCGCCCGCTCCCACAGGGCACTGGCCGAGGCCACGAGGGGATGCGGCGCCGTGAGCAGCGCCTCGGCGGTCGCCGCGGCGGTGCGGACGTCGGTCCCGAGCGCCTCCTCCAGGTCCGCGCGGGCGGCGCCGGTGGCGGCGGGCGCCACGAGGGCGAGGAGCAGCCAGGCGCCGAGTGGGGAAGCGATGTGGTGCCCGTCGCCGACGAAGCCGTGCATCCGTTCCGCGTATCGGGCCACCGGCCCGGTGAGATCCATCACCGCTCCACTGTGCCCGCTCCCTCGGCCCCCGTCAGCCCCGCCCCGCCCGCGGTCCCGGCCCAGGTTCCGGCCGATCATGCAGTTGTGGTGCCCGGTGCCTGACGGTGTGCACCTTTCGTTCACCACGACAAGTGCATGATCGACGGATCGGGGTTACGACCAGAGTTCGAACGGTTCGTCGATCGGCTCGCCGGCGAGGAAACCGGTCAGCAGCGTTGGCAGCCGTCCCGGGTAGAACCGGGCCGTGCTGGCCACCACCTCGGCCACCGGCCACCACCGGAAGCCGAAGTAGTCCTCGCGCTCGTAGTCGAGCCGGTGCGCCTCGTCCACTGCCGGCCCGGACCCGGGCAGCCGCAGCGGCACGATCACCTCCTCCTGGACGTGCCGCAACTGCCGGTGGATGAAGCTGGCCCGGCGCCGCCAGGAGGGCGGGCCGACCTCGGCCGGTGCGGCCACGATGCCGGTCTCCTCGCGCAGCTCCCGCACCGCCGCGTCGAGGTACGTCTCGCCCGGGTCGATCCCGCCGCCGGGCAGCTCCCACCAGACACCGAGGCGCGGGTGGTCCGGGTCGCGGGTGTGGAACAGCAGCACCCGCTCGTCGGCGTCGAGCACCACCAGCCGCACCGCGCTGCGCTCGATGACCGGCAGATCTCCCGGCAGGTCGGGCGGGATCACCATTCGTCCACCTCCAGAAGGCCGTCACCGGGGTGTCGGCCGCATCCGCCGGTCCACGGGTCCGCGCCGTCGTGCGGCGTCTCAGAGGCCGGGACCCGCCCGGTCGATGCCGGACACCTCGGCCCGCCGCAGCCGGACCGCCGTGCCGCCGCGCAGCGAGTTGGGGATCTCGGCGATGGCGTCGACCCGGTCGACCAGTTCGCGCAGCTCGTCCGTCGGCGCGTCGCCCTCGACGCGCACGTCGTAGGTGACCTCTGTGGACACCGCCGGATCGCCGGTGAAGTCGCCGCGCACGGTCACCTCGACGCGTTGCAGGTCGATGCCGAGCGCGGCGGCCTCCCGGAACAGGTCGTTGGAGACGCAGCCGGCGACCGCCAGGTAGAGCAGCTGGCCGCCGTTGAAGCCGAGCCCGTCGCCGCCGGCGTCCGCCGGACGGTCGACCACGAGCGTGTACGGTCCGGCCGAACCGATCGCCGCGGGCTGCCCGGGCAGGCTCCGGGTGCGTACCTCGATGGTCATCCGTGATCACCTTCCGGTGGTGCCGGCGCCGACGGCGTCCAGTCAAGCACGCCCGGGCGGGTTCCGGAGTCACCGTTGGTCGACACCCCGGGCCGCGCGGCGCACTCCGGCGGGGACGGATAGGCTGCCCGCCGTGGCAGGTCTGCTGAGGAACGTCGCGGCGCGCATCGGCCGGGTCGGCGCCATCGTCCCGTCTCCCCGCCGGTCCGGGCCCGCCCCGGCCCAGGTCGCCCGTCGGCGCCAGGTCAGCGCGCTGCAGCGCCGGGAGTTGACGTACGCCCCGGAGCTGGACGGGCAGGCCGATCCGGGCGAGGTCGTGTGGACCTGGGTCCCGTACGAGGACGATCCCCGGCAGGGCAAGGACCGCCCGGTGCTGGTGGTCGGCCGGCACAGCCGCACCCTGTTCGGTCTGATGCTCTCCAGCCAGAGCGAGCGGGACGGCCAGCGGCACTGGCTGGCGCTCGGGCCGGGCGCCTGGGACCGGGACAACCGGCCTAGCTGGATCCGGCTGGACCGAGTGCTCACGATGCGCGAGGACAGCATCCGCCGCGAGGGTGCGGTGCTGGACCGCGCCCGCTTCGATCGGATCGGTCGGGCGCTGCGCGCCGGCTACGGCTGGCGCTGACGGCCGGTCATGCCGATTCCCGGCTGGGCCCGACCGCGGCCGACCGCGCGTCCGGCGGCGGGTACGGCTGCTCGGCCAGCAGCCGGGCCAGGTGCGCCGAGTTGAGCGCCAGCGCCTTGGTGGTCCGCCCGGTGGTGTCGGGCTTCGGCCGCACGTCGATGTAGTCGACCGTGTGCAGCGCCTCGCCGACCCAGTACGTGGCCCCGGCGGCGGCGCAGGTGAAGCCGACCTCGTTGAGCGCCTGCTGGACCTGCCCGATGGTGTGGTGGGCGCCGTCCTCGTTGCCGACCACCGCGACCCCGGCCACCTTCCCGTAGGTGAGCAGGCGCCCCTCGGCGTCGGTCTCGGAGAGTTCAGCGTCGAGGCGCTCCAGCACCATCTTGCAGACCGCCGACGGCTGGCCGAGCCAGATCGGTGTGGCGATGATGAGGATCTGCGCGGCCAGCAGCTTGGCCCGGATCGCCGGCCACCCGTCGCCGTCGCCCTCGTCGGTGGAGACGCCGAACCGCACGTCGTGGTCGACGATCCGGATCAGCTCGGCGTCGACCCCCTGCTCGGCCAGGGCGTCGCGCACCTCGCCGCCGAGCACCTCGGAACTGGACGGCGCCGGTGAGCGCTTGAGGGTGCAGTTCAGGATCAACGCCCGGATGCTCGCCACGTTCGATTCCTCTCGGCCGGTGGTGGTGCCCTGCGGGCTCGGCCCGCACCCTGCCGGCGCGGTTACCCGTGCTGTTACCCCACCCCGCAGCGGGAGACACCTCACGAACATCGCCGAACCGGTTGACAGGACGCCTGTGACGGGTAGATTCAACTTATCGGTTTATAAACCAGATGGTTGAGAGCGAGTGATGACAGCAGATCCGGTCAGCGCCGTGTTCGCCGCCCTCGCGGATCCGACCCGCCGGGCGATCCTGGCCCGGCTGGCCGCCGGCGAGGCGACGGTCAACGAGTTGGCGGCGCCGTTCCCGGTGAGCGTCCAGGCCATCTCCAAGCACCTCAACGTGCTGGAGCGGGCGGGGCTGATCGTGCGCACCCGGGAGGCGCAGTGGCGGCGGTGCCGGCTGGAGCCGGCCCCGCTGCGCGGCCTCGCCGAGTGGGTCGACCAGTACCGCCGGCTCTGGGACGACCGTTACGACACGTTGGACGACTATCTGCGCGACCTGAGAGGAGACAGCGATGAGTCAGATCGGTGACATGGTGGTGGACCTGCCGTCCGACCACGAGATCACCCTCACCCGCACCTTCGACGCCCCGCGCGACCTGGTCTTCGCCGCGCACACGCAGGCCGAGCACCTCAAGCGGTGGTGGGGGCGGGGCAACCCGCTCGACGTCGAGATCGACTTCCGGGAGGGCGGCCACTACCGGTTCGTGGAGCATGCCCAGGACGGCGAGGCCTACGCCTTCCGCGGCGAGTTTCGGGAGGTCGTGGTGCCGGAGCGCATCGTGCAGACCTTCGAGTTCGAGGGCATGCCCGGCCACGTGGCGGTGGAGACGCTGGTCTTCACCGAGGAGGACGGCCGGACCACGGTCTCCGGCACCACCCGCTTCGACACCCGACAGGAGCGCGACGGCATGCTCGACTCTGGCATGACCCAGGGCGCCGCCGAGTCGTACGACGCTCTCCAACGACACCTCGCGACGCTGGTCTGAGCGCCCGGCGGGGCGTGCGGCACGGCGACGCACCGCTGCCGTACGCCTCGCCGATCGTTGTCTTCGGCGGGTGATGTAACACCTGGGACGTCACGGGCGCTTCAGGCAATGCCACTGGGGAGTAGCACCGGTTTCCGTCCGCAGACGGGCGGCGGCGTCGACGTCGTCGCCCTGGAACCGGGAAGGAATGCGCGATGCTCGGTGGCGTGCCACGGGACCCGAACGGGCCCGATGACCATCTCCCGTCGACCCCGGGCTGGGACTGTGCCACCTGTGGTGTGGAGTGGCCCTGCCCTACCAAGCGCGGCCGGCTGCTCGAGGAGTACCGCGGCAAGCCGGCCTCCCTCTGTGTCTACCTGGCTTCCTGCCTCGCCGCCGCGTCTCAGGAGTTGCGGGGCACGCCGGTGCGGACGCTGCAGCACCGGTTCACGGGGTGGTTGCCCCGGCAGCCGCGACGATTCTGACGGTGGGACGGGCTGCACCGACCGAACGAAGCCCGTCCCACCTACGGCACCCTCCTTTCTCACAGGCTGTCTGGTCAGGTCCGGGCTCTCACCCGGACCCCGGGCGGTGGCCGGGGAGGCGGGCGGCCGCCCGGTGCGGCTCGCCGTCGCGCGGGTTCGGGCCGGCGACGGCACCGGTCGAGGCTTTCGCCGTGCGCTGACGTCCTCCACCCAACCGACGGCCGGCGCCGTCGGTCCGACCAGGAGGGTGACCGCGGCGAGCGGGACGTGCGCGAGGGCGCCGGTCGTCGCGAGTACGCCGCACCGGCGTACCGGGCGATGACGTCGCCCGGTACGCGTCGACGAAGGCGGGGGCGGGCACGGCGGAGGCGGTGGTAGGGGACTCGTGAGGAGCGGCGGGCGAACCGCGACCATGAATGCGAGCGACCACCCGGACGACGCTAGGAGGGTCATGAGACCCTTATGTCCACTTCCTCCACGCCGGATGAGCCAGGATTTCGTCATCCGTACAACCGGATGAACGACGGATCCGAGCCGGAACAGGGACGGACGACGCGTTGGGGTCGAGTCAGGCCGTAGCCGGCACGGTCCTCCTCGACCTCGTCCTCTTCGCCGCGCGCCCGGGCGTCGGGCGACGGAGAAGATTCGTGTTCTGGGCTGGCGGTCGTCGGTGGCGATGAGTCATTCGGCCGGGTGGGCGGTGTCGACGAGTTGGCGGGCGGGCCGGCTGGCGCTCAGACTCTTCGCCCGGTACATGGCGGCGTCCGCGTGGCGCAGCGCCTCGGTGAGCTGGGTCGGGCCGGTGACCGGCGCGAGCCCGACCGAGGCCGTCACCCGTACGCTGAGCCCGCCCAGCGGGATCGGCGCGGCGAGCATCTCGCAGAGTCGCCCGCTCGCGTGCTCGATCCACCGGCGGTCGACGGTCGGGGTGGTGAGCAGGCCGGCGAACTCGTCGCCGCCTAGCCGGGCTACCAGGTTGTCGCCGGCGAAGGCGGCGAGGCGCTCGGCCACGCTGATCAGCACCTGGTCGCCCGCGGCGTGCCCGTACCTGTCGTTGACCTGCTTGAAGTCGTCCAGGTCGAGCACCACGGCGATCAGTGGTCGCCCGGCCGCGTCGGTGAGCAGTGTCGCCGCGAGCCGGTAGAAGGCGCGTCGGTTGGGCAGCCCGGTCAGCGGATCGTGGCTGGCGGCGTGCCGTTCGGCGGTGAGCTCGGCCTGCAGGTGGTCGATCTCCGCCTCGGCCCGCAGCGCGCGTCGGCGCAGGTGCCAGGTGGAGAGCAGGGCTCCGGCGGCGCAGATGCCGGACGCGATACTCACCGGATCCGGCACGAGCCCTCCCATCGCGCGTCCCGCCCGCGGCCCGCCGCTGCCGGCGTGCCGGGCGGGCCCTCGTTCTCCCTGGTGAAGGCCCAGGTCAGGTAACTCTCCGTGAACGGTTCGGCACCGTACACGTGCGTTATCATGCTCGCCGTCCGATGCATATGCAATAGCAGATGCACGTGCACTACCGTCCGATGTCGACACTCCCTCCGCGCCGCCACCGCTCCTCCCACGGCATCGGCCGGCTCCTGAACAGAAGGACGCTCCGCATGCAGCAGCCGTCGAACGGTGTTCCCGCCGCCCAGTTACCCCCGCTGAACTGGCAGAAGAGCCATCGGAGCAACCCGAGTGGCAACTGTGTCGAACTGGCCGAGCTGCCCGGCGGGGCCGGCATCGCGCTGCGTAACTCCCGGCACCCCGACGGGCCGGCGCTGATCTACACGGTCGACGAGATCGCCGCCTTCGTGCTCGGCGCCCGGGACGGCGACTTCGACCATCTGATCGCCTGAGTGGTCACCGCGCGGCCCGGCGGCGAACCGCCGGTCCGGAGGAGTTCGCCTCACTGTCGGTCCATGGCATGCTTACACGTCGGCCGGGCCGGGGCGCCCGACCGCACGCGGTACGCGGAGGTCGGCACGTGACGATGGTTCCCGCCGAGGGCGGCCCGGCGACCGGGCCGACCGTGCTGCGCATGCTGCTCGGTGCCCAGCTCCGCCGGCTGCGCGAGTCCAGCGGGGTGACCCGGGAGGGCGCCGGCTGGGAGATCCGGTCCTCCGAGTCGAAGATCAGTCGGATGGAGCTGGGCCGGGTCGGGTTCAAGGAACGCGACGTCGCCGACCTGCTCACCCTCTACGGTGTGGCCGACGCCGACGAGCGGGAGGTGCTGCTCAAGCTCGCCCGGGACGCGAACAGCCCCGGCTGGTGGCACCGGTACGGCGACGTGCTGCCCAGCTGGTTCCAGTCCTACCTGGGGCTGGAGGCCGCGGCCGCGCTGATCCGCACCTACGAGGTGCAGTTCGTTCCCGGGCTGCTGCAGACCCCCGAGTACGCCCGGGCGGTGGTCCTGCTCGGCCACGGCCACGCCAGTCCCGCCGAGATCTCCCGGCGCGTCGACCTGCGGATGCGCCGCCAGGAACTGCTGCGGCGGGCGGATCCACCGCAGCTGTGGGCCGTGGTGGACGAGGCGGCGCTGCGCCGTCCGATCGGCGGTGTGGAGGTGATGCGGGGGCAGCTCACCGCCCTGATCGACGCGACCCGGTCGCCGAACATCCGGCTCCAGATCATCCCGTTCGCGGCCGGCGGGCACGCCGCCGCCGGCGGCGCCTTCACCATCCTCCGCTTCGGTGACCAGGACCTGCCCGACATCGTCTACATCGAACAGTTGACCAGCGCGCTCTACCTCGACAAGCGGGACGACCTGGACTTCTACGCGCTGGCCATGGAGCGGCTCTGCGTCGAGGCCGAGCCGCCGGAGCGAACCCGGGAGCTTCTCGAGCGCCTGCGGGACGAGCTCAAGCCCGCCTGACGCGTCCCGGGCGAGACGTCGTTCGGGCGGCTCGCCGCCTTCGGTGTTGACCGACATCGACATGTTCGGCTAACCTCTGGATCGATACAGATTCTGAATCGATCCAGAGGGGGAACGGGTGAAGCCAACCCTCCAGGCCGTGGCCGACGCGGTCGGCGTGTCCCGCAGCACGGTGTCGAACGCCTACGCCCGCCCCGACCAGCTCTCGGCGGCGCTGCGGCAGCGGATCCTGGACACCGCGAAGGCGATCGGCTACCCCGGTCCCAACCCGACCGCCCGGTCTCTGCGCCGCGGCTTCGTCGGCTCGATCGGGGTGCTGTTCACCTCGCAGCTGTCGTACGCCTTCACCGACCCCTTCGCGGTCCGCTTCCTCGCCGGTGTCAGCGCGGCGGCCGAGCGGCACGGCACGAGCCTGCTGCTCGTACCGCTGCCGCAGGCTCCCGGGGACGCCCGGCGCGCGGTCGAGAACGCCGCCGTGGACGGCTTCTGCGTCTACTGCGTCGGCGACGAGACCTGGGCCCTGGACGCCATCCGCGACCGAGGGCTGCCTTACGTCACCACCGCGCACCGGCCCGACGCCGAACCCACCCACCGCTACGTCGGCATCGACGAGCGGGACGCCGCCCGGGGCATCGCCGCGCACGTGGCGAGCCTCGGTCACCGGCGGGTCGCCCTGCTCGGCGACACCGTGCTGCCCGACGTGCCCTCCGGCCCGCTGCGCCTGTCCAAGGTGGGCGACGTGCCCCACCCCACCACCCACGGCCGGCTCGCCGGGTTCGCCGACGCGTTCGCCGAGGTGGGCGTGTCCTGGTCCGACCTCACCGTCCTCACCGCCGCCGGCAACGACCGGGGGGCGGCCGCCGCGGCGGTCGCCGGCCTGCTCGACCGGCCCGACCCGCCGACCGCCGTGCTGGCGTGCTCCGACGTCCTCGCACTCGGCGTCCTCGACACCCTCGCCGCGCGGGGCCCCGGCGCCGGGCCGCCGGTCTCGGTGACCGGTTTCGACGACATCGCCGAGGCCGCCGCCGTCGGACTCACGACCGTGCGCCAGCCGGCCGAGGAGAAGGGCCGGCTCGCCGCCGAACTGCTGCTCGACCCGCCCGCGGACCCCGCGGCCGGTCACGTGCTCCTGCCCACCGAACTCGTCGTCCGGACCTCCACCGGACCCGCACCGAGGAGTTGACCATGGAACACTCCACAGGCTTCGTCTCCGCCATCGACGCGGTGAACCGACACGTCAACTCGGCCCGGCCGGACGCGCCGGTCCGGGTCGACCGTCCCCGTCCGGCCCGGCTCGCGCCCACCCGGCTGGCTACCGCCGGCGCCCTGCGCCGCCTCGCCGACCGGATCCAGCCCCGGCCGCTGCCCGCCACGACCCGCTGCTCCTGACCGCGCCACCCGGTGCGCGGCGCGCGCACCGGGCGGCCGCCCGGCCGGTCGCCCCGGTGGCCCGACCCACGTCCGAAACCGACCATCCAGCCCCAGAGCGCACCAGGCGGTGGGCAATCCGGCACGCCGGGTGGTGGCCCACGCCGCCGGCCAGGCACACTGGACGCCCATGTCGCCGTTCACACCCACCCTCCGCCTGCACGACCGGTACGTCCTGCGCGAGCGCATCGGCCGCGGCGGGATGTCCGAGGTGTGGCGTGCCGACGACGAGGTGCTCGGCCGACCCGTCGCCGTGAAGGCCCTGGCGGGGGAGTTCGCCCTCGACCCGCAGCTGCGAGCCACCATCCAGCGCGAGGCCCGCGCCGCCGCCCGGCTCACCCACCCGCACGTCACCCAGGTGTACGACTACGGCGAGGCGACCCTGCCCGGCGGTGACGTCGTGCCCTACCTGGTGATGGAACTCGTCGACGGGCACACCCTCGCCGACCGGCTCACCGGCGGGCCGCTCGCCTGGCCCGAGGCCATGCGGATGGCCGGTCAGGTCGCCGCGGCGCTCGCCGCCGCCCACCGGATCGGCGTGGTGCACCGGGACATCAAGCCGGGCAACGTCATGCTCACCGAGACCGGCGCGAAGGTCCTCGACTTCGGCATCGCCGCGCTCGCCGGCCCGCACCACCAGCTCACCGGGCAGACCAGCGAACTACTGATGGGCACCCCGGCCTACTTCGCCCCGGAACGGCTCACCGCCGGCCCGCCCAACCCGGCCAGCGACGTCTACGCCCTCGGTGCGCTGCTCTACCGCACGCTCACCGGGCGGGCGCCGCTGCCCGTCCAGACCTGGGAGGACGCGCTCGAGGTGCACGAGCGGCACACCGCGGTGCCGCCGTTGCGGATCCCCGGCCTGCCCGCCCACCTCGCCGAGCTGACCCTCGCCAGCCTCGCCGGCGATCCAGCCCGCCGACCCACCGCCGCCCAGCTCGCCACCCGGTTCGGGGCCGGCCAGCCGGCCGACCCGCCCACCGCGATCCTGCCCACCCTGCCGTCCGGACGCGCCGCCGTCGCCCCCGCCCATCCGCCCACCCTCATCGACCGCGCCGCGGCCCTGCCACGCCCGGCCGGTGTCACGCCGGAGCGACCGTCCCGGCAGCCGGGCCGGTCCCGCGGCCCGATCGCCGTGCTCGTCGCGGCCGGGCTCGCGCTCCTGGTCGCCCTGGGGGCGGTGCTCCTGATCGGCGACGGCGAGAACCCGGGCCGGGCGCCGGTGGCCGGCCCGAGCCAGACGACGGAGGCGCCGACGACCTCCGACGCCCCGGAACCCGCGCCGCCCACGAGCACGGCGCCCACGCCGAGCACCTTCCCACCGGCGCCGGTCAGCCTCCGCCAGCTGGCCGTCGAGTTCGCGGCGATCCTCACCCAGGCGCAGCTGCGGGATGAGATCGACCGCAGGACCGCCGAGGAGCTGCGCGACGACCTCGCCGACCTCGCCCGGGACAAGCCGAGGGACCGGGCCCGACGCATCGAGGACCTGCGCGACCGGATCGCCGAGTCGGTCGAGCGGCAACGCCTCTCGTCCCGCACGGCAGACCAGCTCACCACCCTGCTCGACCACTACGACATACCCACCGACAACAGCGACGACGACTGAGCCGCGCCCCGCACACATCCCCGGGCCGATCATGCAGTTGTGGCGCCGCGCAAAGGGCGTGAAACGCGCGGGAACCGGCACCACACCTGCATGATCGACGGGTGAGGCGCGGCGCGGGCCGGTGGAATGGCGGGCGGGTCGGCGTCGTTGGACATGGTCGACGCCCGCGGCACCAATCCCCCCGGATGCCGCGGGCGTTCTTTCGTCCGGATCCGCGCGGCCGCCTGAGCGGTGGATCGCCGCGTGGCGTCAACGGGGTGCGGTTTTCCGCACCTGTCCGGGTGCGGTCCCGCGGTCCGGCCGGAGGGTGTACCTCATGGCCGGCTCCCAGGATCGGTTCGTAGCGTGGGGGGCATGATGGGAACCTCGCTCGTCCTGCTCGCCACCGGAAACCTCGCAGCGGACGCTGAACCACCCCAGGACGGGATCGTCGGCTACGTGACCGGCCTGGTCGAGCGGCTGGGTGGGCCGGGCGCGGGCCTGGCGGTGGCGCTGGAGAATCTCTTCCCGCCGATCCCGAGCGAGGTGATCCTGCCGCTCGCCGGCTTCGTGGCCGGGCAGGGCCGGATGAGCGTGGTCGGGGCGATCTTCTGGACCACCCTCGGTTCGCTGCTCGGCGCCCTCGCCCTCTACTGGATCGGCGCCGCGCTCGGCCGGGACCGGATCCGGGCGGTCGCGGCGCGGCTGCCGCTGGTGAAGCTCAGCGACGTGGACCGGACCGAGGCGTGGTTCCTGAAGCACGGCGTCAAGGCGGTCTTCTTCGGGCGGATGATCCCGATCTTCCGGAGCCTCATCTCCATCCCGGCCGGCGTCGAACGGATGCCGATCGCCACGTTCGCGCTCTACACGACGCTGGGCAGCCTGATCTGGAACACCACCTTCGTGCTCGCCGGCTACCTGTTGGGCGACAACTGGCACATGGTCGAGGGGTACGTCGGCGCGCTGCAGAACGTCGTCATCGTGGCCTGCGTCGCGGCCGTCGGCTGGTTCGTGGTCTCCCGGGTGCGGCGCGCCCGGCGTGCCGCCCGGGACCCGGAGGAACCGGCCCTGTCGGCCGCGACGAGTCCGGCGCAGGGCGTTCCCGATCCGAGCGGTCGCGGCACCATCTACCGCAGCGGCACGTGGACGGACGACGAGCGGCCCCGCGGCGGGGCGCGTTGACGCACACCCCCGCGCTGCCCGGCGGACGCGTGATGTCCCTCCTGCCGGGCGGGCGGGTGACCGTCGGCGTCGCGGTCGGCGTCCTGACCGCCGCCGTCGAACTGGTCCTCCTGCTCGTCGCCGCCGTCGCCGTCGCCGGGTCCGCGCTGGCGCCGCCGGCCCGCCGCCGGATCGGCCCGCTGATCACGCGGTACCTCGCCGCGCTGGTGCGGTGGGAGCGCCGTCGGCTTGCCGCGCTGCTGGGCGCGGCCGACCCGTTGCCGCCCGTGCGCACCGCCGGGTGGCGGGAGGTCGGCTACCTCGCGGCCCGGTCGCTGCCCGGCGTGCTGGGCGCGCTCGCGATCGCGCTGCTCGCGATCGGGCTCGTACTCGCCTGGATCCTGCTGCGCGCCGCGGTGCGCGGCGACCTGACCGTGGCCGGGTTCCTGCTGCAGGTCGTCATCGGCGCGGTGCTGCTGCTGGTGAACCTCCAGGCCATCGCGAGCGTCGGCGCGCTGGACGTCTGGCTGGCCCGACGGCTGCTCGACTCCGGCTCCCGGGCCGCGCTGGAGGAGCGGGTCCGCGAGTTGGCCGCCACCCGTGCCGGTGTGATCACGGCCGTGGACGCCGAGCGCCAGCGGATCGAACGGGATCTGCACGACGGCTTGCAGCAGCGGCTCGTCGCGCTCGGCATGCTGCTCGGGCGGGCCCGGCGCAGCCGGGACACCGAGCGGACGTACGCGCTGATCACGCAGGCGCACGAGGACGTCCAGCGCGCGGTCCAGGAGCTGCGGGAGGTCGCCTGGCGGGTCTATCCCTCGGCGCTCGACGACAGCGACCTGGGGGAGGTGCTCGGCATGGTGGCCCAGCGCTCCGCCGTGCCGGTGCGGATCCGCTGCGACCTCCCGGTACGCCCCGCCCGGTCCATCGAGACCGTGCTCTACTTCGTGGCCTGCGAGGCGCTCACCAACGCCGCGAAACACGCCGCCGCTACCCTAGTCACGATCGAGATCGGCGTACGGGAGGGGCAGGTCCGGATGCGCGTGCGCGACGACGGCACGGGCGGGGCCGACCCCTCCGGGCGGGGCCTGTCCGGCCTGGCCCGCCGGGTCGCCGCTCTGGACGGGCGGCTGCGGGTGGACAGCCCCGCCGGCGGGCCGACCACCGTCCTGGCGGAGCTGCCGTGCGGATAACGCTCGCCGAGGACTCCACGCTGCTGCGCGAGGGACTGGTGCGGCTGCTCGCCGAGGAGGGCCACCAGGTCGTCGCGGCGGTCGGTACCGCCGACGACCTGGTCGCGGCCGTGGACCGGGAGCCACCCGAGGTGGTCGTCACCGACGTACGGATGCCGCCCACCCACACCGACGACGGCCTGCGTGCCGCGCTGGAGATCCGCCGTCGCTGGCCCGGCACCGCGGTCCTCGTGCTGTCCCAGTACGTCGAGAAGCGGTACGCCAGCCGGCTGCTCGCCGACCGTCCGGAGGGGGTCGGGTACCTGCTCAAGGACCGCGTGGCCCAGGTCGACGACTTCCTCGACGCGCTGGACCGGGTCGCCGCCGGCGCGACCGCCCTCGACCCCGAGGTGGTCCGCCAGGTGGTGGCCGGCTCGGACCGCGCCGACCCGCTCACCCGCCTCACCCCGCGTGAACGCGACGTCCTGCACCACATGGCCCAGGGCCACACCAACGCGGCGATCGCCGAACGGCTGCACGTGTCGCTGAGCGCCGTGGAGAAGCACGTCAACGCCATCTTCGACAAGCTCGACCTGTCCGACGCGGTCGGCTACAGCCGGCGGGTGCTGGCGATCCTCCGCTACCTCGGTACCTGAGCACGGCCCATCCTGGCGGGGAGGCGGTCCTGGTCGACCTCCCGGCGGGGGCGGGCGGTGCCGGGTGATCCGCTCCGTTGGGCCGATGTGGCGGTGTACCGGTCTGTCGGTTGCCGCCATTCGGGCGGTCTGGTGTTGATCGGGTGACTTGCCGCGGGGGAGGCGATCCTGGTCGTCCTCCCGGCTGGGGCGGGCCGTGCCGGGTGATCCACTCCGTTGGGCCGATGGGGCGGTGACCTGGTCTGTCGGTCACCGCCATATGGGCGATCCGGTGTTGATCAGGCGGTTGATCGGCTCGGGTTCCGGGATGTCGGGGTGTCGGGTGCGGTGACAGCGCGACGTCATGGAACCCGAGCCGATCACGTGGGCGGTCCGGGTGTGGCGGGGTCGGCGGCTGAGTGATCTGGGGTTGATGTCCGGTTCGTGCGACTGGGGTTTCCGCCGAGCCGGGGTGTCTGGGTGGTTTGGGGTGTGACCGGGGGCATCCTCGGGCCGGAATGGTGGGCGGCCGGGGGTCGTTGAACATGGGCGACGGCCGGGGTACCAGCCCCGCAGCCGGTTGATCCGGCCGGGCCGCGCGGATCGGTGAGAGCCCCGGAATGATGGTGGGCCGCCGGTCGTTGTGCATGGACCCGGCGCGGTGGCCGGCCCCGGAATGATGGCGGGCCGCCGGTCGTTGGATATGGACCCGGCGCGGTACGGCACCCCCGCCGAACCGAGCGCCGACCCCCTGGTCGCGGTGAGCGTGCTGCTCCCGGCCGACCCCCGAGGTGCGGACCCACCCCCGAGTTCGTGACCCCGGGACACAGACTTTCCTCCCTTTGTGCGGACGCCCGTTGGTGTTCCGCGTGCCGCGCCGGCCCCCATCGGCGTGACTCACCCCCGAAGGAGCTTCGTCATGAACACGATCATGCGGAAGAGCGTGCTGGGTATTGCTGGTCTGGCCTTCGCCGGTGGTGTCATCGGTGGTCCGATCGCGGCGCACAACGCGCAGTCGGTGGATGTGTCGCCGGTTGCCGCGGTGCAGTCGGACAAGGTGGACGCCGGCAAGCTGATCCCGCACGGTGTGCAGGGCGCGCAGTCGCGCATCGACCTGAACGACGAGCAGACCGCCAACGTCAAGGCGATCATCGCCGCGACGAAGAAGTCCGGTATGGACGAGCGGGCCGCGGTGATCTCGATCGCCACCAGCCTGCAGGAGTCGAAGCTGGAGAACCTGGGCCACCTCGGCGACCGCAACGACCATGACTCGCTGGGCCTGTTCCAGCAGCGCCCGAGCTCGGGTTGGGGTAGCCCGGAGCAGATCACCGACCCGATCTACTCCACCCAGGCGTTCCTCAAGGGCCTCAAGCAGGTCGACGGGTGGCAGGACATGCCGCTGACCGACGCCGCCCAGACCGTGCAGGTGTCGGCCTACCCGGATGCGTACGCGCAGTGGGAGCAGCAGGCCGCCGACCTCGTCGCCCAGCACTGGAACAGCTGACCCCAGCGAACAAGAGCAACAACCGAACACGAACAACACCACTGGCCGGCACCCCCAACCAAGGGGGTGCCGGCCAGCGGCAGCTCGGGCTCCAGGGCATGCCGGATCGGTGCGGCTTGGCAGGTGGGAACAAGCGGGGGCGCGGGTAGGTTGTGTGGAGTGTCGGTGTGCCCAGTGTCCCCGGGCCTCACCTAATAAATGCCGTCGCGGACTACCGTTCGGCTGGAGCCGCGTTCGTGCCACTCGCCGCGAGGCGACCTGCACACCGACACCTCAGCGCCGCCCCCGGCCACCCAGCCGGGGGCGGCGCTGTCTACCTGCGCCTGCCCGCGCATCCGCACCGCCCGAGGCCGGGCCGCCCGCCCGTCCGTCCGAGCCGTCCGGGGCCGCCCATGCGCGCCGCCCGCCCGTCCGTCCGAGCCGTCCGGGGCCGCCCATGCGCGCCGCCCGCCCCGGTAACCGGGCCGGACGGGGAGAATGCCGGCATGAGTGTGGAGGCTTTTTGGGCGGAGCAGCCCGGTGTGGTCGTACTGCCGAGCGGGGCCGCGGTGCGCGGGCGTCGGATCGCCGATCCAGCCTCGCCGGCCGACTTCGCCCTGTTGCTGGCGCCCGGTCCGGTGCCGACCTGGCCGCATCGGCGGATCCGGTGGCCGGATTTCTGGGTACCGCTGGACCGCCGGGATGCGCTCGACGCCCTGCGGGAGGCGCTGCGCCGGGCGCGGACCGGCGAGCGGGTGGAGGTCGCCTGTCGGGGCGGCCAGGGGCGCACCGGGACCGCGCTGGCCGCGCTCGCCGTGCTGGACGGGTTGCCGCCCGAGCGGGCCGTGGACTGGGTACGGTCGACCTACCGGCCCCGGGCGGTGGAGACGCCCTGGCAACGGCGGTGGGTGCGTCGACTCACGTGACCGGCCGTCGTACGACGGTGCGATTCGCCACGGCAGGGTTCGCCCTGGCGGACACGGGTAAGAGTGCGGCTTCGTCCGAGATCCTAGGCAGGTACCACCATGGCTTCACCTCCTTCCCGCCACCTGCGAACACCCGGGTACCTCCGGCCGGTGCCGCACCTGGCACTGCTGGTCGTGTCGCTGGCCGTCCTCGTCGTGCTGGCCACCCTGTTCCTGCACACGATGTTGATCCTCCTCGGGCTGCTGACCTCGATCACGGTGACGGTGCGACCCCTTCGTGACTGGCTGCGCCGGATGGTCGACCCCACGCCTGCGGACGGCTCGACGCCGGTCGCCGTGCCGGCGACGGAACGCTGGGCGGCCTGAGGCCGGCCCGGCAGAGGCCGGCCGACACCAGGCCCGTGGTGCCGGCCGGCCGTGCCGACGGCGCGAGGAGCTGAGAGAGTCAGGCGGCGACGTACTCCCGGAGGTGCCGGGCGGTCAGGGTGTCGCCGTGCGCGACCAGGTCGGCCGGCGTGCCGGTGAAGACGATCCGGCCGCCGTCGTGACCGGCGCCCGGGCCGAGGTCGATCAACCAGTCCGCGTGCGCCATCACCGCCTGGTGGTGCTCAATGACGATCACCGTGTTGCCGGCGTCGACGAGCCGGTCGAGCAGCGCGAGCAGTTGGTCGACGTCGGCCAGGTGCAGGCCGGTGGTGGGCTCGTCCAGGACGTACGTGCTGGTCTTCTCGGCCATGTGGATGGCCAGCTTGAGCCGCTGCCGCTCCCCGCCGGAGAGGGTGGTGAGCGGCTGGCCCAGGCTGAGGTAGCCGAGCCCGACGTCCGCCAGCCGACCGAGGACGACGTGGGCCGGCCCGCTGGGGAAGAAGTCGTACGCCTCGGTGACCGACATGCCCAGGACCTCGCTGATGTTCTTCCCGCGCAGCGTGTAGGTGAGCACCTCGGGGGTGAATCGCCGGCCCTCGCACCGCTCGCAGACGGTGGCCACGCCGGCCATCATCGCCAGGTCGGTGTAGATCAGACCGATTCCCTTGCAGGCCGGGCAGGCGCCCGCGGAGTTCGCGCTGAACAGGGCGGCCTTGACCCCGTTCGCCTTGGCGAACGCGGCCCGTACCGGGTCGAGCAGGCCGCTGTAGGTGGCCGGGTTGCTGCGCCGGGAGCCGCGGATGGCGGACTGGTCCACGACGACCACGCCGTCGCGCCGTCGCAGGGAGCCGTGGATCAGTGAGCTCTTGCCCGAGCCGGCGACCCCGGTGACCACGGTCAGCACCCCGAGCGGGACGTCGACGCTGACGTCGCGCAGGTTGTGCAGGTCGGCGTTGCGGATCGGCAAGTGCCCGGTGGGCTGGCGCACCGCGGCCCGGAGGCCCACCCGGTGGTCGAGGTGGCGGCCGGTCAGCGTGCCCGAGGCCCGCAGGCCGGCGAGGTCGCCCGTGTAGCAGACCTGGCCACCGGCGGCGCCCGCGCCGGGCCCGAGGTCGACCACGTGGTCGGCGATCGCGATGGTCTCCGGCTTGTGCTCGACCACCAGGACGGTGTTGCCCTTGTCGCGTAGGCGCAGCAGCAGGTCGTTCATCCGGGCGATGTCGTGCGGGTGCAGGCCGACGGTGGGCTCGTCGAAGACGTACGTGACGTCGGACAGGCTCGAGCCGAGGTGCCGGACCATCTTCACCCGCTGCGCCTCGCCGCCGGAGAGGGTGGCCGACTCGCGGTCCAGGCTGAGGTAGCCGAGACCGATCTCGACCAGCGAGTCCAGCACGTCGCGCAGGGTGCCGGTCAGCGGCGCCACCGCCGGGTCGTCGATGCCGCGGACGAACTCGGCGAGGTCGCTGATCTGCATGGCCGAGCACTCGGCGATGTTGCGGCCGGCGATCCGGGAGGAGAGCGCCGCCTCGTTGAGCCGGGTGCCGGCACAGGCGGCGCAGGTCGTGAACGTGACCGCGCGGTCGACGAACGTCCGGATGTGGGGTTGCATCGACTCCCGGTCCTTGGCCAGGAGGAGCCGACGGACCTTCGTGACCAGGCCCTCGTACGTCCAGTTGTTGCTGCCCATCTTGATCTTCGTGGCCGGTTTGTGCAGGAAGTCCTCCCACTGCTCGGGGGTGTAGTCCTGCAGTTTCTGATCGGGGTCGAACAGGCCGGAGCCGACGATGGTCTGCCAGTACCAGGAGTCGACGGCGAAGTTCGGCACCTTGATGGCGCCGTCGTTGAGTGAACGCTCGACGTCCACGAGCTCGTGGATGTCGAGGTCGGAGACGCGGCCGAGCCCCTCACAGGTCGGGCACATGCCCTCGGCGAGGTTGAAGCTGAACGCGCCGGCCCCGCCCACCTGAGGGGTGCCGAGCCGGCTGAACACGATCCGGAGCATCGCGTACGCGTCGGTGGCGGTGCCCACGGTCGAGCGGGAGTTGACGCCCATCCGTTCCTGATCGACGACGATGGCGGCGCTCAGGTTGCGCAACGAGTCGACGTCGGGCCGGCTCTGGCTGGGCATGAAGGACTGGAGGAAGGCGCTGTAGGTCTCGTTGATCATGCGCTGCGACTCGGCGGCGATGGTGCCGAAGACGAGTGACGACTTTCCCGACCCGGAGACACCGGTGAAGACGGTGAGCCGGCGCTTGGGGATGTCGACCGAGACGGCGGCGAGGTTGTTCTCCCGCGCTCCGCGTACCTCGATCATGTCGTGGCTGTCGGCGGCGGACCGTGCTGGCTGCGGCATGCGAACCCTTCGAGAGATCTCGGGCGCGGGCGGACGCCCACTCCCTGGCTTCGGGGTCTGATGGATTCAATTCTCTCATTGACCTACGTGTGGAGGGTTTCGCGAACGTGCGGGCACGCGTGCTCCCGAGATAGGCGGGAAAGTCTCAAACGACGTGTCAACCGGTACGGTGACCGCGTGAGCATCGGTGAGCGGCTGCGGGCGGTGGACCTGGCGGCGACCGCCGGGATCTCGGTGCAGCAGGTCCGCAACTACGTGGACCAGGGCGTGCTCCCTCCGGTGCGGCGCACCGGGAGCGGCTACCGCATCTTCACCGGCGAGCACGCGCACGCGCTCACGGTGGCGCGGCGGATGGCGGAGGGGCACGGCTGGTCGCGTACCCGGGAGGTCATGGCGGCGGTGCACCGGGGCGACCTGCCGGCGGCGCTGGCGGCGCTCGACGGCGGCCACGCGGAACTGGACCGCGAGCGGGCCGAGATCCGGCGGGTGCTGGGCGCGTTCGAGACCGTCGTGGCCGGCGCGACGGCGCCGCCGCCGGCGCCGCGGCGTCCGGCCCGCATCGGCGAGGTCGCCGCGCTGGTCGGCGCCCGCACGGCCCAGCTACGGCTCTGGGAGGGGCGCGGCCTGCTGCGCCCGGCGCGCGTCCCGGGCACCGGCTACCGGGTGTACGACGAGACCGAGCAGCGTGCGGCCCAGGTGGTCGCGCTGCTGCGCCGGGGCGCCTATCCGTTCGACATCATCACGGCGGTGCTGGCGGAGATGCGCACGACCGGCAGTCCGCAGAAGGTCCGCGCCGAGCTGGCCCGCCGGGAACAGGAGCTGTATCGGCGCAGCCTGCGCCGGCTGCTGGCCTCCGCGGCGCTGCACGACTACCTGCGCCAGCGTGCGGCACGCGAGCGGACCTGACCGAGCCGCGCGGGCGAGCGCCGCTCGGTCTCCACCGTGCTCGCGGCCCGCGCCGACCCGCTGGCGCGCGCCGTGGATCCGCTCAGCGCAGCACGAGCAGGTCGAGATGGTCGACGACCGGGCCGGAGTCGTCGCGCGCGGCCGCCCGCAGCCGAGCGATGCCCGCCGCGTACTCCGCATCGGTGATCAGCTGAAGCGGCGTGTGCGCCCGCCGGTCGAGGCGTTCGGCGTACTCGGCCAGCGACCGGGCGGTGGTCTGGGCGACCGGCTCGATCGTGCTGACGGTGAACCCGGCGGCGGCGAACGCCGAGCGTACCCGGGCCACGTCGGGGTAGCGCTCCAGCACCCGCACCGCCTCGGGGAACCAGTGGAACAGGGCGATCCGCCGGTGCCGGCCGGGGAACGGCGAGCGGACCAGCACCGGCGCTCCGGGCCGGAGCACCCGGCGCAGCTCGCGGGCCGCTGCGTCCAGGTCGGGAATGTGATGGATCATCGTCGAGAGCCAGGCGGCATCCATCGTGGACTGCCGGAGCGGGAGCGCGGCGGCGTCCCCGGCGAGCAGCGGGCGGTGGGCGGCACGCGCGCGCATCGCCTCGGCCGGCTCGATCCCCACCACCCGGACGCCGTACCAGTCGGTGAACGCGGCCGCCCACGCCCCCGTGCCGGCTCCGAGGTCGAGGACGGCCGTCCCGGCCCGCGGGCGTAGGTGCTGCTGCACGGCGTGCCGCCACCGGTGCAGGCCGCTGTGCGGCAGCTCCCGGGTGGCGGCGAACGCCGCCGCGTCGGTGTCGTCGAAGGAGATCAGGGCCACGGTCATCACCTCGCCACCGTCGCCGGGACGCCCGGGCGATCGTGCTCTGGTTCTAGTCGCACAGTGACGCGCCGGGCAACAGGTTGTGACCTATCGATCTCGGGTTGGTAGCTGGTCGACCCCGGGACCATGAACGTTGTCCGCCCCGTGGTCCCGCCCCGGCCAACCCAGGCCGCGGATTAGGGTGCTGGCATGAGAGTCCGGCTGCTGGCGACCGTGGCGACCGCCGTCCTTCTCTCCGCCGGCCCGGTCCCACCGGCCTCGGCCGCGCCGGCGCCCACCCCCGCGAGCGCGGCGACACCCGCCGCCGGCACGGCACCCGCCGGCACCGCACCGGCCGGCGCTGCTCCGGAGGCTTCCCCGGCGCCCGTGCCCTGCCCGCGGGTGCCGGCGCCGAAGGTCTCCCGGCCGCCGCGCCCCACCCCGCCGCCCGCGGTGCCCGAGGACCGGGTCGTCGGCGGGCCCGCGCTCGCCACCGCCGGGCTCGTGGTGCCCACCGGCGTGCTCGCCCCGCCGGCGATCACCGCCACGTCCTGGGTCGTCGCAGACCTCGACACGGGTCAGGTGCTCGGCGGCTGCGGCCCGCACGAGTACGGCACCCCGGCCAGCGTGCAGAAGCTGCTGCTGGCCGCCACCATGCAGCCTCGGCTGGACCCGAAGCAGGTCGTCACGGTCACCGCCGCGGACATGGACATCGAGCCGGGGTCCTCGGCGGTCGGCCTGGTCGAGGGCGGCCGGTACACCGTGGAGACCGCCTGGCTGGGCCTCCTGCTCAACTCCGGCAACGAGGCCGCCAACCTGCTCGCCCGCCTCGGCGGGGGCGTCGACGGCGCCGCCGGTGGCGTCCGCGCGATGAACGAGAACGCGCACCGGCTCGGCGCGCGCCAGACGCACGCGGTCACCCCCTCGGGCCTCGACGGGCACGGGCAGTTCACCAGCGCGTACGACCTGGCGCTCATCGCCCGGGTCTGCTTCGCCGACCCCACGTTCCGCCGGTACGCGCTGACCGAGCGGGCCCAGATCCCGGCCCAACCGGCGAAGCGGACCAAGGGCTTCCAGATCCAGAACGAGAACCAGCTCATCTACCGCTACCCGGGGGCGTTGGGCGGCAAGACCGGCTTCACCGACCTGGCCCGGCACACGTACGTCGGCGCGGCCGAGCGCGGCGGCCGGCGCCTGGTCGTCACGCTGCTGGGCGCCGAACCGCAGCCGAAACGCGGGTGGGAGCAGGGCGCGGCGCTGCTCGACTGGGGCTTCGCGCTGCCGGCGTCGGCCCAGGTCGGCCGGCTGGTGGAGCCGGGGGAGACGCTGGCGACGCCGGCGGTCGAGCCGTCCGCGTCCGCCACCACCGCCGCACCTCGGCCGGCCGCCGCGACCCGGTCGGGCGGCGGCGGGATCGCCGGGTACTGGTGGATCGGGCCGGTCGCCGGGGCCGCGATCGTGCTGCTGTTGGCCGGGCTGCTCTGGCGCCGGCGGGCCGCCCGCCGTGGCTCCCGCTGACGCGTCCCGGCGCTGTCCCCGACCGGTTCCGACACGCCGTGGACCCCGCGTACGGATCGACAACGGCCGACGGTATCCATAGACTCCGGTCGCTCCGGTACCACGAGTCCAGGAGGATGCCCGTGTCGCGTGAACCACGACCGCAGCCCGTGTCCGCACCGCGTCGCCCGACCCGTACGCGCACCCGCCTCGCGGCGGTGGCACTGATCGCCGGGACGCTGGTCACCGCCGGCGGTACCGCCGCCGTGGCGGCCCCCGTCGCCGCGTCCGGCACCGCACTGGCGGCCGCCGGAACGGACGCGCCCCGCACGACCCATGGCCCGTGCGGCTACACGGCGACACCCGAGGAGCCGGCGGCCCGGCCGGTCCCGCTGCCGCCCGACCCCCGCCGTACGCCGGATCGGGGCACCGTGCGGGTGACGCTGTGGACCAACCACGGCCCGATCGGGCTGACCCTGGACCGGGCGGCCGCGCCGTGCACCGTGCAGAGCTTCCTGCACCTGACCCGGCACCGCTTCTACGACCGGACCTCCTGCCACCGCCTCACCGCGTACCCCACGCTCAGCGTGTTGCAGTGCGGTGACCCGTCCGGCACCGGCTCCGGCGGGCCCGGCTACCGCTACCGGGACGAGTTGCCGACCGACCTGCCCCCGGCGCCGACCGACCCGACGGGCGTCCGCCGGCTCTACGCCCGGGGCACCCTCGCGATGGCCAACGCCGGCCCGGACACCAACGGCAGCCAGTTCTTCCTCGTCTACGCCGACTCGGCGCTGCGGCCGAACTACACGGTCTTCGGCTCGGTGGACCGGGCCGGGCTGACCACGCTCGACCGGATCGCCGCCGGGGGAGTGGCCCCGACCGAGGAGGACCCGGCCCCGGTCGACGGCGCGCCCGCGCTGCCGGTCGACATCCGCAAGGCCTTCCGGCACTACCACCACTGACCACGCGTCCGTCGCCGCGCCGGACCGGGTCCGGCGCGGCCGGGCGGGCGGTCCGGCCGGCCGGGTCCGGCATAGCCGTGGCCAGAGTGGGCATCACGACGGCCAGGGCGAGGAGAGGGGTGGCCGTGGTCGGGGCGGCACCGGTGCGACACCAGCGGGTGGAGGTCGACGGTGTCGACGTCTTCTACCGCGAGGCCGGGCCGGCGGAGGCGCCGGTCGTGCTGCTGCCGCACGGCTATCCCTGCTCGTCTTTCCAGTACCGCAACCTGATGGCCGCGCTGGGAGACCGGTGGCGGCTGGTCGCGCCGGATCTGCCCGGCTTCGGCTACAGCGCCACCCCCGACCCGGCCGGCTTCGACTACACGTTCGCCGGCTACGGCCGTTTCCTCCGGCGGTTCGTGGACACCCTCGGCCTCGTCCGCTACGCGATCTACCTGCACGACTACGGCTCACAGCACGGCTTCCGGCTGGCCATGTCGGCACCCGACCGGGTCGCCGCCCTGATCGTGCAGAACGGCGACATCTACCGCGACGAGTTCGGCCCGAAGTACGCCCCGCTGCTGCGGTACTGGGAGCGGCCCACGCCGCAGGGGCGGGCGGAGTTGGCCGGCAACGTGACCGAGGCGGGGTTCCGCGACGAGTTCCTCGGTGAGCTGCCCGCCCGGCTGGCCGGCCGGGTCAGCCCGGACCTGTGGACGCTCGCCTGGGCGCAACTGCGGACGCCGCCGCGGCCGGAGATCCTCGTCGGGATCTTCGGTGACCAGGCGAACACCCTGGCCGACTTTGCCGGAATGCAGGCTTACCTGCGGGAGTTCCGGCCGCCGACCCTGATCGTGTGGGGGCCGCACGACGGCTACATGCCCGCCGGGGCGGCCCGGGCATACCTGCGTGATCTGCCCGACGCCGAGCTTCATCTGCTCGACGGCGGGCACTGGGCGTTGGAGACCAATCTCGACGAGATCGCCGCGCTGTCGCGCGACTTCCTCGACAGGGTCCACCCGCCAGCAACTCAGCCGTTCCGTTCGGCAGGGGCAGACGAGGGGCGACCGGATCCGGGCGGCGGGGGGTAGGGCGCGCAGGAGGCGCGGACGACCAGCTCGGTGGGCAGCCGGACGTGCGTGTCGCGTTCGACGCCGGCGATCAGGTCGATGAGCAGGCGCAACGCCTCGGCGCCCATGCGCTGCAGCGGTTGGGCGATCGTGGTGAGCGGCGGGGTGACCAGCGCCGACTCGGGAACGTTGTCGAAGCCGATCACGGACAGGTCGTCGGGCACCGTGAGACCCATGGTCCGGGCGACGTCCATGGTCGAGATCGCGGAGAGGTCGTTTCCCGCGAAGACGGCGGTCGGCCGGTCGGGCAGCGCGAGCAGCTCCTCGGCCGTGGCGGCGGCGCTCTCGATCCGGAACCCGCCGACGCGCACGAGCCGTTCGTCCACCGCCACGCCGGCGTCGGCCATGGCCTGCCGGAAGCCCGCCTCGCGCAGGCGTGCCGACTCGAGGTCGGGGCGTCCGCTGATGTGCCCGATGCGGCGGTGACCGAGCGACAGCAGGTAGTTGGTCGCGAGCACGGCGCCGGCGAAGTTGTCGGAGTCGACGGTGGGCAGGCCCGACGGGCCGGTGTGGGGGTCGACGGCCACGACGTGGAAACCCTGCTTGGTCTCGACCACGGTCGGCGTGACGATCACGGCCCCGTCGATGAGCGTTCCGGACAGGCGTGCCAGTGAGCGCCGCTCCCAGCCGACGGCCGTGCCGTCGCCGTCGCCGCCGGAGTAGGCCAGCAGCTGGTAGCCGGTGCCGGCGACCTCCTTCGACGCCCCCTTGAGCAGCTCGGTCGAGAACGGCTCGAACTCGGCGACCAGGATGCCCAGGACGTTGGTGCGGTGACTGCGCAGGCTCTGCGCCCCCAGGCTGGCCTCGTACCCGAGCTGGTGGATGACCTGCCGTACGCGCTCCACGGTCGCCTGGGCCACGCCGTACCGACCGTTGACGACCTTCGACACGGTGGCCACCGAGACGCCGGCCGTACGGGCCACGTCCGACATCTTGACACGCTCCGGGAAGGTCACGCCGACGATGATAAAGGGCTGCCAGGAGGCCGTCGCAGGGGAGTCGAAAACGTTATCGACAACGGTTGACACCCCGTTACACGGCTGTAAAACTCGCCGCACCTGAGTACCGCCACTGCTAGTCGAGGAGACGTGTCGATGGCGATGAAGCACCGCGCGGGCGCCGTTCTGGCGCTGTTCGTGACCACCGCACTGCTCGTCGCCGGGTGTAACGGCGGCGACGGCGAGGCGCCCGCCGAGAACGAGCTCTACAAGAACCCGGTGACCCTGACCTGGTGGCACAACGCCTCCCAGGACGGGCCTGGCAAGACGTACTGGGAGAAGGTCGCCAAGGACTTCTCCGCGCTCCACCCGACCGTCACGATCCAGATCGAGGCGATCGAGACCAACCAGCTCCAGCGCACCCGGCTCCCCGCCGCGCTCCTGACCAGCGACCCGCCGGACATCTTCGCGGCGTGGGGCGGCGGCGAGATGCGCGAGCAGGTGGGGGCCGACTACCTCAAGGACATCACCGAGCAGGCCAAGGCCGAGGTCGCCAACATCGGCAGCGCGGCCGAGATCTGGCAGGTGGACGGCAAGCAGTACGGCCTGCCGTTCCGGATGGGCATCGAGGGCGTCTGGTACAACAAGGACATGTTCGCGCGAGCGGGCATCACCGCTCCGCCGACCACGTTCGAGGAGCTCAACCAGGCGGTCACGAAGCTCAAGGCCATCAACGTCGTCCCGATCGCCCTGGGGGCCGGTGACAAGTGGCCCGCCGCGCACTGGTGGTACAACTTCGCGCTGCGCGCCTGCTCGGTCGACACGCTCAAGAAGGCGTCCGTCGACCTCGTCTTCGACGACCCGTGCTTCGTGAAGGCCGGCCAGGACCTGAAGACCTTCATCGCCACCAACCCGTTCCAGCCCAACTTCATCGCCACGCCCGGCCAGAACGACCCGACCAGCGCCAACGGCCTGCTCGCCAACGGCAAGGCCGCGATGGAGCTCATGGGCGACTGGAACCGAGGCACCCTGCAGACCGCCGCCGAGGACCCCGAGGCGCTCGCGAAGTTCCTCGGCTGGTTCCCCGTGCCGGCGATCGCCGGCTCCGCCGGTGACCCGAAGGCGGCCCTCGGCGGCGGCGACGGGTTCGCCTGTGCCAAGAACGCCCCGGCCGAGTGCGTCGAGTTCCTCAAGTACATCGTGAGCCCCGAGGTGCAGAAGGGCTACGCCGAGACCGGCACCGGCCTCCCCGTCGCCAAGGGCGCGGAGGGCGGCATCACCGACCCCGCTCTGAAGTCCATCCTGGAGGCCACGTCCGGCGCGACCTACGTGCAGCTCTGGCTGGACACGGCCTTCGGCAGCACCGTCGGCAACGCGATGAACGACGCGGTCGTCGCCATCTTCGCCGGTAACGGCACGCCCGAGCAGGTCGTCTCGGCGATGAAGGCGGCCGCGAAGAAGTGACCTCCACCGACCAGACCGTGAACCCCGTCGGCGGCGCGGACGCGCCGCCGGCGGGCCCCCCGGCCGGACGGCGCTCGTCCGCCCGCGCGGCCGAGACCCGACGCAAGTGGTACGAGATCATCGGGCTCACCACGCCGGCGGTCGTCGTCTACGTGATGTTCGTGCTGGTGCCGATGGGCTTCGCGGTCTACTACAGCCTCTTCCGGTGGCGCGGGGTCGGGCCGCCCACCGACTACGTCGGATTCGACAACTACATCCTCGCCTTCGAGGATCCGATCTTCCTGGACGCGCTGCGCAACAACGGCATCATCGTGGTCGGGTCACTGCTCGTCCAGGGCCCCATCGCCCTGGGCGTGGCCCTGCTGCTCAACCGTCGTTTCCGCGGGCGCACCGCGTTCCGCCTGCTGGTGTTCGTGCCCTACGTCCTCGCCGAGGTCACCGTCGGCATCATGTGGAAGCTGCTCCTGACCGACGGCGGCACCGTCGACGCCCTGCTGCGGCAGCTCGGCCTGGGCGGCCTGGTGCAGGCGTGGCTCGCCGACCTCGACATCGTGATCTGGACGATGCTGTTCGTCCTCACCTGGAAGTACGTCGGCTTCGCCATCATCCTCCTGCTCGCCGGCCTGTCGAACGTGCCGCCCGAGCTGACCGAGGCCGCCGCGATCGACGGCGCGAGCTGGTGGCAGACCCAGCGCCATGTCACGCTCCCGCTGCTGGGCCCGACGATCCGGATCTGGATGTTCCTGTCGATGATCGGATCGTTCCAGGCCTTCGAGGTGATCTGGGTGACCTCGGTGCCCGCGGTCCGGTCACTCGGCGCCTCGGCCACCATGGCCACCTACATGGTGGACAACGGCTTCTTCGCCCGCCTCTGGGGCTACGGCAACGCGGTCGCCGTGATCCTGTTCGTCATCTCGTTCATCGCGGCGCTGCTGTTCCAGCGCTTCCTCCTCCGTCGCGACATCGAGGGCGCCGTCACCGGAAGGAGGAACTGATCGTGGCCGGGAACGCCGTGCTGTCCCCCTCGGCACCGCAACGCCGTCCGTTCTCGTGGGGCAGTCCACTCACCTACGGGCTGGCGCTCGCGGTCGCCGCCGTGTCCATCGCCCCGGTGGTCTACGTGATCGTCGGCGGCTTCCGCACCACCCCGCAGATCATCGCGGACCCGGCCGGGCTGCCCGACCCGTGGGTCTGGGACAACTACGCCCGGGTGCTGACGCAGAGCGACTTCTGGCAGCAGGCGTTCAACAGCGCGGTGATCGCCCTGGGCACGACGGTCGGCGTCGTGCTGCTCGGCGTCTGCGCGGCGTTCGTGCTCGCCCGGTACACGTTCCGCGGGCGCGAAGCCCTCTACACCTTCTTCACGCTCGGCCTGCTCTTCCCCTCCGGGGCGGCGATCCTGCCGCTCTACCTCATGCTGCGCGACCTGGATCTGATCAACTCCTACTACGCGGTGATCCTCCCGCAGATCGCCTTCTCGTTGCCGCTCACGATCGTGATCCTGCGTCCCTTCCTGGCTGCCGTCCCCCGCGAGTTGGAGGACGCCGCCGCGATCGACGGGGCGGGCCGGCTCGGCTTCCTCTGGCGCATCATGCTGCCGCTGTCCCGGCCCGCGCTCGTCACCGTCGGGGTCCTCGCGTTCGTGGCGAGCTGGAACGCGTTCCTCCTGCCGCTGCTCGTCCTCGGCGACGTCGACCTGCACACCCTGCCGCTGGGCGTGCAGAGCTTCTCGAGCCAGTACACCTCCGACACGGCGGGGATCCTCGCGTTCACCTCGCTGGCGATGTTGCCGGCACTCCTCTTCTTCACGTTCGCCGAGAAGCAGATCGTCGGTGGCCTGCAGGGTGCGGTGAAGGGCTGAGCAGCAGCGGTACGCGCAGAGAGGCGAAACACCGTATGACCGTCAATGTGATCGCCCGCCGGGCCCCGCTGCGGGGGCTGACGGGCGTCGGAGGAAAGTGACCGACAACGTGACCCTGGACATCGAACGAGGCGCCGCGACCTGGAACGACCCGTCGTACGACCTCACCACGCGGGTCGACGCCCTGGTCGCCGCGATGACCCTGGCGGAGAAGGTGGCCCAGCTCTACGGCGTGTGGGTCGGCGCGTCCGCCGACGGGAGCGAGGTCGCGCCGCACCAGCACGAGATGGCGGAGCCGGTCGACCTGGAGGCCCTGCTGGACAACGGGCTCGGCCAGCTCACCCGGCCGTTCGGCACCGCGCCGGTCGACCCGGCGCTCGGCGCGCTCTCGCTGCTGCGGACCCAGCAGCGCATCACCGCCGGGAACCGGTTCGGCATCCCCGCCCTGGCCCACGAGGAGTGCCTGGCGGGCTTCGCGACCTGGGGTGCCACCGCGTACCCGGTGCCGCTGTCCTGGGGTGCCACCTTCGACCCCGCGCTGGTCCGGCGGATGGCCGACGCGATCGGCGCCGACCTGCGCCGCCTCGGTGTGCACCAGGGACTCGCGCCGGTGCTCGACGTCGTCCGCGACGCGCGGTGGGGGCGGGTCGAGGAGACCATCGGCGAGGACCCCTACCTGGTCGGCACGGTCGCCACCGCGTACATCCAGGGGCTGGAGTCCGCGGGTGTGGTGGCCACCCTCAAGCACTTCGCCGGCTACTCCGCCTCGCGGGCCGGCCGCAACCTCGCGCCGGTCTCGATGGGGCCGCGCGAGCGGGCCGACGTGATCCTGCCGCCGTTCGAGATGGCGGTCCGGGAGAGCGGCGCCCGGTCGGTGATGCACGCCTACACCGACACCGACGGGATGCCGTCGGCGGCCGACGAGCAGCTGCTCACCGGCCTGCTCCGGGACACCTGGGGGTTCACCGGCACGGTGGTCGCCGACTACTTCGGCATCGCGTTCCTGCACACCCTGCACGGCGTGGCGGGCGACTGGAGCGAGGCGGCCGGCGCCGCGCTGGCCGCCGGCGTGGACGTCGAGCTGCCCACGGTGAAGACCTTCGGCGCGCCGCTGCACGCGGCGCTCGCCGCCGGGCAGGTGTCCGAGGCGCTGGTGGACCGCGCGGTGCGTCGGGTGCTGCTCCAGAAGGCGCAGCTCGGGCTCCTCGACGCGGACTGGAATCCGGTGCCGCCGGCCCTCGCCGGCGCCGACCTCACCGACCCGGACGCGCTGCGCGGCACGGTCGACCTGGACTCGCCGGCCAACCGGGCGCTCGCCCGGGAGGTGGCCGAACAGGCCGTGGTCCTGCTGCGTAACGACGGCGTGCTGCCGCTGGCCGGGCCGGCGCGGATCGCGGTGGTCGGACCGCAGGCCGAGAACCCGACCGCACCGCTGGGCTGCTACTCGTTCCCGCTGCACGTCGGGCCCCGCCACCCCGAGGTGCCGCTCGGGATCGACCTGCCCACCCTGGCGCAGGCGCTACGCGCCGAGCTCCCCAGCAGCGAGGTGGTCGTCGAGGCCGGCGTCACCGTCGACGGCCCGGACCCGAGCGGGATCGCGGCCGCCGTCGAGGCGGCGCGGGGCGCGGACGTGGTGATCGCCGCGCTGGGTGACCGGGCCGGGCTGTTCGGCCGGGGCACCAGCGGTGAGGGCTGCGACGCGGAGTCGCTGGCGCTGCCCGGCGTCCAGCAGCAGCTGCTCGACGCGCTGCTCGACGCCGGCACGCCGGTGGTCGTGACGCTGATCGCCGGCCGACCGTACGCGCTGGGCCGGGCCGTCGGCGAGGCGGCCGCCATCGTCGCGTCCTTCTTCCCCGGGGAGGAGGGGGCGCCGGCGATCGCCGGAGTGCTCAGCGGGCGGGTGGAGCCGCAGGGGCGGCTGCCGGTGAGCGTGCCGCGCGGCCCCGGCGGCCAGCCGACCACCTACCTCGCCGCGCGGCTCGGCCAGGCCAGCGACGTCTCCAACCTCGACCCCACACCGGCGTACGGGTTCGGGCACGGGCTCAGCTACACCCGGTTCGACTGGTCCGACCTGGCGGTCGAGCAGGCGGTGGCGGACACCGACGGCGAGCTGCGGCTGGCGTTCACGCTGCGCAACGCGGGCGACCGCTGGGGCAGCGAGGTGGTGCAGCTCTACGCGCACGACCCGGTGGCCTCGGTGGTGCAGCCGGTGCAGCGGCTGGTCGGCTACCTGCGGGTGCCGCTGGACGCGGGCGCGGCCTGCCGGATCGAGGTGACCGTGCCGGCCGACCTGTTCTCGTTCACCGGGCGGGACGGGCGGCGGCTGGTCGAGCCGGGCGAGCTGGAGCTGCGGCTGGCCGCGTCCAGCGCCGACCCCCGGCTGGTCGCGGGGGTCGCGCTGCGCGGCCCGGTCCGCCCGGTCGACCACACCCGGCGGATGCATCCGCGATTCAGCGTCACACCGAGCGCCGGCTGATAGACAGGAGGGGTGCGCAGGTCAGGTGCCTCGGTCGGCCGACGGCGGCCCGGCGCGGCACTGCGCCGCCGGCGGCCGTCGCCGCGCCGGGCCGCCGTCGCGCTGTTCGCGCTCGTCGCGGCGCTCGCGGGCTGCTCGCGGCCGGAACCCCGGCCGGCCCCCACACCGGCCAGCCCCAGCCCGTCGGCGTCGGCCACCGGCCGGCCGGCGCTGCCCGGCTTCGTGGTGCTCGGCGACGTGGATCCGCGCATCCGCACCGACATCCGCTACGCCACCCCGCACAACTTCGTCGGCCGGCCGATCGCCGGCTACCCGGAGCCGCTCTGCCTGCTCACCCGGCCGGCCGCCGAGGCGCTGCGCCGGGTCCAGGACGCCGCGCTGGCCGGCGGGCACAGCCTGAAGGTGTACGACTGCTACCGCCCGCAGCCCGCCGTCGACGACTTCGTCGCGTGGGCCAGGCACCCCGGGGAGCAGCAGATGAAGGCCGAGTTCTACCCCAGGGTGGCCAAGTCCCGGCTCTTCGACGACGGGTACATTGGCGCGCCCACCGCACACAGCCGGGGCAGTACGCTGGACCTGACGCTGGTCGACGTGCCCACCGCCACCCAGCCGCCCTACGTGCCCGGTCAGCCGCTCGTCTCCTGCACCGCCCCACGCGCCCAGCGGTTGCCGGACAACAGCGTCGACATGGGCACCGGCTTCGACTGCTTCGACACCCGGGCGCACACCGCCGACCCGGCCGTCACCGGCGTCGCCCGGGCCAACCGGATGCTGCTCAAGCGCCTCATGACCGACGGCGGGTTCGTCAACTACGACCGGGAGTGGTGGCACTACCGGTTCCGGGACGAGCCGTACCCGGACCGCTACTTCGGCGCCCCGGTGGCCCGTTCGTCGGTGGGCTGAACCGCGCTCCCGGTTCGCGTCCGGCATGATCATCTGTGCCGTCGAGAGCGGCACCGATGACGCGGGAGTGGACGGCCCGCGCAGAAGGGAGACGGCAGTGACGACGGAGCGCATCAGCCCACCGGTGACCGGCGGGGAGCGGGAGATGCTGCGGGCCTTCCTCGACTACCACCGGGCGACACTCGCCCTGAAGTGCGACGGGCTCTCCGACGAGGAGCTGCGCCGCCAGTCGTCGCCCCCGTCGACGCTTTCCCTGCTCGGCCTGGTCCGGCACATGGCCGAGGTGGAGCGGGCCTGGTTCCGCCGCACCATCAACGGCGAGGACGTCCCGCTGGTGTGGTCGTCCCGCGGCGACTACCAGGAGGCGTACGACGCCCGCTCGTCGACCCGCACGGAGGCGTTCGCGGCCTGGCGTCGGGAGGTGGAGCACTCCCGGCGCATCGAACGGGAGGCGGAGTCGCTGGACGTGACCGGCCACCAGGCCCGGTGGGGTGAGGACGTGTCGCTGCGGCTGGTGATGCTGCACCTGATCCACGAGTACGCGCGCCACAACGGGCACGCCGACTTCCTCCGGGAGGCGATCGACGGCGCCGTCGGCGCCTGACGCCGGTCACTTCGCGGCGCCGCTCTCCGCGCTGACCACCGGGTCGGCGGCGGCCGCGGCGGCGTACCGGTCGGCCAGCCGGCGCAGCAGGTCGCGCAGCTCCGGCGGGTCGAGCACCTCAAACGGCACGTCGAGGGTGCCCAGGAACGCGGCGAGGTTGGTCAGCGACTCGCCGCCGGTGTGCAGCAGGCAGCGGTGCTCGTCGACCGCTTCCAGCAGCCCGGCCGTGGCCGGCAGCCGCTCCGCCATCGCGGCGGCGGAGGCGTGCAGGCGTACGCGTGCGGGGTGCGGCCACGCCGACGAGCCGACGCCGCGCAGCACGTGCGCGACGGCGTCGCCGCCGGGCGGCTCCCGGGGCGGGAAACGCGGCCCGGTCGGCACCCGGGGCCGGATCCGGTCGGCCCGGAAGGTCCGCCAGTCGGCCCGCTCGGTGTCCCAGCCGAGCAGGTACCACCGCCGTCCGGTGTAGACCAGCCGATGCGGCTCCACGCTGCGGACGCTGTCCGCGCCGTCGTGCCCGACGTAGTCGAAGCGCAGCCGCTCGCGGCGGTGGATGGCGGACGCGACGGCGGTCAGCGTGGCCGCGTCCACGGTCGGCCCACCGGCCGCGGCGGACACGGTGGCCGCCCGCAGCGCGTCCACCCGGTGCCGCAGCCGCGACGGCAGCGACCGTTCCAGCTTGGCCAGCGCCCGCAGCGACGTCTCCTCGATGCCGGCGACCGTGCCGGCCGCCGCGGCGCGCAGGCCGACCGCGACGGCGACCGCCTCGTCGTCGTCGAGCAGCAGCGGCGGCAGTTCCGAGCCGGCCCCGAGCCGGTAGCCGCCGCCGGCGCCCGGCCGGGAGTCGACGTGGTAGCCCAGCACGCGCAGCCGTTCCACGTCGTTGCGGACGGTCCGGGTGGTCACCCCGAGCCGGGCGGCGAGGTCCGCCCCGGACCGGTCCCGCCCGTCCTGCAGCAGGGCGAGCAGCCGCAGCAGCCGGGCCGAGGTCTCCAACATGTCGGCAAGTCTGCCAGCCATTGCGGAATCTACCGTTCCGCAATGGCTCGTAACGTCGACATCAGCGTTACCGACCGACGAGAGGAAGCACCATGCAGCTGCGAGGACTGGCCACCGTGAGCTTCTGGGCCGCCGACCTGACCGCCGCGAAGACCTGGTACGCGGACCTGCTCGGCGTCGAGCCCTACTACGAGGTGCGCGACGCCGAGGGCCGGCCGGCGTACTACGAGTTCCGGCTCGGCGACCACCAGCACGAACTGGGCCTGATCGACAGCCGCTACGCCCCACCGGGGACGCCGGCCGCGCCGGGCGGGGCGGTCGTCTACTGGCACGTCGACGACCTCGACGCGACCGTGGCGGCCCTGCTCGCGGCCGGTGCCCGGGAGCACCAGCCGCCCACCCCGCGCGGTGACGGCGACTTCGTCACCGCCTCGGTGGTGGACCCGTTCGGCAACATCCTCGGCGTCATGCGCAACCCGCACTACCTGCAGATGCTCGACGCGGTACGGGCCTGAACGGCGTCGGGGCCGGCGGGGAACTCGCCGGTCCCGACGCCGCCGCGGTCACCGTGGGTACCGGGCCCGGACCGCGTCGATGCAGGTGTCGCGGGAGGTCGGGCCATCGAACCGGAGCCGGTCGTACGCCGTGAACGCCGGTTCGAGCGCGTCCAGCTCGTCGACCAGTCCGTGCAGCCGGGCCCGGCGGCCGGAGTCCACCGGGCCGGCGTCCAATTCGTCGACCGCGGCGCGGATGGCGGCCACCAGCTCGCCCTTGCGCCTGATCGTCTCCGGGGTGACCGAGCGCAGGCAGACGTACTGGCCGCTCAGGTAGGCGTCCCACTCCGCGGCGCCCTCCGCGCGGTCGGCCCAGTGCGCGACGAACCAGTCCGCCAACCGCTCCGTGCCGCCGGACCGCTCGGCGAGGTCGAACAGGTCGGCGGGCACCATCTGCGCGCCGTCGGAGCGCAGGTACGACGGCAGCGGCAGCCGCCGGTCCAGCATCAACCGGCGTACCGCGTCGGGATCCCGTCCCCGCGCCGCGCAGAGCCTCTCCAGCACCACGAACTCCCGACTGACGTACGCGTCGTCCGCCAGCGTCATCGGATGGTCTCCGTTGACCTCCCGGAACCGCTCGGCCACCTGCCGTTCAAGATCCACGTGTCCTCCCTCGGTGCGTCTCAGGCCGGCACGCTAGCCGCGCGACGGTGCGGCGCCGGCCGAAACGTGGCCGCGCTGAATATCCATTGCGGGCGTCGAGCGGTGCGCCTACCGTCATCCGCGCAAGGTCAACAGACCGAACCCAGGGAGTACGCCGTGTCGCAGTGCACCAATACCCGGACCACGCGGTTCACGCCGCGTGGGGGTGCCCTGTTGTGCACCGGTGAACCAGCCCTGGGTGAGCGTCGGTCCATGTGGGACCGGCGCCGGGGGAGGCGGCGCGACTGACGCGCCCGCGCACACGCGCAGCCGCCCACCCCCGCCGGGGTCCGGGCGGCTTCTTCGTCCGTGGCCCCGGCACCGGGCGGGGCGGGGGGTCCCCCGCCCGGGCACGGGCCGTTGGAGCAGCGGAAGCTCACCCGGTTCTCACCCGGGAGGTCACGGGTTCGAATCCCGTACGGCCTACGTGACGACGCCGCCGGGCGTCGTCCGGAAAATCTCGCGGTTGTAGCGCAGCCCGGCAGCGCGTCACCTCGCCATGGTGAAGGTCGCCGGTTCGAATCCGGCCAGCCGCTCCGAGACAGCTCAGGCACGACACGAGGAGACGACGATGGGTTACACCACGCTGGCCGGTACCCGGGCGCCGGTCCGGGTCTGGACCGATCCGTACGCCATCGAGGAGCAGGCGGCCCGGCAGCTGCGCAACATCGGCACGCTGCCCTGGGTGGAGGGCGTCGCGGTGATGCCGGACGTGCACTTCGGCAAGGGCGCGACCGTCGGGTCGGTCATCGCGATGCGGCAGGCGGTGTCGCCGGCGGCGGTCGGGGTCGACATCGGCTGCGGCATGTCGGCGGTGCGGACCTCGCTCACCGCCGCCGACCTGCCCGACGACCTCGCCGGGCTGCGTTCCGCGATCGAGGCGGCGATCCCGGTCGGGTTCGCGCAGCGCGAGCGGGCCGTCGACCCGCGCCGGGTGCGTGGCCTGGAGCAGCGCGGCTGGGACGACTTCTGGCGCCGGTTCGCCGACCTCGACCGCAAGGTGGCGCAGCTGGAGGTCCGGGCGCAGCGGCAGCTGGGCACGCTCGGCGGCGGCAACCACTTCATCGAGGTCTGCCTGGAGCAGGGCGGCGCCGACGCGGGCCGGGTCTGGCTGATGCTGCACTCGGGGTCGCGGAACATCGGCAAGGAACTGGCCGAACGGCACATGGCGGTGGCCCGCCGGCTGCCGCACAACGCCGACCTGCCCGACCGGGACCTGGCGGTGTTCCTCGCCGGCACGCCGGAGATGGACGCGTACCGCCGGGACCTGTGGTGGGCGCAGGAGTACGCGCGGCGCAACAGGGCGGTCATGCTCGCCGTGCTGTGCGGCGTGGTCCGCGAGCGGTTCCCGCAGGTGAGCTACGACGAGCCGATCTCGTGCCACCACAACTACGTGGCGGAGGAGAACTACGGCGGCGTGGACGTGCTCGTGACCCGCAAGGGCGCGATCCGGGCCGGCCGGGGAGACCTGGGCATCATCCCGGGCTCGATGGGCACCGGGTCGTACATCGTGCGCGGCAAGGGCAACGCGGACGCGTACTGCTCGGCCTCGCACGGGGCGGGGCGGCGGATGTCGCGGGCGCAGGCGAAGCGGACCTACAGCACCGAGGACCTGGCGGCGCAGACGGCGGGGGTGGAGTGCCGCAAGGACGCCGGGGTGGTCGACGAGATCCCCGGCGCGTACAAGGACATCACCGAGGTGATGGCGCAGCAGGAGGACCTGGTCGAGGTGGTCGCACACCTCAAGCAGGTGATCTGCGTGAAGGGCTGAGCACGGACCGGCGCCCGGGGGGTGGGCGCCGGTCCGCCACCCGTGTCCGGCCGGGCCGCCTGATCAACCACGATGCCAAGACTGGCGGGGCGCGTAGCCCTCACGCCGCAACCAGTGCTCCGTGTAGACGATGCGGTCCGCCTCGACCACCACCAGCGGGTCGGCTGGTGGCTCGTCGAGCGAGCGGGACCGCTCCACGTGGTCGGACTGCCAGCGGACGGCGGGCCAGTAGTGGTCGCGTCCAGGATCGCCGGGCAGCAGCACCCGGGCGCGGCCGAAGACCTGCGCCCCGCGGCTGCTGGCCTGGCCGACCAGCGGGGCGAAGACGCCGAGCGAGACGCGCGGGTCGGCGGCGATGTTCCGCATCTTCGGCGACGTCGCCGCCGCGGTGAACATCAGCGCGAAGTCCAGATGGAAATAGCGCACCGGCGTGGCCAGCGGGCCGTCCGGCCCCGCCGTGGCCAGGACGCACATGTTCTGCGACGACAGCAGGTTGAGGATGCGCTCGTCCAGACGCTGCCGATCGAGTCGTTTCGTAGGCGTCGGACCGGCAAGCCACGGGTTGGTCACAGGCATGATCGATCTTCTCACCCGCCGGCTCCCGCGCGCGGCCGGCAATGCCTGTCGGTGGCGCCCGGCGAGTGGTGCCCTCGATCGGGGTTATGACTGAGAGGCATAACTATGCCTCTCAGTCATAACGCTCGTCGTGGTATCTGTCGTCCGCCGGTCGCGAGCCGTCCGTCGTCCGAGCGTCGCACCCGCACGCGATGCTTCCGAGCCACGGCGGTCCGGGCGGGTGGTCGCGCGGGGTCGTGCTCAGCCCAGGTGCGCCGCGCCGCCGGCGGGGACGTCCTCCCGACGCACCCGGATCAGCACGAGGGTCGCGAGGCCGGCGAGCAGGATCAGGCCAGCGGCCCAGACGAAGGCCATCGAGTAGCCGTGGATCAGCGCCTTGACCTGGGTGGCCGGGGACGGCGCCCGGGACGCCAGGTACGTGGTCACCGCGCTCGTGTAGATCGTGTTCAGCAGCGCGGTGCCGAGCGAGCCGCCGACCTGCTGGGTGGCGTTGAGCGTGGCGCTGGCCGCGCCCGCGTCGTGTTCGGGCACCCCGTACAGGGCGAGGCTGGACAGCGGCACGAAGGTGAAGCCGAGCCCCAGGCCGAGGACGACCTGGGCGGGCAGCAGATGGGTGACGAACGACGTGTCCACGTCGATCTGGGTGAGCACCGCCATGCCCACCACGGCGAGGATCGCACCGGCCAGCATCAGCGGCTTCGCCCCGACCCGGGGCAGCAGTTGGCTGGCACTGCCCGCGGCGATCAGCACGCCGGCGGTCACCGGCAGCGAGGCGAGCCCGGCCTCCAGCGGCGTGTAGCGCAGCACCACCTGGAAGTAGATGGTCAGGAAGAGGAACGCCCCGAAGAGCCCGGCGCCGATCAGCGTGGACGTGAGGTACGCGCCGCCGCGGTTGCGGTCCAGCAGGATCCGCATCGGCAGCAGGGGGTGGCTGGAGCGGTGTTCGATCACCACGAACGCGACGAGCAGCGCCACCCCGACCGCGATGAACGTGAGCGTCGCGGTGGCTCCCCAGCCGTCCTCGGCGGCGCGCGTGAAGCCGTACACGAGGGAGACCAGGCCGGCGGTGACGACCACCGCGCCGGGCACGTCGTAGCGGGTGTCGCCGTGGGCCCGGCTCTCCGGCACCAGCGGGAGCGCGGCGGCCAGCGCCACCGCGGCGATCGGGATGTTCACCAGCAGGCACCAGCGCCAGTCGGCGTACTCGGTGAGGACGCCCCCGAGCAGCAGGCCGACGGCCGAGCCGCCACCGGCGATCGCGCCGTACACGCCGAACGCCTTGGCTCGTTCCCGGGTGTCGGTGAAGAGCACGGTGAGCAGCGCCAGCGAGGCCGGGGCGAGCAGCGCGCCGAACGCCCCCTGCAACGCGCGGGCGGCGAAGAGCATCTCGCCGTTGTTGGCGAGACCGCCGACGGCGGAGGCGAGGGCGAACCCGACCATGCCGACCAGGAAGGCCCGCTTGCGCCCCCAGTAGTCGGCGATCCGCCCGCCGAGCAGCAGCAGGCCGCCGAAGGTGAGCGTGTACGCGGTGACCACCCACTGCCGGTTGGCGTCGCTGATGCCCAGGTCGGCCTGGGCGTGCGGCAGGGCGATGTTCACGATGGTGGCGTCCAGCACGACCATCAGTTGGGCGATCGCGATGACCGCGAGGGCGGCCCAGCGCCGCGGATGTGCCGCGGCCACCGCCTCGCCGCCGGGGGCGCCGGACGCGCCGGGGCTGGTCGAGGTTGTTCCGGGCATGGCGCGGCCTCCGTGAGGACTCGTTGCCGGCGGCGTACGTCGGGACGGTCAGGCGGGGCGGGAACGGGCGGCCCGGGCCGGCAGGGAGTCGTCGGCGGGCGGAAGCGCGGCGGAAGGCAGACGGCGACCCGGGACATGACCGGCGTGAAACCATGTCACGTCCGACGCTAGTGGGGCAGGTTCCGTCGGCGCAGCGGCTTCGGGTTTCCTCCCGCGACCGGGGTCGGAACGGCCCCGGATGGGTGGCTCACCGGGCGGGCACGAGGGTGACCGGCACGGTGACGACGTTGATCCGGGAGCCGTTGCGCGCGGACACCTCGTACACCTCGAGGCGGCCGCGCTGCTCGCCGGCGACGCGCCAGGTCAGCGGGGTCCGGTAGTCGCCGCGGCAGCCGCTCCCGCAGCTCGCGGTGGTGAAGGTGGTGGCGATCTCCCGGCCGCCGGCGTCGAGGAGCCGGATACTCACCGTGGCCTCGAACACGTCGGCGGTGCCGGTCACGGTCAGCGGGCTGCTGATCCGCTGCCCGATGGCCGGGCTGGTCACGACGATCGGCGGTAGCAGATCGGCGTAGTCGGCGCGGCCGACCGGGCCGTCGGCGCCCTCGGCCGGCGGGTCGAACCGCACCCGCCGCACGGTGGGGAACTGGGTGAGCGTCCACACCACCTGGGCCTGGCGCAGCCGCCGCGCCGCCGGGTCGCCGGCCACCGTGGCGAGCCGGACGGTGACGACGCCGTCGGCCACGCCGACCGGCTCGGCGCCCGTCGGGACCAGGGTGGTCAGCCCGGCGGCGGCCTCGGCGCGGGTCGGCCCGGCGATCAGCTCGGTGAGCGCCAGCCGGGAGGTGGCAACGGTGCTCGGTCGGGTGCGCCGGGTCGGCGTCAGCCGACCGTCGCGGACGAACCAGAGTTCGAGGTTGATCGTCCCGACCGTCGCCGAGGAGGTGGTCGGCGGCGGTGTGTCCGCCGGGGTGGGGCGCGGTCCCGACGGGGTCGGCGTGATGCCTGCGCTGCCGGTGGGGGAGGGCGACGGGGCGGGGGAGGCCGGCGGCGGCGCGGCGGTGGGGGCAGGGCCGAGCGACCCGGAACGGGGGTGGGCGCAGCCGGCCGGCAGCAGCGCGGCGGCCAGCAGGATGCCGGCCAGCAGTCGTCTCATCGTGCCTCCTCGCGGGCCGTCGTACTCGCGGGCCGGTCTGCCACGGCCGGGTGGCCGTCGTCGCGCGGCGGCCCGGCGGCGGCCTCATCCGGCGGCCCGTCGTCGTCGCCGGGCGGCCGGGCGGCCGGTTCGTCGAAGCCCGGCGGCCCGGCGGCGGGCAGGGCGAGCCGGAAACGGGTGCCGAGGCCGGGTTCGCTGCGGACGCTCAGCCGCCCGCCGAGCAGCCGGGCGTTCTCGTGGGCGATGGCGAGGCCGAGCCCGCTGCCGCGGCCGGAGCGGGCCGGGTCGACCTTGTAGAAGCGGTCGAAGAGTCGGGGCAGGTGGGTGGCGGGGATGCCGGGCCCGTGGTCGGTGACGTCGAAGAGCACGTCCGGCCCGTCCGTGTCGACGGTGGCCCGGATCTCGCCGCCGCCGTGCTGGACCGCGTTGCCGACCAGGTTCGCCAGCACCCGCTCCAGCCGCCGAGGGTCGGTGCGCAGCGGGGTCGGATCGCCCGCGACGGCCACCCGGTCGCGCCAGCCGCGCGCCGCCACCAGGGCGTGCAGCAGGGCGAGCGGGTCGACCGGCCGCACCTGCAGGGGTTCCTGCCCGGCGTCCAGGCGGGAGATCTCCATCAGGTCCTCGACCAGGCGGCGCAGCCGGACCACGTCGGCGACCAGCAGCTCGGCCGCCCGGCGGGCGTCGCCGGGAAGCTGGTCGGTGTGGTCGCGCAGCAGCGAGGCCGCCGCCACCAGGGCGGTCACCGGCGTACGCAGCTCGTGGGCGACGTCGGCGGTGAACCGCCGCTCCCGGGCCTGGGCTCGGGACAGCGCCTCGATCTTCGCCTCCAGCGCCTCGGCCATCTCGTTGAACGAGGCGGCCCAGGCGCTGAACTCGTCGCGTCCCCGCACCGGCAGGCGGGTGGCGAGCAGCCCCTCGGCGACGGCCCGGGCGGCCCGGCTCGCCCGGCCGACCGGTTCGAGGGTGCGCCGGGCCAGGGTGTGCCCCACCCCGGCGGCGGTGAGCACCACGAGCGCCCAGCCGCCGAGCAGCGCGGTGCGGAGCTGGTCGAGGTCGGCGAGCAGCTCCTCCTCGACGGTGACCGCGTACAGCTCGCTGTCCGACCCGGGTATCCGGCCGCCGACCACGAGCAGCCGCGGCCGGGCAGACGGCGCGGAGCGTTCGTAACCCAGCTCGCCGGCGGCGACGGTGGTCCGCAGCTCCGGGCCGAGCGGCGGCGCGAAGGCGGGGTTGGAGGACCGCACGTCGTCCCGGTCGACCAGCAGGACGTGCCGGCCGCTCGCCTCGAAGCTGCGCAGCAGTTCGGCACGGCGCTGGTCGGTCAGCGGCCGGAACTGCCCGGCCAGCACGAGCTGGTAGCGGGCGTCGGCGGCGGCCTGCTGCACCGAGGCGTCCAGCCGGGCCTGACGCAGCAGCAGGTACGACCCGCCGGCGAGCACCCCGGCGGAGACCCCGGCGACGAGCACGAACGCGATGGTCAGCCGGCGTCGGAGCCGACCCGGGGGGACGCGGTCCGCGGCCATCGCGTCACGCTCACCCGGTCGACAGCTTGTAGCCCGCCCCACGGACGGTGCGGACCAGCCGCGGGTGGGCCGGGTCGTCCTCGATCTTCGCCCGCAGCCGCTGCACGGCCACGTCGACCAGGCGGGAGTCGCCGAGGTAGCTGTGGCTCCACACCCGGTCGAGCAGGAGTTCGCGGGTGAAGACCTGGCCGGGCCGGCGGGCCAGCTCGAGCAGCAGGCGGAACTCGGTGGCGGTCAGCGGCAGCTCCCGGCCGGCCCGGCGGGCCACGAAGCTGCCCGGGTCGATCTCCAGGTCGCCGACGCTGAGGACGGTCCGCTCGGCCGGCGCGGTGGCCCGCCGCAGCACCGCCCGGACGCGGGCCACCAGCTCGGGCAGGTCGAACGGCTTGCGCAGGTAGTCGTCGGCGCCGCACTCCAGACCGACGACCACGTCGATGGTGTCGGTGCGGGCGGTGAGCATGAGGATCGGCACCTGGCTGCTGCGGCGCACCTCCCGGCAGACCTCGAGACCGTCCAGCCCGGGCAGCATGACGTCCAGCACGATGAGGTCCACCGGCTGGGCCCGCCAGACCGTGAGCGCCTCCCGGCCGTCGACGGCGGTGCTGACCCGGAACCCGGCCCGGCGCAGTC
The DNA here is from genome assembly GCF_027497215.1 of Micromonospora sp. WMMD812. Taxonomy (NCBI): domain Bacteria; kingdom Bacillati; phylum Actinomycetota; class Actinomycetes; order Micromonosporales; family Micromonosporaceae; genus Micromonospora; species Micromonospora sp. WMMD812. The sequence goes on along the minus strand of NZ_CP114904.1, from coordinate 1,966,875 downwards.
CGAGGGCGGTGACCTCCCTGATGGAGGCATCGTCCTCGACCACCAGCACGCGGCCGTCCATGACGCCATCAGCGTAGCCCCGGGCGACGCCGGGCAGTCCTGGCGCAACGGACGGTGACGAGGACCCGGCCGGTGCCGGGCCCTCGTCCGCGCGGAGGTTCACTGCTGCCACTGGTGCGCCACGTCCAGCACGATCCGGCTGTGCGTGCCGGGGCCGGCGAGGACGAACACCCGGAACGGCAGCCGCGCCCGCACCCCGACGGCGAAGGTGCTGTAGCCCTCGAAGCTGCCGCCGAACACCACGTCCCGCAGGGTCTGGTAGCGCAGCACGGTGGCCGCGTGCTCGCCGACCCGCCACGGCACGGTGGCCGCGTGCGCCGCGTCGTACGCCGGGGCCTGCAGGGAGACCCGCAGCAGCGCGCCTCCCGCGGTGTACGGCGACAGCGCCAGCCCCTCACCCTCGGTCCACGTCTCGCCGTAGGCGACCGTGTAGCCGCTCACCGGCCCGGCGAACTCGAACACCACCCGGTCGTAGCACTCGTGCCGGCCGGTGCGTACCTCGGTCAGCGGGTGACTGCTCAGCGTGCCGGCCGCCTTCTCCCCGCTGCCCCAGGTGATCCCGCAGTACGACGCCCCGGTGGCCGCCGCCCGGCTGGTGGTGGCCGCCGTGCCGGTGCCCGTGCCGGCCACCAGACCGGCGAGCAGGACGGCCAGCACCGTCAGCGTGCTCCTGATCCTCATCGTCGTCTCCCCTGCATCCGTTTCCGCTGTGGCCCGGCCTCCTTGCCGGTGACGTCGGCTCCACGGTGGAGACTCCGCACGGCAGCGGCTTCGCCGTGCCGTAACGCCCGCGTAACAGCGCGCGCGGTCAGGTAGCGTCAGCCGTCGGCGGTCGGTGTAGGGCCCGCAGCGGCGAACAGAGGACCGGCAGCCAGGTCAGTCCGTTGGCGACCGCGCCGACCAGCAGCGAGGTGCGCACGTCGACGTACTGCGCCAGCAGCCCGGCGATCGCGGCGCCCACGGTGAGCGCCCCGGTGAGCAGGAAGCGGAAGGTCGCGTTCATCCGCCCGAGCAGCGCGTCGGGGGTGACGCTCTGCCGCAGGCTCACCCCGATGACGTTGCCGATGCCGGTCCGCCAGGCCAGCGCGAGCCATCCGACGCCGGCCAACCACACCATCGGGCCGGTCCCGATGAGTGCGACGAGCAGGCCGAGCGGTGCGACGAGCAGACCGGGCAGCCAGAGCGCGCGGCCGTGGCCGATCCGCCGCGCGATCGGCCGGGCGGTCACCGCTCCGAGCAGCGCGCCGATCCCGCCGACGGCGAGGAACAGCCCGAGGACGGCCGGGCCGAGGCCCAGCTCACGCAGGAAGACGACGGGCAGCATCGTGGTGGTCAGCTGCATGGTCAGGTTGATGCTCGCGGTCGAAACGGCGAGCGGACGCAGCAGCGGGTTGCCGAGCACGTGCCGCACGCCGGCGCCGAGCTGCCGCCCGAACCCGCCGTGCCGCCGCGTCGCCACCGTTCGGGGCGGCGCGGGGATCCGGCGGAGGACGGCCGCGGCGACCGCGAAGCCGACCGCGTCCACCACGACCGCAACCGGCGCGGTGAGCGCCTGCACCGCCAGACCGCCGAGCCCGCGCCCGGCGATCTGCAGCGTTCCGCTCGTGGTCATCAGCAGCGAGTTCGCCGCCACCAGCCGGTCCCGGCCGACCAGCTCCGGCAGGACGCTCTGCGCCGCCACGTCGGCGAAGACGGTGCCGACACCGGTCAGCAGCACCACGACGTAGAGCTGGTGGATGGTCAGCCAGCCCGCCCACCAGGCCACCGGCACCGAGGCGACCAGCGCCGCGCGCAGCAGGTCCGCAGTGACCAGCACGGCGCGGCGGGGCCAGCGGTCGACCCACACCCCGGCCGGCAGGCCGATCACCAGGAACGCGGCGGTGCTCAGCGCGCCGAGCAGCCCGACCTGACCGGGGCTGGCGGAGAGCAGGGACACGGCGAGCACCGGCACGGCCAGGTGGCTGACGTGGAAGCCGACGTCGTGGACGACCGTCGCGGTGTAGAGCAGCCGGAAGGGACGCGGCCAGCGGCCGACCGGACGGCGGCCGACGGCCGCCGTCGTGAAAGCGGTGGTCATGCGGCCCACCGTGCTGCCACCGTGGGCCGGCGGGCGATAGATTTGGCACTCGTCAAATCCAACGGAGGCGCCGATGATGCTGGTCGGGCTGGACGCGCGGGACCTGGCGACCACGCGATTTGCGGTGTCGCCGCTGTGGGAGGCGGTCGGCAGCGCTCGGATCCTGACGCGGCCCCAGTGGTTCCCGGAGCACCTGCCCTGGGTCGAGCGGGCCCGGCCGCGCCTGGCGACGGTCGACTGGCGACTCCTGGTCGACCTGGTGTCGACGTCCACCGGCGTCATCCCGGGCTTCGTGTGCCCGCCACCGTCCACCTCGCAGCCGACGCTCGACGTCGAGCTGGCCACCCTCGCCGCCACGCCGGCCGAGGCCGTCCGGGCCGAGCTGGACGGCGTGCCCGGGCCGCGGCCGCCCCGGCTGGCCGAGCTGTACGCCGACCCGACGGCCGGCCTGCGGCGACTGGCGGACGTCGTCCGGGCGTACGCCGACGCCGCCATCGGGCCGTACTGGCCGAGGATGCGCACCCTGCTGGAGCGGGAGGTGCTGCTCGGGGCACGGCGGATGGCCTCCGACGGGGTGGACGGCCTGCTCAACCACCTCGACCCGTACGTCCGGCTCGACGGCGACACCCTGCACGTGGAGCACCTGGTGTGCTCCGGCGCGGTCCGGCTGGACGGACGAGGGCTGCTGCTCGTCCCGTCGGTCTTCTGCGGCCCGCGCGTCTGGTCGAACTTCGGCTCGCCGGGCCAGCCGGTGCTGCGCTACCCGGCCCGCGCGGTGGCCACGCTCTGGGAGCGGGACCCGTCGCCGCCGGGCCGTGGGCTGGCCCGGGTCTTGGGGCGGACCCGGGCGGCGCTGCTGCACGAGCTGGCCGTGCCCACCTCGACCACGGAGCTGGCCGAGCGCTGCCGGCTGACCGCGGGGACGGTGTCCGCGCATCTCGGGGCGCTGCGGGACGCCGGTCTGGTCGGCACCCACCGGACCGGTCGCTTCGTGCTCTACGCCCGGACGACGGCGGCGGAGGCGTTGCTCGCCGCGACCGGCGCCGGCGCCCGCTGACGACACGGCGCTGACGCCTACTGACGACACACGATATGACGTATCCGCTATGTCGCATATCGACGGACGACGATTAACATTCACGCATGTCAATGGGTGGCGGCACGGCCGCCCGGGAACCAGAGGAGTGCGTGATGTTCCGACGACACCTACTGCGTACGGCGCTGGCCGTGCTGGTGGCGATCCTGGCCGCGGCCGGGACGCAGGTCGCCACCGGCACGGCCGCCTCCGCGGTCCGGACCCTCTACTACGACGCGAGCCGGACCGGTGAGTTCCGCACCAACTTCGACCAGGCCGCGCAGATCTGGAACAGCCGGGTCAGCACCGTCCGGCTCCTGCCGGGCACCCCGGCCAGCGTCACCATCTACGTCGACGACGGCTGGCCGCGGGCGCAGCCGACCGGGCTCGGCTCCGGCCGGATCTGGATGGGGCGCACCGCCGTCAACCAGGGGTATCACCGGACGCGGATCGCCGCCCACGAGTTCGGCCACATCCTGGGCCTGCCGGACCGCCGCACCGGGCTCTGCTCGGACCTCATGTCCGGCAGCAGCGCCCCGGTGTCCTGCACCAACGCGTACCCCAGCTCGGCCGAGGCGACCCGAGTGAACTCCCTGTTCGCCGGTACCCTGGCCGCGCCCGCCGCCGGGCGGACGTACACGTGGACCGGCGCCGACGCCGACGACGTGACGCCGCTGGTGGTCGGCGGCCGCCCGGCCACCGAGAACTACCCGTTCCTGGTCTACCTCTCCGGCTGCACCGGATCGCTGATCAAGGCCAACTGGGCGGTCACCGCGCGGCACTGCCCGACCCCCTCGTCGGTGCGGGTGGGCAGCATCTACCGCAACAGCGGCGGCACGGTGGTCGGGGTGGTCCGCGGGGTCAACCACCCGAGCACCGACGTGAAGCTGCTGCAACTGTCGAGCTCGGTGAGCCAGGCGCCAGCGCCGATCCCGAGCACCTCCGGGGCGGTGGGCACGGCGACCCGGATCATCGGCTGGGGCCAGACCTGCGCTCCCCGGGGCTGCGGGCCCGCCCCGACCGTCGCCTACGAACTGGACACCTCGATCGTGTCGGACAGCCGCTGCGCGGGCATCAACGGGCCGTACGAGATCTGCACCAACAACACGAACGGCAACTCCGGCGCCTGCTACGGCGACTCCGGCGGCCCGCAGGTGCGGCGGGTCAACGGGGTGTGGAACCTCATCGGCGCGACCAGTCGGGCCGGCAACAACAACCCGACCTGCGCCACCGCGCCGTCCATCTACGGCGACCTGCCGTCGATCCGGTCGTGGATCAACAGCCAGGTCGGCGGCCTGCCGTCCTGATCGGACGAACGGGCCGGCGCCGGAGCGGGAGATGCGCCGGCATCCCGCTCCGGCGTCGGCCGGTGTCGTGTCTCCTCGCGGGGGGTCATCCGCAGGACACCGTCGGTACGGTACGGTGCCTCACATATCGACCCCTGCAGAGGTGACCCCATGCCTGCCGTGGCCGCGCTCGCCCTGACCCTCGCGTTGGCTCCCGCGCCGTCGCCGTCCACCGCGCCGTCGCCGTCCCAGGGCGTCGTCGGCGGGCTGCTCGGCGGCGTCGGTGACCTGGTCGACGGCCTGCTCGGCGGTGGGGGTGACGGTACGCCGAGCGCCACCCCGAGCGCGTCACCGACGCAGTCCGGCGGGCCGACGGGCGCGCCGGCGCCCGCCCCGGTCCCCGGCAAGCCGTCCGTCGCGCCGTCGAGCGCCGCGCCGCCCCGCTCGCCGGCCCGGCTCGGCTCCGGCGGCGGCGCCGACGACCCGGTGGTGGGGGTGCCCCTGGCGCCGCAGCCGGCCGACCGGAACGACGCTCCGGTCGCTCCGGAGGGGATGGCCGCGCCGGTGCCCGACGACGATGACGAGCTGTTCCGCTGGGCCGTCCTGTTGCTCGCCGTCGGCGTCCTGGCCGTCCCGCTGGTGCTGCTCGTTCGTCAGCGCCGGGAGCCCCGCCCCGCGGCGCCCGTGGCGTCGTCCGCGGGCGGCCCGCTGCCGCCGACGGGGCTAGACGTGACCGGCGACAACGTGACCCGGCTGCCCACCAACCTCAACGCGATCTACGAGCTGGGCCGCCTGGACGAGCGGCTCGCCCAGGAGCGCGAGCGCCACTCCTGAGGCCGAGGTCGCGCACGGGCTCGATCTCGCACGGGCTCGATCTCGCACGGCCGCCGACCTGGGCGAGCCGCCGTCCAGCCCGCGTATGGATGCGCCTCCGGTCGCCTGGCCGCCCGCCGCGTGGCGAGCGCGGCGCCGCCCACCACTCACGGTGACGGCGCCGACGGTTCAGCCCGTGGAGAGCGATATGACGCAGAGGCATATTTATGCCTCAGAGTCATAACGCTCATCCGGTAGTCGCCTCTCCGGCGTGCGGCAGCACCGTCGCAGCCCGGCCCGGCGCGCCGGCGTTGGAAACGTTTTCGTAACGAGCCCTTGACCTCTCCGTCGATCGCGGCGCAGACTCCCGGAAACGTTTACAACGATCGGGTGGAGGTGCCGGGCGTGGGCCGTAAACGTTTACAGGAGTCAGCCGACGGGCGACCGACGGTGCACACCGTCGCCGCGCGCGCCGGCGTCTCCATCGCGTCCGCCTCGCGGGTGCTCAACGGCGTCGGCGGCAGCCCGGAGACCATCCGCAAGGTGCGCGCCGCGGCGGCCGAGGTGGGCTACGTGCCGAACGCGATCGCCCGATCCCTCCAGTCGCAGCGCACCGGCCTGGTCGCGCTCGCCGTGGAGGACATCGGCAACCCGGTCTACGTGCAGATGATGCGGGCCATCGAGGCGGTGGTGGCGTCCTCCGGGCGGCAGCTGCTGGTGCACGCCACCGGCGGGCGGATCGACAACGAGACGGCCCTGCTGCGCCGGCTCGCCAACCGGTACGTGGACGGGATGATCGTCTCGCCGATCCGGGTCACCGGCGACCACCTGGCCGCGCTGGTGGACAGCCCGGTGCCGGTGGTGGTGGTCGGCCAGCTCGGCGCGGACGCCCCGGTGGACAACGTCCGGACCGACTCCCGGCACGGCGTCTCGCTGGCCGTCGACCACCTGGTGGCCGCCGGCCGCCGCCGGATCGGCTTCGTCAACGGCCCGCTCGACACCGTCCCGGGCGCCGCCCGTGACGCCGGGTTCCGGGCCGCCGTCGCCGGCCACGGCATCGACCTCGACGAGAACCTGGTCGAGGTCGGCGACTTCCAGTACGCGGCCGGCCGGGCCGCCACCGAGCGGCTGCTCGCCCGCACCGACCCGGACGCCCTGGTCTGCGCCAACGACCTGATCGCGGTCGGCGCGCTGCACGCCCTGCTGGCCGCCGGGCGTCGGGTGCCCGAGGACGTCGCCCTGGTCGGCATGGACGACACCGACCTCGCCCGGATGATGTTCCCCCAGCTCTCCAGTGTCTCGCTCGGCTCGGCCGAACGCGGTCGCCGGGCCGCCGAACTGCTCCTGCAGCGCATCGCCGACCCGAGCCTGCCGCCGCGCCGCGAGCAGGTAGCACCGCACCTCGTCGTCCGCGCCTCCAGCGGAGCGACAGTGCCGGCCCCCCGGCCGGCCACCGACCCGGGTGCCCAGGCGCCCTCCCACCCGTCCAGCGAAGGGGCGACGCCATGACCACGCTGGCCGAGCGGCCGGACGTCGAGCGGGCCGGGAAGTCCCGCCGGCCGACCCGGTTCCGGTCCGACCGGACCACCATCTACCTGCTGCTGCTGCCCTCGCTGCTGCCGATCCTCGTGCTGTCGGTCTTTCCGCTGCTGCGCGGCATCTACCTCGGTTTCACCGACGCCCGCGCCGGTCGTAACGTCGAGATCAGCTTCACCGGCCTGCAGAACTACAAGGAACTCCTCGGCGACGAGCTGTTCTGGAACTCGTTCAAGATCGGTCTGGTCTGGGCGCTCGGGGTGACCGTGCTCCAGTTCGTGCTCGCCCTGGGGCTGGCCCTGCTGCTCAACCAGCAGCTGCGGTTCCGGGGCGTCGCCCGGGTGCTGGCCGTCGTGCCGTGGGCGATGCCGCCGGTCGTGGTCGGCATCCTGTGGAAGCTCGTCTACCACCCGGACGCCGGCCTGCTCAACGAGTTCTTCCACCGGATCGGCGCCGACGGGCTGCGTACGAACTGGCTGGGCGACTTCAGCACCGCGCTGCCCGCCGTGATCATCGTCGGCGTCTGGGCCGGCATGCCCCAGACCACGGTGGTGCTGCTGGCCGGCCTGCAGGGCGTGGCCCGGGAACTGCACGAGGCGGCGGCGGTGGACGGAGCCAGCACCTGGCACCGGTTCCGGCACGTCACGCTGCCGGCGCTGGCCCCGGTGATCGTGGCCATCACGTCGCTCGACTTCATCTGGAACTTCAACTCGTTCGGACTGGTCTACGTGCTGACCGCCGGCGGACCGGGCGGCAAGACCATGCTGCCGATGCTCTTCGCGTACGAGGAGGCGTTCCGCTACGGCAACTACGGCTACGCCGCCGCGCTCGGCAACGTGATGGTCGTGATCATCGTCGCGCTGCTCGCCGTCTATCTCCGCCGTCGGCTGAGGGAGGCCAACTGATGTTCGGTGCGAGGACTGAGCTTGCGAGCCCCGCAGTCCGGAACGGAGGGCAGTGATGTTCGGAAAGCCGAGCCGCGCGGGCCGGACGCTGCAGTACGTCGCCCTCGCCGGCTACCTGATCTTCCTCGGGTTCCCGCTGGTCTGGCTGGTCTCGACGGCGTTCAAGCCGCCCCGCGAGCTGGTCCAGCTGCACCCGACGCTGATTCCCAGCAACCCGACCGTGCAGAACTTCGTGCAGGCGTTCACCGAGCAGGAGCTGGGCCGGGCCGCGTGGAACAGCCTCCAGGTCTCGCTCGCCTCGGCGGTGCTGACCGTCCTGGTGGCGATGCCCGCGTCGTACGCGCTGGCCCGGTTCCGCTCGAAGCTCGGCACCGCGGCGCTGGGTTGGGTGCTGCTCTCCCAACTCTTCCCGTTCGTGCTGCTGATCATCCCGATCTTCCTGGTGCTGCGGCAGGTCGGCCTGGCCAACACCCACGCCGGACTGGTGCTGATCTACGTGGTCTGGGCGCTGCCGTTCGCGCTCTGGATGCTCCAGGGCTTCGTCCGCAACATCCCGCGGGAGTTGGAGGAGGCCGCCTCGGTGGACGGCGCGACCCGGGTGCAGATCCTGCGCCGGGTGGTCTTCCCGCTGCTCGCCCCCGGCCTGGTGGCGACCGCGCTGTTCTCGTTCATCTCGGCCTGGAACGAGTTCTTCTTCGCCCTGGTGCTGATCAAGACGCCCGAGCTGGCGACCCTCCCGGTCGCGCTGGCCCGGTTCGTCGGCATCGAGGGCACCGCCCGCCTGGGCCCGCTCGCGGCCGGCTCGCTGCTGGCCACGCTGCCCAGCCTGATCTTCTTCGCGTTCATGCAACGCCGGCTCTCGTCCGGGTCGCTCGCCGGCGCGGTCAAGGGCTGAACCGTCCCCCCACCACCACCAAGGAGGAATCCCCCATGCTCCGTACCCGATTCCGTCGACTCGCCGCGGCCGCCGCGGTAGCGGTCGTCGGCCTCGGCGCGCTCGCCGCCTGCGGTGACGGCGGCGGCGACGAGGCCACGTCCGGCCCGGTCAAGCTGCGCTTCCTCAGCCTCGCCTGGCAGAAGGAGTCGCTGCAGGCCAACAAGGACCTGGTCGCCAAATGGAACGCCGAGCACCCGGACATCCAGGTCGAGTACGTCCAGGGTGACTGGAACTCGGTGCACGACCAGCTGCTGACCTCGTTCGAGGGCGGCGACGCGCCGGACATCGTGCACTACGAGGCCTCGGCCATCGGCGAGTTCAGCAAGCAGGGCTACCTGGCCGACCTCTCCGGGCTGATCTCCGGCGACCTGAAGGGCCAGATCGACCAGGGCGTCTGGGACACCGCCACGTACGACGGCAAGGTCACCGGCGTGCCGTTCCTGCTGGAGTCGCAGGTCGTCATCGCCAACAAGAAGCTGCTCGACGCCGCCGGCGTCGCGGTGCCGCCGGCCGACGGCGGCTGGACCTGGGACGAGTTCCAGGCCAACGCGCAGAAGCTCACCAAGCCGGGCCAGTACGGCGTGGCCTGGGCGCTGAAGTCCCCGACCAACCGGGTGCTGAACCTGGCGCTCAACTACGACGGCAAGTTCTTCTACACCGACGGCGGCCGCACCGAGGTCAAGGTCGGTGACGCGGAGAAGGAGATCCCGAAGCGGATCCACGACATGATCTACACGTCGAAGTCCGCCACCCCGGAGGCGCTCGGCATGAGCGGCGCGGACACCCTGCCCGGCTTCTTCGGCGGCAAGTACGCGATGCTGCCCGGCTCGGTGTCGCTGCGTCAGCAGATGGTCGAGCAGGCGCCGGCCGGCTTCGAGTGGGTCACCCTGCCGCCGGTCAAGGGTCTCTCCGCCAAGCAGGCGGCGAACCCGCAGACGCTGTCCATCTCCGAGGAGTCCAAGCACAAGAAGCAGGCCGCGCAGTTCCTCGAGTACTTCCTCAACCCCACGAACATGGCCGCGCTGGCCAAGGGTGACTGGCTCGTGCCGACCGGCAAGCAGGCCAACGAGGAGCTGGTCAAGCTCACCGGCGGCAAGCAGGGCTGGGACGTCGCCGCGGACAGCGCCGCCGACCTGACCGTCGCCCCGTTCCAGATGGCCGACGGCTACCCGGAGTGGAAGACCAAGTACGCCACCCCGGCCCTCCAGCAGTACTTCGCCAACAAGATCACCCTGGACCAGCTCGGCACGCAGCTGGTCGACGGTGGCAAGCAGGTTCTGAGGTAGAACAATGTCACTCTTGCTCGACACTTCGGTCGGCTGCCTGGTCGGCGCCGCGGTGGGGGACGCCCTCGGGGGCGCCACCGAGACGGCGCTGCCGGAGCAGATCCGCGCCCGGTTCGGCGGCTGGGTCGAGGGCATCGTGCCCCCGTACCACGCCGACTGGGCCACCGCTCGGCCACTCGCGCCGTACCACAAGGGCGACGGGCACATCACCGACGACACGCTGATGACCCACGCCCTGGTCCGCGCCTACGCGGCCAAGCGGGACCACCTCGACGCGTACGACGTGGTGGAGCTGCTGGTCCCCGATCTGATCGAGCGGGTGGTCTACATCCCCGACCTGGAGCGGGAGGGGGTGACCTTCCACCGGCTCGCGGCCGCCGAGCGGTGGCTGGTCACCCGCCTGCACCACGCCCACGCGGACCCGCGTGAGGCCGGGGTGGGCAACATCGTCAATTGTGGTGCGGCCATGTACATGGCCCCGGTCGGCATCGTCAACGCGGGCGACCCGGCCGGGGCGTACGCCGAGGCGGTGGAGATCGCCGGGGCGCACCAGCACAGCTACGGGCGCGAGGCCGCGGCGGTGTTCGCCGCCGCGGTCGCCGCGGCCGCCACCCCCGGGGCGGGCGTCGAGGACGTCGTCACCGCGGCCCTGGACCTGGCCCGCGACGGCACCCGGGCGGCCATCGACGCGGTCGTCAAGGAGGCCCGGGGGCACCACGACTGGAAGGCCGCGATCCCCGCGCTGCGGGCCGCGGTCGCCCCCTACGACACGGTGGGGGAGGAGTACCGCAGCCCCGGCCTCGGCGCCCGACGGCCGAGCCGGCTGCACGCCATCGAGGAGCTGCCGGTGGCGATCGGCATGCTCGTGGTCGCCGGCGGCGAGTTCCGCCCGGCGGTGCTCGGCTCGGTGAACTACGGCCGGGACGCCGACTCCACCGCCACCATGGCCGGCGCGATCGCCGGAGCGCTCGGCGGCGCCGCGGCGGTGCCGGCCGAGTGGTCCGACGTGGTCGCGTCCGCGTCCCGCACCGACCTGGTGGAGCCCGCCCGTGTCCTCGCGACGGTGGCCACCGAGGTCTTCGAGCGGGACCGGGCCCGGTTCACCCGACGCTCGGAGCGCTTCGCCGGTCTGGCCGACGGCCCGGTGCCCGACCCGCGCCGACCCGCCACGGACGGCGCGGCGCGGGACGAGGAGCCGACCCGGTGAGGATCACCTGGGTCCAGCCGGAGGACCTGCTGCCGCACGAACTGGCGGCGAGCCGGGACGAGGGCCGCGACGTGGCCGCACTCGCGCAGCGGTGGACGGCGGCTGGCGGGGACCTCACCCCGCCGGTCAGCGGGGCGTCGCCGACTCCGGCGGCGCCGGAGCTGCGGGCGCTCGCCGCCGAGCTGCTCGACGCGGCGGACGCCCTGCCCGCCGTGCGGGCCGACGACGAGCCGGACGACCTGGCCGCGCTGCGGGCCACCTGGCCGGCGGCCTGGTCGCTGCCGACCGAGGTGTCGTACGACCGGCTGCACGGCGCGTGGCTCGGCCGGGCGGCCGGCTGCCTGCTCGGCAAGCCGGTGGAGAAGATCCCCCGGGAGGGGATCCGCGAGATCCTCGACGCGACCGGCCGCTGGCCGCTGCGCGACTGGTTCACCGCCAAGGGGCTGCCGGCCGAGGTCGCCGCCCGCTGGCCGTGGAACCGGCGCAGCGCGCCGACCAGCCTCGCCGAGAACATCGACGGCATGCCCGAGGACGACGACCTGAACTACGCGCTGCTCGCGCTGCGCGTCCTCGAGACGCGCGGGCGGGACTTCACCAGCGCCGACGTCGCGCAGGCCTGGCTGGACTGGCTGCCCGGCGGACGCGTCTTCACCGCGGAGCGGGTGGCGTACCGGAACCTGCTGCTCGGGCTCGCGCCGCCGGAGAGCGCCCGGCGGCACAACCCGTTCCGCGAGTGGATCGGCGCGCAGATCCGCACCGACGTGTACGGCTGGGTCAACCCCGGCCGGCCGGACCGGGCCGCCGAGCTGGCCTGGCGGGACGCCACGGTCAGCCACGTCCGGGGCGGGGTGCACGGTGCGCTCTGGGCCGCCGCCCTCGCCGCCGCCGCGCCGGTCGCCGGCGACGTGGACGAGGTGCTGGACGCGGCCGAGGCGGTGCTGCCGCCGCGCAGCCGGTTCGAGGCGACGGTCCGCGAGGCCCGTGCCCTCGGCGCCGGCGCCGACGACTGGGAGCGGGTGGTCGACGAGCTGTACGCCCGGCACGGGCACCTGCACTGGGTGCACGTCCGCAACAACGCCGCGCTGGTGGCCGCCGCGCTGGCGTACGGGCGGGGCGACCTGGAGCGGTCCATCACCGCGGTCGTCAGCGGGGGATGGGACACCGACTCGACCGGGGCCACCGTGGGCGCGGTCGCCGGCGCGCTCGCCGGCGCGGAGGCGCTGCCCGCCCGCTGGGTCGCCCCGCTACGCAACCGGCTGGCCAGCAGCATCGCCGGCTTCGACGGGATCGGCTTCGACGAGCTGGCCGAGCGCACCCGGGTGTTGGCCGGAGCCGCGTCGTGAGCGGGATGTCGGTCGACGCGTTGGCGCGGCTCGGAAGGGGATACGGCTTGAGCGCACACGTGGTGGTGGTGGGCAGCACCAACCTGGACCTGGTGGTCACGGCCCCGCAGCTGCCCCGCCCCGGCGAGACGGTGCTCGGCGAGAACTTCCGCACCGTGCCCGGCGGCAAGGGCGCCAACCAGGCGGTCGCCGCCGCGCGGGCCGGCGCGGCCTGCGACTTCGTGGGCGCGGTCGGCGACGACGAGTTCGGCGCCCAGCTGCGGACGAGCCTGGTGGCGGCCGGGGTGGACGTCCGGGGACTGCGTACCGTCGCGGGCCCGTCCGGCGTCGCGCTGATCGCGGTCGACCGGGCCGCGGAGAACTTCATCGTGGTCGCGCCCGGCGCCAACGGGGAACTCACCGACCTCGACGCCGACGACCGCGCGACGATCGCCGGGGCCGACGTGCTGCTGCTCCAGCTCGAGGTGCCGCTGCCGACCGTGCTCCGGGCGGCCGACTGGGCCCGGGCCGCGGGCACCACCGTGGTGCTCAACGCGGCGCCCGCCGCGCCGCTGCCGGCGGAGCTGCTCGACCTGGTCGACGTGCTGGTGGTCAACGAACACGAGGCGGCGATCGTCGCCGGTGTCTTCTCCGACGAGCCGCCCGTGCTGCTCGACGCCCTGCTGGAGCTGGTGCCCCGGGTGGTGCTGACCCTGGGCGCCCGCGGCGCCGCGTACGCCGACCGCCGGGGCCTGCGGCTGGAGATCCCGGCCCCGCGCATCGACGCGGTGGACACCACCGCGGCGGGCGACGCGTTCACCGGCGCGTTCGCCGTCTCCTGGGCCGAGCGGGGCGGCGCCGTCAGCGAGGACAGTGTCGCGGCGAGCCTGCGCTGGGCCTGCGCCGCCGGCGCCGCCTGCGCCCTGCGCCCCGGCGCGTCCACCGCCCTGCCCGAGCGGGCCGCCATCGACGCCCTGCACGACGCGACCTACCGAGGTACCCCGTGAGCTTCAACCCGTACGTCCCCCGACCGATCGACCGGCCCACCGAGGTGCCGCTGGGCGGGCACGCCGACCTGTCCACGCTGGACGAGGCGAAGATCTTCGCCGCGCCGGCCGACCCCGCCGACTGGCCCGCCTGGCGGGAGCAGCTCACCCGCTGGCGCGCCGACGCACGGACCCGGATCGGCTACACCGGCCGGCACTACGACGAGATCACCGGCGACTGCTTCACCGTCTGCCTGGCCTGGCTGTGGGACGAGGCGCTCTACGACCACGAGCGCGGCGTGTTCACCGTCGACGAGTTCCTCGACGCCGCCGGGCGGGACTTCGGCGGCTTCGACGGGGTCGTGCTCTGGCACGCGTACCCGGTGATCGGGCTGGACGACCGCAACCAGTTCGACTGGTACCGGGACGTGCCCGAGCTGCCCGAGGTGGTGCGGGCGTTCCAGGAGCGCGGTGTGCGGGTGTTCGTCGACTACAACCCGTGGGACACCGGCACCCGGCGCGAGCCGGGCAGCGACGCCGAGGAGGTCGCCGCGCTGGCCGGCAAACTCGGCGTCGACGGGGTCTTCCTGGACACCCTCAAGGAGGGCGCCGGCGAGCTGCGGGCCGCGCTGGACGCCGTCCGGCCCGGGATGGTCCTCGAGGGCGAGAGCCGGGTGCCGCTGGCCCGGATCGCCGACCACGCGATGTCCTGGGCGCAGTGGTTCGCCGACTCCGAGGTGCCCGGCGTGCTGCGGGCCAAGTGGTTCGAGCGCCGGCACGTGCTGCACCACACCCGCCGCTGGCACCGCGACCACCTCGACGAGCTGCACTCCGCCTGGCTCAACGGCGTCGGCGTGCTGGTCTGGGAGAGCGTCTTCGGCGTCTGGGTCGGCTGGAACGAGCGGGACCGCGCGGTGCTGCGGGCGATGCGCCGGGTGCAGACCAGCCACGCCGCGTGGTTGCGCGCCGAGGACTGGGTCCCGCTCGCCGACCACCCCGGCGAGGGCCAGGTGTACGCGTCCCGCTGGACGCACGACGGCGAGCCGCTGTGGACGGTGGTGAACCGGGGCGACGACCACGACGGGGCCTGGCTGGTCACCGACGCGCGGGACGGCCGACGCTTCGTCGACCTGGTCACCGGCGCCGAGCTGACCGTCACCGACGCCGGCGACGGTCGGGTGACGGTGGGCGGGCCGCTGCCGGCCGGCGCCATCGCCGCCGTCGTCGTCACCGACACCGCGGTCGACCGGCACGAGCCGCCGACCGGCGACCCGTCGTTCCCGGCCCGCGCCGCGGCCCGCGTCCGCACCCCGTGGGCGCCCCGCACGGAGCTGCCCGCGGGCCTGGTGGCCGTCGACGCCGGCCGGCGCGACCTCGTCGTCCGGCACCGGGTGCGGGAGACCGGGCTGTACGGCGAGACGCCGTACGTCGACGAGTGGAAGCCGTTGCCGCCGCGGCTGCACCACACCGCCACGCTGCGGCGCAGCGTCCGGCTCGGCCGGTTCGCCATCGCCACCCACGAGGTCACCCACGGCGAGTACGCCGAGTTCCTGCGCGCCACCGGCTACCGTCCGGTGCGCCCCGAGCGGTTCACCGCCGGGCAGGGGCCCGCCGACGCCCCGGTCACCGGCGTGGAGCTGGCCGACGCGCGGGCGTACGCCGCGTGGGCCGGGCTGCGGCTGCCCACCGAGGACGAGTGGCAGGTGGCCGCCGAGGCGGGGCTGCTCGCCCGGCGGGAACCGCTGGTGTGGAACCTGACCGAGAGCGAGCACTCCGACGGGCGTACCCGCTTCGCCATCCTCAAGGGCGGCGCCGCGTACCGGGCCGAGGGCTCCGACTGGTACCTCGACGGCGGCCCCCAGCCGGCGGACGTGTCGGTGAAGCTGCTGCTGACCGGCGCCGGTCTCACCCGCTCCGACCAGGTCGGCTTCCGCTGTGCCGCCGATCTGCTGCCGGCGGCCGACCCGGCGGAGGGGCTCCGATGACCGCGCCCCTGGCCGGCGTCAAGGTGGTCGACCTGGCCACCCTCTTCGCCGGACCGCTCGCGGCGGCGTTCCTCGGGGACTTCGGCGCCGATGTGATCAAGGTGGAGCACCCGGTGAAGCCCGACCCGTCCCGCGGGCACGGTCCGGCGAAGGACGGGGTCGGGCTCTGGTGGAAGGTGCTCGGCCGCAACAAGCGGACCGTCACGCTGAACCTCTCCGACCCGGACGGCGCGGCGCTGCTGCGCCGGCTGCTCGCCGACGCCGACGTGCTGGTGGAGAACTTCCGCCCGGGCACGCTGGAGCGGTGGGGGCTCGGCCCGGCCGAGCTGCACGAGGTCAACCCGCGGCTGGTGATCGCCCGGATCAGCGGCTTCGGGCAGGTCGGCCCGTACGCCCGCCGGCCCGGCTTCGGCACGCTCGCCGAGGCCATGAGCGGCTTCGCCGCGGCGACCGGCGAACCGGACGGCCCGCCGACCCTGCCGCCGTTCGGGCTGGCCGACTCGGTCACCGCCCTCGCCGCCGCGTACGCGGTGATGCTGGCCCTGCGATCCCGCGACGCCACCGGCACGGGGCAGGTGGTCGACCTCGCCATCATCGAGCCGATCATGGCGATGCTCGGCCCGCAGATCACCTGGTACGACCAGCTCGGCTACATCCAGCCGCGGCTGGGCAACCGGTCCAACAACAACGCCCCGCGCAACACCTACCGGTGCGCTGACGGGCGCTGGGTGGCGGTGTCCACCAGCGCCCAGAGCATCGCCGAGCGGGTGCTGCGGCTGGTCGGCCGTCCGGAGCTCATCGAGGAGCCGTGGTTCGCCACCGGCAGCGGCCGGGCCGCGCACGCGGACGAGCTGGACGCGGCGGTGAGCGCCTGGGTGGCGCAGCGGGACCGGGACGAGGTGGTGGCCGCGTTCGAGGAGGCGCAGGCCGCCGTCGCACCGGTCTACGACGTGCGGGACATCCTCGCCGACCCGCAGTACGCGGCGCTCGGCACCGTACGCACCGTGCCCGACGAGGACCTGGGCGAGGTACGGATGCAGAACGTGCCGTTCCGGCTCTCCGGCACGCCCGGGGAGATCCGGCACGCCGGGCGGGGGCACGGCCAGGACACCGACGCCGTGTTCGGGGCGCTGGGGCTGACCGCCGAGGAGCTGACCACGCTGCGCGAGCGGGGCCTGGTCTGATGCTGCTCACCTGGCTCTACGTGCCCGGGGACCGGCCGGACCGGTTCGCCAAGGCGGTCGCGTCCGGCGCCGACGCGGTCATCCTCGACCTGGAGGACGCGGTGGTCGCGGGGCGCAAGGCGTACGCCCGCGAGGCGGTGGCCGAGTTCCTCGGCGAGGCGCACCCGGTGCCGGTGCAGGTGCGGGTCAACGAGCTGACCGGGCCGGACGTCGAGGCGGACCAGACCGCCGTGGCCGGTCGGCCCGGGCTGGCCGGGCTGCGGCTGCCGAAGGTGGAGTCGGCCGCGACGGTGGCCGCGCTCGCCGCCCGGGTCGACACGCCACTGCACCCGCTGGTCGAGTCGGCGCTCGGGCTGGAGTCCGCGTACGCCATCGCGTCCGCCCACCCGTCAGTGGCCTCGATCGGGCTCGGTGAGGCCGACCTCCGCTCGGATCTCGGCGTGAGCGACGACGACGGTCTGCTCTGGGCGCGCGGGCGCGTGGTGGTCGCGGCCCGCGCGGCGGGCCTCGCCCCGCCGGCGATGTCGGTGTACGCCGACGTCGCCGACGCCGACGGTCTGGCCGCCTCCTGCGCCGTGGGCCGGCGGCTCGGTTTCCTCGGCCGGACGGCGATCCACCCGCGTCAACTGCCGGTGATCGTCGAGGCCTTCCGCCCGGCCGCGCGCGAGGTGGATCGGGCCGCGGAGCTGCTGGCCGCGGTCGCCGAGGCGGAGCGGCGGGACTCGGGGACGGTGGTCCTGCCGGACGGGCGCTTCGCCGACCGGGCGATGGTCGCCGCTGCCCGGCGCGTCGTCGACCTGGCCGCCCGCTACGGCGCCTGACGAGCGCCGCGATGCTGCTCGCCTGCCCGGGGCGGACGATCCGGCGCCGCTCGGTGCTGGTCGCCGCGGTGCCGGCCGTGCTACCGCGCCGAGGTGGTGCCCGGTGGCCGGTCGAGCTGGTCCAGGCGAGCGAGTTCGGCGGTGCCGTCGCGGACCACGGTGGCGGCGAGCGCCTTGGTCGCCGGATTGGCGCCGGCCTGCTGCTCGGCGCGGGCGATGCGGACGGCCTGGGTCAGGTGCGCGCGCAGGTGCGCCGCGACCAGCCGGTGGAACCGCGGGCCGGTCGTGTCCCGCAGCGTGGTCAACTCCTCGGCGGTGACCATGCCCGGCATGTCGTGGCCCTCGTGCGGGTTGGTCTCCGGCGCGCCGGACTCGGCCAGCAGCCGGCGGGAACGGACCAGGTCCGCGCCGCAGGCGTCATCGACGCGAGCGGCCAGCCGTCGCCAGGCCGGGTCGGTCGTCCGGTCCGGCACCAGGTCCAGCACCGGCTGAAGCCGCTCGCTCATCGCCACGGTCAGCTGGAGCCAGGCGACGTCGGTGGCGCTGAACGTTCCGCCGGTCGTACCGCCGTCGGGTGCGCCGGCCGGCGCGGCGCTGGTGCCCGCGGACGCGCTGGGGCCCGTGGCGCCGGGGTTCGCCGCGCTGCTGGGGCTCGCCGCGCTGCTGGCGGTGGAGGTCGGCCCCGCGTCGGCCGCGCAGCCCGCGACGAGCAGCGTCGCGGCGAGCACGATCGACGGTACGACGATCACGGCACGCACCCTGGCCTCCTCTCCGCCCCGGAGGGAGCGGGCCCCGTGCCATCGGGCCCGCTCCCCGGGGGACGGGACGGTCGGATCAGATCGGTCGGCCGTCGTGTCCGCACTTGATGACCGGGCGGATGCAGTCGTTGACCCGGCGGGCCATCTCCGCCGTCGGCCACGCGTTGAAGAAGTCGCCGTGCATCGTGTAGCCCGGGCCGGAGGCCAGCCGGAACTGTGCCGGGTTGCCGCTGACCGGGTAGCGCAGCACCTGGCGCAGCTTCGGCACGTGCACCGGGTGGGTCGACGGGCAGGCCTGGTTCACCGGGTACGCCATGTGGCTCTTGTGATCCGGCGAGTCCAGGTCGCGGCCGTTCCAGCACTGCGGGAAGTCCAGGTACGACTCCAGCATCGTGCCGGCGGGGCAGTTGACGAAGTCCTTCGACGGCGGCACGTGCCCGGCGTGCAGGCAAGACCAGCGGGCGATGCTGTCGTTCGGCCCTGTTGCCCGGGCGTTGCCGGCGACGATCCGTAGGCCCTGCGGGATCGGTTGGGTGTTCGCGACGACGTCGGCGCGTACGCCCTCGCCCAGGTAGTAGAACGTGGCGATCGCCGGCTCCACCGGCACGTTGTTGTTGTAGAGCGTCGGCACCCAGTACGACGAGACGTCCACCCGCGGGTTGCAGGTGGTCGGCGAGCGCACCAGGTCGGGGAGGGTGGTGTGGGCGTTCGTGACCGTGGCCCCGAAGAAGCTGTGCATGTGCGAGGCGCCGGGCAGGCCGGGGTAGATGATCGGGTCGTCCGGCAGGCGGTGGCTGTACGTGCAGTCCGCGGGGAACTCGGCGACCCGGATGACGTTGACGCTCAGGTCGGCCTCGGCGCGCGCCGTGGTGGACACGAGGTAGGTGCCGAGGAGCGCCAGCATGGCGCCGATCGCCGTGGCGAGGCGGAACCGGTGGCGGATGCCGGATAGGGGTGCGGCCCTGTCCATCTCATGACTCCTGTCGAGGGTGGGTCAGGGACGGTCCGGCGCCGCCGCCGAAGGCATCGGAGTTCCCTGGCCAGTCCGGTGTGGTGGTGGTGTGCTGTGCCGGGGTGTGCGAGAGAGCGCTCTCACGTCCAGCCTCAGCCTGACGTCGACGATTGTCAATACGTGTCCGGTTGGTGAAATTCTCGCTGAGCGAAAGGCCAAGGGCCGGCCCTGGGTGGGGTCGGCCCTTGGGTGGTGTGTGGATGGACGCTGAAGGGCCGGCCCCTTGTGGGGGCCGGCCCTTCGGTCCGTGTGGCTGCTCCGGTCAGTTGGTGGAGTAGCCGCGGGTGGCGATCCAGTCGGCGAGGTGGTCGACGCTGATGCGGTAGGAGGCCATGTTCGGGTCGGCGCTGTCGGCGATGGTGACGGTGTTGCCGCCGTCGCGGTAGCCGATGACGCTGATGTAGTGGCCGCCCTCGAAGGAGTGGGTGTTGCCGTCGGTGTCGGTGGTGGTGCCGGCGATGTTGGCGACCACGGCGCGGCCGTCGTCGACGGTGCGGACGATGTCGTCGCGCAGCTTGTCGGTCTGCTTGTCGTCGGCCTTGGTGCTGCTGATCTCGACGCTGTGGTAGGCGTTGTTACCGGTTTCCTTGTTCAGGACCGGGGTGATGTCGTTGATGCTGTTGGTGCCGGCTTCGGTGGTGCCCATTTCCTTGGCCATGGCGTCGACGTCGATGTTCTTGCCCTGGACGGACAGGGCGTTGCGGGTGGCGGCGGGGCCGCAGTAGTAGAAGTTCGGCTGGGCCTCGTAGCGGACGTTGAGTTCACGCTCGCCGTTGTGGTTCTTGCGGTCGGTCTGGACCTGGGCCGCGGCGGGCTTGGCGTCGGCGGCGTGGGCGGCGATGGCGGGGCCGGCGATGCCGCCGGTGGCGGCGGCGAACCCGACGGCGGTCAGGGCGGTCTTGCGGATCAGATCGGTACGCATGATGTGTGCCTCTCTGTTCGGGGGTGCCCGGCACATACCGCCGGGGGGCGGGTGTGTGCCGAAGATTGGGGGGTGGAGGTGCGCCTGGCGGCGGGGCCTGCTCGGGCGTCTCCGGGGGATGTCAACGACCCGGGGCGGCCGATCATTCCGGCCGGGGTGCTTCTCCCGGGGGCCGGCGGCCGGGGGGCCGCGCGGCATGTCATGTTCAACGTCCCGGGCCCGGGCATGATTCCGCCACCGGGGTGGCCCCGGCCACGCCACACCCGACCCCAAACCCGGACACCGCACCCACCCGGCCACCCCGAGAACCGGACAGCCCGCCCATCCGCGCCCACCCGCCCCGGCCGGTGATCAAGAGCTTTGCGTCGCCCGAGCCGGGCTTGCTGACGCGAACCTCTTGATCAACAGACCAGCCAACCCCCGCCCCGCGTGGCTGCGACACCGCAGTGCTCGCTGGGTGCCGGGTGTCCTGCGTGCGTCCGGTGCCCGTGCCCGCGGGGAGGAGCCTGGGTCCTTTAGAGCTGCGTCGTTTACGACATCGGGGCCTGATCCTCCACGGCCTGAGTCGTTTACGACATCAGCTCTAAAGGCTCGGGAGCACGACGGTCCTGCCCTGCGCACGACCCGGAACCGGCCCACCGCCCTGGCGGTCTCGTTCCGGATGGATGGCTGCGACAGCCGTGGTTGTCGCGGCACGACTGAGTCATTCTCGACATCAGCTCCAAAGCGTGGCGGCACCGCACTCCCGCTGGACCCGGCCCCGGCGACCGCCGGTCCCGGGCTGCGCGCGAGCCCCTTGCGAGGTATGGGCGACGTCCTCGTGCATCACCGCCGCCCCCAAACCCCGCTGGCGCTCGGCCCCGCTCGCCTACCCTTCGCCCGGTCCGGTCGACCAGCCCGCCGGCCCCAGCCCGCCGGCCCCAGCCCGCCGGCCCCAGCCCGCCGGCCCCGCCCCGCCGTTGGCTCCTGATCTGCCTGGGCGCGCCCGGTTGGCGCACCAGGCACATTCGGCGTCACCGGTCGTCGGCGCCGAACCGGCGGCGGTTCCGGACGAACGGCCGCTGTCGCATGGCATCGACATGTGTCATTGTCTAGCTCCCTCCGACCCGAGGAGTCTCCATGAGACGCGGAACGTTGCGCGTGCGGATCGCGCTCGTCGTGTCCACCGGGCTGGCGGTGACGCTGGCCGCCCACCCGGCAACGGCGTCCCTGTCCGCGGGCCCCGCCGGTGGGCGGCCGATCGCCGCCGCCCCGGCCCAGCCGCTCGCCCCGGCCCAACCGCTCGCCGCGGCGGGACAGGCCCCGGCGGCACTGCTCGCCCCGGCCGGGCCGGTCGTGGCACTGGCGGCGCCGGACATCGCTGTGGCCAACGTGCAGGCGCACCTGACCCAGTTCGGCAGCATCGCGAGCAGCAACGGCGGCCATCGCCGGGCGGGCTCCGCCGGCTACACCGCCTCGGTGAACTACGTGAAGACTCGGCTGCAGGCCGCCGGCTACACCGTCTCCGAGCAGTACTGTTCGTCGTGTACGTACCCGTCGAACAACCTGATCGCCGAGTGGCCGGGCGGCCCGGCCGACCAGGTGGTCATGTTCGGGGCGCACCTGGACGGCGTCTCGGCCGGCCCGGGCATCAACGACAACGCCACCGGCTCGGCCACGCTGCTGGAGAACGCGCTGGTGCTCGCCCAGCAGAACCCGACGATGACCAAGCGGGTCCGGTTCGCCTGGTGGACGGACGAGGAGCAGGGTCTCAACGGTTCGAGGTTCTACGTCAACTCGCTGAGCGCCACGCAGCGGGGCTACATCAAGGGCTACTACAACTTCGACATGGTCGGGTCGACCAACGGCGGCTACTTCATCAACCGGATCACGTCGACCACGGCTGGGCCGCTGAAGGCGTACTGGGACTCGCTGGGCCTTCAGCCGGAGGAGAACGTCGAGGGGCAGGGTCGCTCCGACGACTACTCGTTCCAGCAGGCCGGCATTCCCACGTCCGGGTACGCCGCCGGCGCCGGCGCCCGCAAGACGAGCGCCCAGGCGGCCAAGTGGGGCGGCACCGCCAACTCGGCCTACGACCCGTGCTACCACCGCTCCTGCGACACCACCGGCAACGTCAGCGCGACCGTGCTGAACCGGGCCGCGGACGGCGTCGCGTACGCCATCTGGCAGCTCGCGGTCAGCACCGGCGTTCCGGGCGACGACTTCTCCGTCGCGGTGAGCCCCACGTCGGGCAGTGTCGCGCGGGGCGCCTCCCGTACGGCGACCGTCAGCACCGCCACCACCGCGGGGTCGGCGCAGACGGTGCTGTTGTCCGCGTCGGGGATGCCCAGCGGGGTGACCGTCGCGTTCAGCCCGTCGTCGGTGACGTCGGGCGGGTCGGCGACGATGACCGTGACGGCGTCGGCGACGGCCGCGACCGGGACGTTCACCATCACGGTGACCGGCACCGGCTCGGTGACCCGGGCCGCCACCTACACGCTCACCGTGACCGGCGCCGGGAGCTGCGCCGGTGGCCAACTGATCGGCAACGGCGGCTTCGAGAACGGCGCCAGCCCGTGGACCGCCACCTCCGGCGTGATCACCAACTCGGCCAGCCAGCCGGCCCGGACCGGCTCGTACAAGGCCTGGCTGGACGGGTACGGGCGCTCCCGTACCGACACCCTGAGCCAGTCGGTGACGCTGCCGGCGGGCTGCACCGCCTCGACGCTGTCGTTCTGGCTGCACATCGACACCGCCGAGACCACCACGTCGACCGCGTACGACCGGCTGACCGTGCGGCTCGGCACCGCCACGCTGGCGACCTGGTCCAACCTGAACGCCGCCGCCGGCTACGTCCAACGGACGCTGAACGTCGGGGCGTACGCGGGCCAGACGTTGACTCTGACGTTCACCGGCACTGAGGACGCGTCACTCCAGACCAGCTTCGTGGTCGACGACGTGACGCTCCAGGCGAGCTGACCGGGTGGCGGCCGGCCCGGGTCGGAGTGGGGGAGTCAGACACTCCCGCACGGCGAACCGTGGCCGGCCGCCATCTAGTCACATGCATCTATCTCTGGTAGAAATCCTGCAAGGCCGGCCCCCTCTTTCGCAAAATTCCGACCCCTGAGCGAACGGGAGAGCCATGTCGTCCACCCGAACCACCCTGCGCCGCCGCGTGCTCACGCTGGTGGTGGCCACGCTCGCCGCGCTCGGCGCGGCGCTGGGGCTCGCCAGCCCGGCCTTCGCCATCACCCACTCCAGCGCCACCTCGCAACTGCGCGCGGCCAACATCTCATGGACATCGAGCGGCAACTGCAGCGACCGGAACAACCCGACCTGCACGTCGTTCGCCGGCATCCGGCAGGCGACCATCGACGGCATCATCACGTTCAAGCGGGCCAGCGGCTGTGCCGTCACCATCACCGCGGGCACCGAGACCGGCCACGCCGGCGGCACCTACAGCCACTGGAACGGCTACAAGGTCGACATCGCCCTGAGCACGTGCATCCAGAACTACATCTCGTCGCACTACACCTACCTGGGCTACATCTCCGGCTGGGGCTACCAGTACCGGGCGGCCTCCGGAAACCTCTACACCAAGGAGGGCAGCCACTGGGACATCCTCTACTACACCTGCGGCTGCTGATGCCGGTCGCGAGCGCCCGCGGGAGCTGACCGGGTGACGCGAAGGGCCGCCGCCGGACGTCTCCGGCGGCGGCCCTGCCCGGTCCCGTACCCGTTCGCGTTCGGTCTCAGGCGACGTGGACGCGGGAGGAGCCGTCCTCCACCACGAATCGCCGTAGTGAGTAGACCGGGTCGTCCGGCCGGCTGACCCGATCCACCGCCCGGTAGTCCAGCAGCAGCCGCTGCGAGGTCAGCTCCGCGGTGACGTAGCCGCAGTGGAGGTCGGCCCACTTCATCTGGGGGTTGACGGCCGTCCGGATCTGTCGGGCCTCGTTCGCCTGGGGGTTGAAGTCCTGGGCGCTGGTGATGGAGAGACTGGTGAACTCGGTCCCCAACGGCTCCGAGGTGGGATCGTCGAGGTTGGAGGGCAACTCCGACACGTAGCCGCAGTGCACATCCCCGGTGAGCACCACGAAATTCCGGAGCGCCCCGGACCGCCGGGCCCCGGCCACGGCGTCGAACACCCGCTTCTGTGACGCCTGGTAGCCGTCCCAGTTGCCTGCTGAATAGGTGGCCGGCCGCGGCTCCGTCGTGTTGACGGTGTTGACCAGGGCCATCAGCACGCCCTGCGGAACCAGGTTCCAGCGTGCACGGGAGGTCGCCAGGCCGCGCGCGAACCACCGCTCCTGCTCCCCGCCGAGCATGCTGCGCGCCGGATCCCGTCGGGCGGGAGAGTCGGGAATCGTGGCGGGCGTCAGTTCCGGCGACCGGTACTGCCGTGCGTCCAGCATGTCGAATTGGGCGAGGCCGCCGTACCCCAGACGCCGGTAGAGCCGCGCCTCGGGGCCCCGCGGCAGCTGCGGCCGGCGCAGCGGCATGTGTTCCCAGTACGCGCGGTAGGCCGCCGCTTGCCGCAGGAGTTGCTCCTCGGTGGTCGCCTCGTAGTCGTTGTAGACCTCGTGGTCATCCCACATCGCTGCCCACGGCGCGACCTGATGCGCCTGGATCAGCTCGGGCTGGCTCTTGTAGAGCGCGTACCGCAACCGGTACTGCTCCAGCGTCGTGGTCTCCGGAACAACCTCACCGGGCAGGTCTGTGGGCAGCTGCCTGCCCTGGGCGAGCTGGAGCACGGGGTACTCGTAGATGTAGTCGCCGAGGAAGAAGACGACGTCGAGGTCCTGGGCGGCCATGTCGGTCATGGTCTGGAAGTAGCCCGCCCGGTAGTTCATGCAGGACGCGAAGGCGAACCGCAGCGGCGTCATCGCACCCGGAGCCGGGGCCGTTCTGGTCCGGGCCGGCTCGCTGACGTGCCCTCCACAGGAGAAGCGGTACCAGTAGTCGGTGCCGGCGCGCAGGCCACGGACGTCGACGTGCACGGAAAAGGCGTACTCCGGCGTGGCCTGCGCGACGCCGGAGCGCACCACCCGGGAGAACCTCTGGTCCGTGGCCACCTGCCACGCCACCGGGACCGGACGGAGTGCGGTCATACCGCCTGCGGGCGCGAGCGGCTGCGGTGCCAACCGGGTCCAGAGGACGACCGAGTCCGGCAACGGGTCTCCGGACGCCACCCCGAGGGTGAACGGGTAGTCCAGCTTCTTCGGGCCGGGGGACGGCGGGCCGGCGTGGGCCGGTTGCTGCACGGCGAATGCCACCGCCGCGGCTCCGCCTCCGACCGCCAGCAGGAAGCGCCGACGGTCGAATGGGTCCAGTCGGCTCAGGGAGGGTACGTCCTTCGATCCGGTTCTGTTGACCATCCGGTCACGATAGGGGCGGTGGCACGGGTGCGCCGCGACAGCCATCGGAACGGATCATGAAAGTTGCCGGTCGTCCTGACCTACGAAACAGACTGCTCGCAAGTCAGGACGACCGGGTCGCGTCACCCGCCGGAGTGATCGATTCGCGATGCCGTCGGTCAGGGCAGGTTCGGGTAGAGGGCAGCCACCCCGCCGGCGAGCCCGGCCTGGACCTTCCGGCTGAGGTCGTCGGCGAGGATCTCGTACGCGTCGGCCTCGATGCCGTCGATCGCGATCCGGGCGATGTCGGCCGGGTCGGACTTCGGCGCGGTGAACTGCGCGGCCAGGTCGGTGTCCATGAACCCGACGTGCAGGCCCGCCAGGCGGATGTTCCGCTCGGCGAGCGGGCCGCGCAGCGCGTTGGTCAGGCCCCACTGCGCCGACTTCGCGGCGCTGTACCCGCCGAGCTGCGGCAGGGTCACCCAGGACACCACGGAGAGGACGTTGAGGATTGAGCCGCCGCCGTTTCCGGCGATGACCGGCGCGAACGCCCGGACCATCGACAGGGTGCCGAAGTAGTGGCTCTCGATGTCCTGCCGGACCTCGTCGAGATCGCCGTCGAGCAGGTCGGCGCCGCCGGCGGAGCCGGCGTTGTTGACCAGGATGGTGACGTCGCCGGCCAGTTCGGCGGCCGCGGCGATCGAGGCGGGGTCGGTGATGTCCAGCCGGACCGGCCGCACGCCGGGCAGGTCGACGGTGTCCGGGTTACGGGCGGCGGCGTAGACGGTGGCGCCACGGGTGGCCAGTTCGGCGGCGAGACGCCGGCCGAAGCCGCGGTTGGCTCCGGTGACGAGGGCGGTGCGTCCGGCGATCTTCATCGGTGTGCTCCTGGTGCTCGAAGGGTGAAAGGTGGCGAAAGGGTCAGACGGAGGGGTGGGACGTTCAGTCGCGGTCCCGGCGGAGCGCGCCGGGTCCCGGGTGTATGTCGGTGTCGCCGGGTTCGACGTCGTGCCCGGCGGCGCAGCGCAGCACGGCGTGCACCTCCGCGCCGCAGTCGTGGTGCTCGACCCGCACGGACGGGCCGGCGGCGTCGGCCGCCCAGGCGTCGCCCCACTGCCGCAGCGCGGTCAGTACGGGCATCAGCTGGGCGCCCTTGTCGGTCAGCACGTACTCGTCCCGGGTGCGCTGGCCGGGCGCCCGGTAGGGCCGCCGCTCCAGCAGCCCGTCGGCGACGAGCTGCTTGAGTCGGGCCGCGGCGACCGGCTCGCTGATGCCCACCCGGGCGGCGAAGTCGTCGAACCGCCGGGTGCCCATCGACGCCTCGCGCAGCAGCAGGAGCGTCGAGCGGTTGCCGACCACGTCGATTGCCCGGGCGATCGAGCAGTTGGTCGTCAGCCAGGCGTCTCGCTCGGCGAGGAAGTCCGTCATGGTTACGACGCTACCCAGCTGGCTTAGGGAAAGCAAAGTCAGCTAGGTCACGGACCCGGCCACCGCCAGCGGGAATATCCGAGCCGGACGCCGCCACCGGCCGCCGGAGTGACGACTCGTATCCTGTGCGCGAACCCCCACGTGACGGAGAAGGGAGACGGTGTGGGCAACCGGGTCGAGACGTTGGAGTTCCAGGCCGAGGCGCGTCAGCTGCTCCAGCTGATGGTCCACTCGATCTACTCGAACAAGGACGTCTTCCTCCGCGAGCTGATCTCGAACGCGTCGGACGCGCTGGACAAGCTGCGGCTGGCGTCCCTGGTCGACAAGGACCTCGACGTCGACGCGTCCGACCTGCACATCGAGATCGAGGTGGATCGGGACGCGCGCACCCTGACCGTTCGCGACAACGGCATCGGGATGACCCGCGACGAGGTGGTCTCGGTCATCGGCACCATCGCCAAGTCGGGGACGGCCGAGCTGCTGCGGACACTGCGCGAGTCCTCCGACGCCGCCGCGTCGCAGGAGCTGATCGGACAGTTCGGCGTCGGCTTCTACGCGGCGTTCATGGTCGCCGACCGGGTGGAGCTGCTGACCCGCAAGGCGGGCGAGGAGGACGGCACCCGCTGGGCCTCCACCGGCGAGGGCACCTACTCGGTCGAGACGGTCGAGGACGCCCCCCAGGGCACCGCGGTCACCCTGCACCTCAAGCCGGCCGACGCCGAGGACAACCTGCACGACTACACCGCCGAATGGACGATCCGGGAGATCGTCAAGCGCTACTCCGACTTCATCGCCTGGCCGATCCGGATGACCGTCGAGCGCACCGGCGAGGACGGCGCCACCACCCGCGAGGCACAGACGCTCAACTCGATGAAGGCGCTCTGGGCGCGTTCGCGCGACGAGGTCGACGAGGCCGAGTACCACGAGTTCTACAAGCACGTCAGCCACGACTGGGCCGATCCGCTGGAGATCGTGCACATGCGGGGCGAGGGCACCTTCGAGTACGAGGCGCTGCTCTTCATCCCGTCGCACGCGCCGTTGGACCTCTTCGCGCCGCAGGGCCGCCGCGGCGTCCAGCTGTACGTCAAGCGGGTGTTCATCATGGACGACTGCGAGGCGTTGATGCCCGGCTACCTGCGCTTCGTCAAGGGCGTGGTGGACGCGCACGACCTGTCGCTGAACATCTCCCGGGAGATCCTCCAGCAGGACCGGCAGATCCAGGTCGTCCGGCGGCGCCTGGTGAAGAAGATCCTCGCCACCGTCAAGGACCTGAAGGCCAACCACGCCGAGCGGTACCGGACCTTCTGGACCGAGTTCGGCGCGGTGGTCAAGGAGGGCCTGATCGACGACACCGAGAACCGGGACACCCTCCTGGAGCTGGTGAGCGTCGCCTCCACGCACGACCCGGCCGAGCAGACCGACCTGCGCGGCTACGTCGAGCGGATGAAGGACGGCCAGAGCGACATCTGGTACGTCACCGGCGAGTCCCGGGCCATGCTGGAGAACTCGCCGCACATGGAGGCGTTCCGCGCCAAGGGCCACGAGGTGCTGCTGCTCACCGACCCGGTCGACGAGGTATGGGTCGAGCGGGTCGGCGAGTACGACGGCAAGCCGCTGCGCTCGATCGCCAAGGGCCAGGTCGACCTGGACACCGACGACGAGCGCAAGGAGGCCGAGGCCGAGCGTGAGCAGCAACGCCAGGACTTCGCCGAGCTGCTGACGTGGATGGGCGGCGCGCTGACCGACAGCGTGAAGGAGGTCCGGCTGTCGTCGCGGCTGACCACGTCTCCGGCCTGCGTCGTCGGTGACGCCCACGACCTCACCCCGACGCTGGAGAAGATGTACCGAGCGATGGGGCACGAGGTGCCCTCGGTGAAGCGGATCCTGGAGCTGAACCCCGGCCACCCGCTGGTGGCCGGGCTGCGCAAGGCGCACGAGCAGGGCGGCGACCAGGCCGAGCTGCGGGACACCGCCGAGCTGCTGTACGGGATGGCGTTGCTCGCCGAGGGCGGCGAGCTGGCCGACCCGTCCCGGTTCACCCGCATCCTGGCCGACCGGCTCGCCCGAAGCCTGTAAGGAACGACCGGTGGGGGACGCGCCGCGCCGCGTCCCCCACCGCTCACGGTGACGGCACCGCTCCGGACGTGGGCAGCCACGCCGGCCGGCTGCGCAGCAGGCGTGCCACGAGCGGTAGGCCGAGGCCGAACGGCACGAGACCGTACGCGACGACCTCGAGTACGCCGAGCCCGGTCACCGAGAAGGCCGGCACCTGCGTGCCACCGAGAAGCTGTGCCACGGTCTGGAAGGCCACGTGCAGGCCCACCCCGGCCCAGATGGTGCCGGTGAGCAACCGCAGGTATCCGAGGCCGATCCCGAAGCCGAGGAAGATGAGCAGCCGCGTCGGGTCCTGGACCGCCCCGATCAGCACCCCGCAGGTGGCGAACAGTGCGGCCTGCGTCAGGACGGTCGCCCACGGCCCCAGCCGCTCGGAGAGGTTGGCGAACAGGTAGCCGCGGAAGGCGAACTCCTCTGGTAGCGCCTCGAGCAGGAGCACGAGGAGCGCCTGCGTGGCCACCAGCGGCAGGAGTTCGGCAGGGGAGAAGACCAGATCGACCCGTACCCAGCCGATCGCGACGCAGCCGGCGATCGCCAGCACCGCCGGCAGCAACCACGCGGCGGCCCCGACGACCGCCATACGCCCCGCCCCCCGTCCGGTGACCCCCCGCGCCGCGAGCGGGCGGCGGTCCAGCCACCGGCAGGCCAGCACGACGATGGCGCCGACCACGAGGGTGGTCAGCAGGGCCTGGACCGCGTGCGCCCCGCGGTGGTACTCGTCCGGCGCGACTCCGAAGGGGGAGCGGGCCAACGATGGGATGGCGATCAGCGCGGCGGTGACGGCCACGAACACCAGACCGGCGCGCCACGGCATGGCGACACGGGGCGGACGGCGCCGGGCCGGTGCGGGCAGCGTCATGGTGATCTCCGTTTCCGGGCGGCAGCCCTCCTGGCGGCGTGGAAGCGGTCTCCCTCAGTGTGGGAGGCGCTGTCACCCGCCGCCGCGCCGCGCTTGGCGGCGACGTGGACTGGGTAACGCCGTGGCCATGACCACGAGCAACGCTTGGCCCGTCACGTCCCCGACCGCCGTCGGGCTCGGCACGGTCGCGGTTGTCGCGCACCGCCGCAAGAGCCTCGGCGGTGGCCTCGACGAGCTGCGGACCACCCTCGCCGCCGCCGGCGTCGACGACCCGCTCTGGTACGAGGTGCCGAAGAGCCGCAAGGCGCCGAAGAAGGTCCGCGCGGCGCTGAAGAAGGGCGCGGAGCTGGTCTTCGTCTGGGGCGGGGACGGCATGGTGCAGCGCTGCGCCGACACGCTCGCCGGGTCGGGGACGCCCATGGCGATCCTGCCGGCCGGCACCGCGAACCTCTTCGCCGCCAACCTCGACATTCCGGAGGACCTGGCGGAGGCGGTGCGGATCGGCCTGCACGGCCGGCGACGGCGGCTCGACCTGGGCCGGATCAACGGCGAGCACTTCGCGGTGATGGCCGGCGCCGGGTTCGACGGCGACCTGATCCGCGAGGCGGACCGGGATCTCAAGGGGCGGCTCGGCCGGCTGGCGTACGTCTGGACCGGGCTGCGGCACGTCCGTGGCGAGCTGGTGCACACGCGGATCCGGGTGGACGGGACGACCTGGTTCGACGGCGACGCGAGCTGCGTGCTGTTCGGCAACGTCGGCACGATCACCGGCGGCATCCCCGCGTTCGACGACGCACGTCCGGACGACGGCTGCCTGGAGGTGGGGGTGTCGACCGCGAGCGGGGCGATCGACTGGGCCCGCACGCTGGGCCGGATGGCTGCCGGGCGGTCCGAGGACTCGCCGTTCGTCCAGATCGTCCGGGCCCGCAGGGTGAAGGTCCGCTTCGCCGCCCCGCGGACGTACGAACTGGACGGTGGCGCGCGCGGCGCGATCCGCAAGCTCAAGGTCCGCTCGGTGCCGGGGGCGCTCACGGTGTGCTGCCCCGAGCCGCGCGCCTGACGTCGTCGATCCTCGCCGTCGCGCACACCGTCCGTACCCGGCACCGCCGGTCCGCGCGCGTTACCCGCGGCGAACCTGCCCCGGTCTGGGCGAGGTGTGCGGTCCGTCAGGCCTTGCGGGGCGTACGTCGGTTGCCGAACGACTCCATGGTGGTGGCCTTCTTCGCCGGCGCCCGGGTGGCGGACGTGGTGCGGGCCCGGGTGGGCGCGGCCTTCTTGGCGGCCGCCTTCTTCGTCGCGGCCCTCGTCGCTGTGGCCTTCTTCGGCGGGGCGTTCTTCGCCGTGGCCGCCTTCGCCGTCGGCTTGCGGGTGGGCGTGGCGGTGGTCGCGGCGGTGTCCTTCTTCCGGGCGACGCGGGCCGTGGTCGCCGTGGGTTTCCCGCCGGGGGTCTTGGCCGCGCTCGCGCCGGTGGCCCGCTTGGTGGCCGCGGCGACCTTCTTCGCGGCGGCCTTCCGGCTCATCGGGGCCTTCTTGGCCCCGGTGGCCTTCCGGGCCCCGGTCGGTCGGCTGCCCGCCGGTACGGAACTCCTGCCTGCGGTCATCCTGGCTCCTCCTCGGGTCTGCCTCGGCATCGCCGGTGCTGCCGGACGCCGGGCGCGGCGGGTCCCGTCGGTGCGGCCGGCCCGGTCGGCCGGGTCTTCCCCCGCCTCGCGCCGGCAAACGCGGCGGACAATCCTCCCCCGAATGGTTAAGCAAACACTTGACTATTGTCGCCGACGGGGGAAAGCTAAGCATGTGCCTAACCATCAGGGGTCGCTGGACCGGGTGTTCCACGCGCTCGCCGACCCGTCCCGGCGGGGAATCGTCGAGCGGCTGGTGCGCGGGCCGGCCTCGGTCAGCGAGCTGGCCCGCCCGCTGGAGATGTCGCTGCCCGCGGTGCTCCAGCACCTCCAAGTGCTCGAGAGCAGCGGTCTCGTCGTCTCGGAGAAGGCCGGGCGGGTCCGCACCTGCCGGGTGGAGCCGGCCGTGCTCCGCGCGGCCGAGGCCTGGCTCGCCGCCCAACGCACCACGTGGGAGCGGCGCCTGGACCGTCTCGACGACGTGCTGACCGGGCGCGGGCCCGCAGACCCCGCAGCGGAAGGAGAGGACCGATCATGACCGACGCACCGATCAACCACTCGACGTTCACGCTCGAACGCCACTACCCCGTCCCGCCCGCCACCGTGTTCTCCGCCTGGGCGGATCCGGGCGTCAAGGCCCGGTGGTTCGCGGGGCAGGGCGCCGAGCACGAGCTCGACTTCCGGCTCGGCGGCCGGGAGCGGGTGACCGGCCGACACGACGGCAAGCTGCTCACCTTCGAGGCCCACTACCAGGACATCCGACCCGGCGAGCGGATCGTGTGCAGCGCCACCCTGTCGGCCGACGACACGCTGGCGACCGTCTCGATCACCAGCGTGGAGTTCGTGCCCGACGGTGCCGGCACCCGCCTGGTGCTGACCGAGCAGGGCACCTACCTGGACGGCCACGAGCAGCCGGCCTGGCGCCAGCAGGGCATCACGTCCCAGCTCGACGCCCTGGCCGTCGAGCTGAGCGACGGCGCGGCCGTCTGACGCGGGCGCCGGGGGCCGCGGCGGTTACCAGCGCGGGCGGCGCCGGGCCGCGGCGGTCACCGGCGCGGGCGGTGCCCGGCCGCGGCCTCGGCGAGCCGGAGAAGCAGGTCGCCGGTGAGCGGAATCCCGGACACGGCGGTCAGCCCGCCGGCCCAGCCGGCGACGAAGTAGTCCCAGCCGTCCACGGCGTGCGCCCCCGCGTCGGTGGCCTGCCGCAGGAAGGTGAGGTCGCCACGGTAGTTGAGGTCCCAGGC
Source organism: Micromonospora sp. WMMD812 (assembly GCF_027497215.1). NCBI lineage: Bacteria > Bacillati > Actinomycetota > Actinomycetes > Micromonosporales > Micromonosporaceae > Micromonospora > Micromonospora sp. WMMD812. The sequence goes on along the minus strand of NZ_CP114904.1, from coordinate 1,934,102 downwards.
CACCATGTCCGGGGTCAGTGGGGCCTTGTCGCTGAGCGGGCTGCCCGGCGCGTCCTTGCCGAGCCCGGTGGCGTTGACCACCAGCGCCGGGGTCGGCAGGTCCGCGAGCAGGGCGTCGTTGTCCCCCGGGTCGAGGACCGGCACGTACGAGAGCCGGGTGCCGTCGATGCCCGCGCGGTCGGCGACGCGCCGCAGGTCGTCGAGCGCCTCGGGGCGGGTGTCGGTGAACGTGACGCGTGCCGGCGGGTCGACGGGGCCCAGGGCGCCGGCGGTGGCGTCGATGTCGAGGTGCAGGGTGAGCAGCAGCGCGGTGGCGGCGCCGCCGGCACCGAGGCAGAGCACGTTCAGGTCGGTGCGATCGTGCGCGGAGCTGTGCCGGAGCAGGGTCGGCAGGACGTGGGCCAGGGACACGGCGTCCCGGGCGTACGCGGTGACGGTGCCGTCGGCGGTCGCCAGACTGTTGACCTCGTGGGTGAGGCCGACGAGCCGGTCGCTGCGGGTCAGGTCGGCGGCGCAGGCGCGGTACAGGCGGAGCTTGTGCGCGGTGACGACCGCGCCGTGCACCGCCGGGTTGTCCCGCATCGCCCCGACGAGCCGGCGGTAGGTCGCGGCCGACGTGTCCGAAGGCAGGTCGACGCCGCGCAGGGTCCACGGCTGCCCCAACACCGCAGCCCACCGGTCGAACACCCGGTGGACGAGGGAGCCGCCGGTGTCGATCCCGACGAAGAGGATCAGCGGCGGCCCCGACCAGGCGGCCACCTCGTCGAGCGCCAGTACGCGCCGGTCCACGAGCACCTCCAGCAGTGATGAAGCTCCGCCGTCCACCTTAGGTGGGCCGGTTTCCGGCACTCCCGAGCCCCGTTTCCCGGCCGGCCGGCGAAGGGACCACCACCCGCAGGGCGGTCACCCGGCGGGCCGGATGGCCGCCACCAGCCGGCGGGTGATCCACAGCGGCGAGGTGACGGCGTTGCCCATCACCACGGCGTGGGCGCCCGCCGCGAAGGCCCGGCCGGCCTGTTCCGCGTCCCGGTACCGGCCCTCGGCGATCACCGGCACCGGCACCGCGGCGGCGAGCCGGGCGACCAGGGCCAGGTCCGGCCCATCGGTGTGCGGGCTCGCCGCCGTGTACCCGGAGAGGGTGGTGGCCAGCGCGTCCGCGCCGGCCTCGACGGCGGCCACGCCCTCCGCGAGGGTGGAGACGTCGGCGAGGACCAGGGCGCTGGTCCGGTCGCGGAGCGCACGGACGGTGTCGGCGAAGGTCCGCCGGTCGGGGCGGGGCCGGTCGGTGGCGTCCACCGCGACGAGGTGGGCCCCGGCCAGCGCCACCTCGACCGCGTGCCCTGCGGTCGGGGTGATGAAGACGTCGGCGGTGCCGTGCTTGTACAGGCCGATGACCGGCACGTCGACCGTGGCGCGGATTGCCCGGACGTCGGCCGGCCCGTTGGCGCGGACCGCCACCGCGCCGCCCCGGACCACGGCGGCGGCCACCCGCGCCTGGACGTAGGGGTCGCGCATCGGGTCGTCGGGGTCGTCGGGCAGTGGTTGGCAGGACACGATCAGCCCGCCGGCCAGGTCGTCGAGCACGCTCACCGGTGTGGTTCCCTCCGTCACGGTCGTCCGTCCATCGCCAACCGAGCGGCCCCCACGGCGACCGCGTGGGGGCCGAGCGCGGCGGGTCGCAGGGGCACGTGGGCCCAGGCGGGCGGCAGGTCCGCCGCGTAGGCGGCTGCCGCGGCGGGCAGCAGGGTCTCGGCCGCCCCGCCGGCCAGCAGGACCGCGCCGGGGTCGAGCAGCGCCACCAGCCCGGCGAGGGCCCGGCCGAGCGCGGCGCCGGCCCGGTCGACCACCTGCCGTGCCGTCGGGTCGCCGGCCGCCGCGCGGTCGGCGACCGCCCGCCCGCTGACCCGTTCGCCGGTCTCCTCGGCGTACGCGGCGGCGAGCCCGGTGCCGGACGCGATGGCCTCCAGGTGTCCGTAGCGGCCGCAGCCGCAGCGCAGCCGTTCGGCGCCCGGCGTCGGCAGGTGACCCACCCCACCGGAGGCGCTTCGGGCGCCCGTCTCGACGTGACCGTCGCGGACCAGGGCCCCGCCCAGCCCGGTGCCCACCGCGACCAGCAGCAGGTGCCGGCTGTCCCGGCCGGCGCCGACCCAGCATTCGGCGAGCGCGGCGGCGTGCACGTCGTTCGCGACCCGGACCGGGCGGCCGAGGCGGGCGGCCAGCGCCTCGGCGACCGGTGTGCCGGTCCAGCCCGGCAGGCTGCCGGTCGCGTACCGGATGGTGCCGGTCGCCGGGTCGACGGTGCCCGCGGTGCCCACCCCGAGCGGTCCGCTGCCGGCGGCCGGGAGCAGGTCCGCCGCGAGCCGCGCGGCGGTGTCGAGCACGGCGGCCGGCCCGGACCGGGCGGGAGTGGGCGCGTGACGCTGGTCGCGCGGCTTTCCGTCCGGGCCGACCAGCGCGGCCAGCGTCTTCGTGCCGCCGATGTCCAGGCCGACGACCGGGTGACTCATCCCTTCAGGCCGGTGTGCGCCAGGCCCTCGACGAACTGCTTCTGGGCGAGGACGAACACCACCAGGACCGGCAGCGCGGTCATCGACGCCGCGGCCAGCTGGACGTTCCACATCGGTCCGCCGTACGCGTCGACGAACTGGGTGAGCGCCTGGGGCAGGGTGAACTTCTCCGGCGAGGAGAGGAACACGATCGGCTCCAGGTAGAGGTTCCAGCTGTGCAGGAAGGTGAAGATGGCGACCGCGCCCAGGGCGGGCCGGGACAGCGGCAGGGCGATCTTCCAGAAGGTGGCGAAGCGGCCCAGCCCGTCCACGCGGGCGGCCTCCTCCAACTCGCCGGGGAGGCTGATGAAGAACTGCCGCATGATGAACGTCGCCAGCACGCTCGGAGCGCCGAGGATCGGCACCAGGATGAGCGGCCAGTGGGTGTCGATCAGGCCGAGCTTGAAGAACATCTGGAACAGCGGCACGATCGTCACCTCGCTCGGGATGAGCAGGCCGGCGAGGACCACCAGGAACAACACGTTCTGGCCGCGGAACCGGATCCGGGCGAAGGCGTACCCGGACAGCGCCGACACGGCGAGCGTGCCGACGGTGACGACCAGCGCGATGTAGAGGCTGTTCACATACTGCCGGCCGAACGGCTGCAACTCGAACACCCGCTGGTACGCGTCCAGCCGCGGGTGCACCGGCAGCAGCTGCGGTGGGAACGCGAAGATGTCCGACACCGGCTTCAGCGACGAGGTGACCATCCACCAGGTCGGGAAGACGAACGGGATCGCCAGCACCAGCAGCACTCCGTAGAGCACCAGCTTGGTCCGGGGCGACAGGTCACGACTCATGGAAGACCCATCTCTTGCGCATCTGCCACTGCAGCACGGTCAGCGCGAGGACGATGCCGAAGAGCACGATCGACAGGGTCGCGCCGTAGCCGAAGTGATGGAACTGGAACGCCTGCTGGTACAGGTAGTAGACGAGCACCGTGGTGGAGGTGCCCGGCCCGCCCTGGGTGAGCACCGCGATCTGCGCGAACACCTGCAGCGACCCGACCACGGTGATGATCGAGGTGAGCAGGATGGTCGGGCTGATCAGCGGCACGGTGATCCGCCAGAACTGGCGCATCCGGCTCGCCCCGTCGACCTCGGCGGCCTCGTACAGCTCGGCCGGCACGCCCTGCAGGGCGGCCAGGAACAGCACCATGTTCAGGCCGACGTTCTTGAAGACCTGCACCACGATCACCGAGAGCATGGCGGTGCCCTCGCCGCGCAGCCAGTTCGGCCCGTCCACGCCGATCGTGTCGAGCAGGCCGTTGATGCCGCCGTTGTCCTGCAACAGGAAGCCCCACACGATCGTCCACGCCACCAGGGAGACGACGACGGGCGAGAAGAACAGGGTGCGGAAGACGATGGTGCCGCGCAGCCGCTGGTTGAGCAGCACGGCGAGCAGCAGCGCCAGGCCGAGGTTGAACACCACGAGGCCCACCGAGAAGAGCCCGGTGGCCCGCAGCACCGACCCGAGGTTGGAATCGTCGGCGAGGGCGCTGTAGTTGTCGGCGCCCACGAAGTCGAACGTGCCGGCGAGCACGTTCCACTCGTGCAGGCTGTACCAGACGACCAGCACCAGCGGCAGGATCACGAAGACCAGGCTGCCGAGCAGTTGTGGGGCGATGAACAGGTAACCGGCGAGGTGGTCGCGGCGGCGGCTGGTCCAGTAGGGCCGGGAGCGGCCCAGGGCGGGCGGGGCCTGCGCCTCGCCCACCCTGGTGTCCGTCTGGGACATGATCCGGCTGCCCTACTTCGCCAGCATCGGCTGGATCTTGGCGCAGACGCCGTCGAGGACGGCCTTCACGTCCGCGTCGGGCTTCCACAGCGGGTCGAGGCCCGCGCGGACCTGCTGGCTCAGCTCGGCCTGCCCGGCGTGGCTGGGCTTCACCACGCCGCTGGTGATGCCGTCGATGACCACCTTCTGCAACTGCTCGGGCTTGAGCTTCGGGTTGGTCTTGGCGAGGGTCTCCGCGGTCAGCTGGGACTGCCGCGGCGGCGGGAAGAACTGGGCGAGCTTCGCCGAGTTGGTGGGGTTGGTGAGGAAGGCGAGGAAGTCCGCCGCCGCGTCCGCGTGCTTGCTCTTCTTGAACACCCCGACGCCGGCCTGGCCGACCACCGCGTAGTTGCCCTTCGGCCCGGCGGGCAGCGGGACGAGGTCCCAGGCGAAGCCGTCGTCCTTGAGCAGCGAGGCGCGGGAGATCTGGGTGACCGTCATGGCCGCGTCCCCGGCGAAGAAGTCCGCCGTGGTGCCCGGGCCGGGCAGGGCCTTGTCCGTGAAGATCGCCTTGTGCAGGGTGGTCATGGCGTCGACCATCTCCGGGGCGGCGAAGCCGCAGGACTTCCCGTCCTGACTCCACGCCTGGGCGCCCCAGCCGGTCCAGAAGGTGGACAGGTTGTCCCAGCCCTTGTAGTCGAAGTCCCGGATCACCATGCCGGCCTTGCCGCTCGCCTTGGCGGCGGCCGCGGCCGTGGCGAGCGCGGTGTCCCAGGTCCACTGGCCGGCGGCGATCAGCTCGGCCGGGGTCTTCTGCCCGGCCTTCTTGAGCAGGTCGGTGTTGACGAAGACGCCGAACGGCGAGGTGGAGAAGGGGTACGCGTAGAGCTTGCCGCCGTCCTGCCAGAGCTTGAGGGTGGCGGGGGAGAGGTCGTCGTACTGGTAGCCCTCGGCCTTCTTGAGCGTGTCGTCGAGCGGCAGCAGCGCGCCGGAGGCGACGAAGTCGGGGGCCGAGTTCTCGAACACCCACGCCAGGTCGGGGGCGTTGCCGCCGGCGATCTGGGTGGTCAGGGTGGTGGTGTAGTTCTCGAACGGCAGCGGGTCGAAGGTGATGGCGCTGACGTCCGGGTGGCTCTTGCGATACTCGTCGGCGATCTCGTTGAACAGCTTCAGGTGCGCCTCGTTGGCGGACCAGACCGTCATCCGCAGACTGGCCGGGCCGTCCGACGCCCCGTCGTCGCCACCGCCACAGGCGGACAGCGCGAGGACACCGGCCAGCGCCGCGGCGGCGACCCGAAAACCCTTTCCTGTCTTCACAATCATCTCCTCACCGGGGGTTGTCTCAGTAGCCCGCGATCGTCGGCCAGCGCAGCTCCACGCCGGCCGACGAGATACGGTCCTGGAACTCGGTCAGCAGGCTGGGGGTGCCGCGGACCGCGCGCGGGGACTCGCCCCGCGCCAGACAGAAGTCGGCGAGTAGGCCGGCGACCTCGCCGACGTTCCACTCGACCGGGTGCAGCCGGTAGCTGCCGTTGGTGACGTGCGTGGTGCCGATGTTCTTGCCGGCGGGCAGCAGGTTCTCCACCCGCTGCGGGATCAGCGCGCCGAGCGGGATCTCGAACGGGCAGGAGCCGACGTCGATGTAGTTGTCGCCGCCGGTGGAGGGGTGCAGGTCGATCCGGTACATCCCCACCCCGACGGAGTCCGGGTACCGCACCGCGCCGTGCGCGCCGCGCACGGCCAGCGACAGGTCCTGCTCCACCACGGTGTACTCGGCGCGGATGCGGCGCGACTCCCGGATGTACGGCGCCTGGGCCAGCCCGTCCCGGCTGCCGGTCACGTCGCCGCGCAGCCGCAGCCCGGGGAACCCGGTGCCACCGTCCGGCCGGGGCGCCTCGGTCTGCAGCCAGTACAGGACGGAGTAGGACAGCTCGCGCGCCTTGGTCAGGTGCCACGACGCGTTCGGCACGTCGATGACCGGGCCCTCGAAGTAGTCGATCATCGGCCAGTTGACCAGGGTGATGTCGCTGCCGTACGCGCCGTCGGTGAAGTTGCGCCGGGCGGCGATGCGCCGGAACGTCCACAGGTTGCCGTCGCCGGGGTTGAGCCGCTGGTCGGCGTTGACCGTGAGCGGGTCGTCGTCCGGGTTGGGGGTGAAGCTGCGCTCGACGATCTCCAGGGTGCGCGGGTGCGGGGACCGCCAGGAGAGCAGCCGGTCGCCCCAGAAGTCCGGCTTGTAGTCGCGCCAGAAGTCGTACCCGGCCGGCCGGTCGATGGTGTGGTCGCCGTCGACGTGGTCGATGGCGAAGCAGACCGAGACGGCCTGCATGTTCATCGGCTGCGCCTCGGCGGGCGCGCTGGGCTCACCGGTCTGGGCCTGCGACTCGAACCCGGTGACGTACTCGGTGCCGGACAGCGGCAGCAGGTCGCCGGCCTCGGTCGCGTCCAGCACGTACGGGGCGGTGAGGTCGATCCGCTCGTCCCGGTCGCGGTGCGCCACGATCACCCCGACCACCCGGTCCCCGTCCATGTCCACGGCCACCGGCCGGTACGGCTGGAGCACGGTGAGCCGGCCGGAGCCCCGGTACGGCGCGAGCAGGCCCTCGAGGACGGCGACGGCGACCCGCGGCTCGTGGCAGAGTCGGCTGACCCAGCCGGCGCCGGGGTTGAGGTCGCTCCAGGCGCGGGACCGTTCGGTGAGCGGGTAGTTCCGGCGGTAGTAGTCGCGGATCCCGTCGCGCAGCTCCCGGTAGCTCGCGGTGGCCCCGAACTGCTCGATCCAGGAGTGCTCGTCCGGCGGGACCGCCTGGCTGGTGAGCTGCCCGCCGAGCCAGTCGAACTCCTCGGTCAGGATGACGGACCGGCCGGCGCGGGCGGCGGCGAGGGCCGCCGCGACGCCGCCCAGCCCGCCACCCACGACGAGGACGTCCGCACGCATCTGTGCCACTTGCTTCCTTCCGTGTTGCGCGGTCGCCGCTCAGCGGCGGCCGACCGCCGGTTCGGGGGCGCCGAGGGTGTCGCCCTCGACGAGTTCGCAGGGCAGCAACCGCTGCTGGACGCCGCTGGCGCTGCCGTCGATGACGTGGGTGAGCACCTCGACCGCCTGCCGGCCCATCTCCTCGCGGGGGATGTGGAAGCCGGTGAAGGCGAGGTCGGTCGGGACGGGGACCGTCGGGTCGCCCAGGGTCAGCAGCGACAGGTCGCCGGGCACGGTCAGTCCCCGCCGGCGGGCGGCCCGCTCCACCGCTACCGCCGTGGCGAAGTCCTCCACGAAGGCGACGGTGCTGCGGTCGGCCAGCAGGTCGTCGAGGACCGCGTCGGCGTCGTCGGCGGCGGCCGGTCGGTGGCGGGCGCTCTCCGCGGTGGTCGCGGCCGCGACGTATCCGCGCCGCCGGTCCTCCGAGGACTCCGCGGTGGTGCCCATGCTCAGGTACGTCAGCCGGCGGTGGCCGTGGGCGAGCGCCCGCTCGACGAGCTGGCCCACCGCGGTGGCGTAGTCGGCCCCGACGTACGGCACCGGCCCGCCGGCGTCGTCCCGCCGGCCCACCGCGACGTACGGGTAGCCGTCGCGGTTGAGCCGGTGCAGCTCCGCGCCGTCGATCTCCCGTCCGAGCAGGAGGCAGCCGTCGGCCAGGCGCAGCCGGTTGTCCTGGTGGAAGATCCGGCGCCGGCCGTCGACGACCGGCGCGCTGGTGAACAGCAACAGGTCGCAGCCGACCCGCTCGGCGTACTCCTCGATGCCGAGCAGGAAGGGGTGGAAGAAGTCCCGACTGCCGCTGGGAAAGGCGGGCTCGTAGGTGAAGACGCCGATGATCCGGTTGAAGCGGGCGGCGAGCCGGCGGGCGACGGGGTCGGCGGCGTAGCCGGTCTCGGCGATCACCCGCAGCACCCGGTCCCGGGTCTCCGGCGCGATCCGCACGTCGGCGTCGGCCCGGTTGTTGAGCACCAGGGACACGGTCGCCTGGCTCACGCCGGCCAGCCGGGCGATGTCACGCTGAGTGACACGTCGGGGGATTGCGGTCACGGGGGGTCCTTCCGGCGGCGCTAATACGCATTAGCGCTCGGTGTAGGGAGGAGCCTGGCCGCCCGACCCGGTCGGTGTCAAGGGGGTGAACACAGATTTCCTGGCGATGAACTCGCTGGAGTAATGCGTATTAGCCGGAAGGGCTACCGCTGTGCGGCCGCTCAGCGCCTGCATCGCCATCGGATTCGGCCGGAGCTCTTGACAGGCGTGCCCGGCAGCGAGCAGCATTCGAGAAAGATGGATGGTAATACGTATTAGCAGCGCCGGTGCGGCCACGCTCCGGCCCGCCGCCGTCGTACCCACCTCACCGAGCGTCACCGCCGCCTGCCCCGGGTTCGTGACCGGGTCCGCCCGGACCGTCCACTGTCGCCGGTCCGGCCCGCGTCCACGATCCACGCCGGCGCGTGCCCGGCCGGCCGTACCGCACCGCCCGGGCGTCCGATCCCGTCCCGAGAACAGGAAGACGCATGACGAGAGCACGTGTGTCACCGCCGCGCCGCGCCGCCGCCGCGGTCGGAGTCGGTCTGCTGGTCACCGCCGCCGCCGGCGCCCCCGCGGCCGCCGACGACCCGGGGACCGGCTTCCCCCGGTTCAGCTACGTGGGCACCGCGTTCGACAAGGCCGACCTCGACTACAACCCGACCAACGAGTTCATCTTCCCGAGCGTCATCCGGGCCGCCGACTACTTCCCGAACCCGCTCGGCGCCTACTACCTGTACTACGCGCCGCACGAGCGGCCCGGCGGGATCGCCCTGGCGTACGCCGACTCGATCGACGGCCCGTGGACCGAGTACGCGGCCAACCCGCTGATCAGCAACACCTGGCTGCCGCACTACTCGACGGTCAGCCACGTCTCCTCGCCGCACGCGGTCTGGATCGAGGGCGAGCGCAAGCTCTTCCTCTACTTCCACGGCGAGAACTCGATCACCCGGTACGCCACCTCCGAGGACGGCATCCACTTCGACTACGGCGGCACGGCGGTGAGCCGGGACGCCAGCACCGGCGGGGAGACCTCGTACGCCCGGGTCTTCGAGCAGGCGGTGCCCCGGCTGGGCAGCCGCTACCTCATGGTGTTCATGGACAATCCGACGGCGGCGCCGCCCGGGCCGACCGGGCCGGTGTCGCGGCGGATCCGCTGGGCGGTCTCCCCGGACGCACGGACCTGGACCATCCAGCCGCAGCCGCTGGTCACCCCGCAGGGCAGCGAGGCCCCGAACGCCTCCGGCCCGTTCTTCCTGCGCTGGCAGGAGCGCAACCTGGTGATCTTCCACGCCGCCGACGGCAACATGCACGCGGTGGACGTCGGCGAGAACTTCGACCAGGAGATCCACCTCGGCGTCGTCCACGACTCGATGGACGTCGCACCGGACCTCGGCCGCTCGGCAGCGCCGACGTTCTACTTCGACGGCCGCACCGCGCACATGTACTACGAGGCCGGCGGCCGGCTCACCGCGACGATCGGGCACGCGGTGGCCACGCTGCCCGAGCCGGTGCCGACCCGCCAGCTGGACTGCACGGTGGACCGGCCGGTGCTGTGGCCGCCGAACCACAAGATGGTCGACGTCACCGTGACGGCCGACCTGCCCGACGGGGTGCTCGGCCCCCACGCGTTCGCCCTGACCGGGGTGACCGGCGGCGACGCCGCGGACGTCTCCGGCTTCACCACCGGCACGCCGGACACCACCGGGCGACTGCGGGCGGAGCGAGCCGGCAACGGCGGCGACCGGGTCTACACGCTGACGTACGCCGGGCACGACGAGATCGGCCGGCCGGTCGGCTGCACGGTGACCGTGACCGTGCCGCACGACCGGGGCGGCCGCTGACCGTCCGACGGCGGCCGGCCCGGGGTGCCCATCGGACCGCGGGCCGGCCAGAGCGGCGTGCCGCCAGCTTCGCGAGGAGGTTGTCCGTCGAGCGGACGATCAAGGGGAGGGGGAGAATCCGCTCCCTCCATTTTCAAGCTATACCGCACTGGGGGGCTTGCCGCAAGACCCGGGTCGTGCCGCAGAATCGCTGACCGAGGTCAGGAACCTGTGGAATCGGGGGAATTGCGAAGTGCGTGTGGGCTTGACGATGAATGGGTTGGGCGGAGATGCCGAACCGACCGCCGACGTGTTCGACCTTCCCGAACACCTCTCTGCCAAGGCCGACCCGGCGCTGATCGCCGGCGACCAGCGGCACTTCGCGGCCATGGCGGCGAGTCTCGACCAGGCGTCCGCCGACCTGTCCGCCCGCCTCGACGCCGAGCGCAGGGCGCCCGGCGGCGCCGGCCGCCGGGCGGTGGACCGGGACCAGGAGGTCCGCCGGCTCACCGCTCGCCTGCGCCTCCTGGGTCGTTTCGGGTTGGACCTGTGCCTCGGGCACATGGTCAGCGCGGACAACCCCGAGCCCGTGTACATCGGTCGACGTGGCCTCACCGACAGCGCGGGTCGTCGGCTGCTGCTCGACTGGCGCTCTCCCGCGGCCGAGCCGTTCTTCGGCGCGACCCACGCCAACCCGATGGGTCTGGCGAGCCGCCGCAGGTATCGCTGGACCCAGGGCCGGATCACCGACTACTGGGACGAGGTGTTCACCCCCGACGGGTTCGAGGGGCACGCCGCAGCGCTCGACGACCAGTCCGCCTTCATCGCCAGTCTGGGCGGCAGCCGGTCGAACCGGATGCGGGACGTGCTCGGCACGATCCAGGCCGACCAGGACGCGATCATCCGTGCCGGATCGAGCGGCGCGCTCGTCGTCGACGGCGGTCCGGGCACGGGGAAGACCGTCGTCGCCCTGCACCGCACCGCCTACCTCCTCTACGCCGACCCTCGCCTCGGTCACCGCAGGGGCGGCGTGCTGTTCGTCGGTCCGCACCAGCCCTACCTGGCGTACGTCGCCGACGTCCTCCCCAGCCTCGGCGAGGAGGACGTGCAGACCTGCACCCTGCGGGATCTCGTCCCCGAGGGAGCGGCGGCGACCGTGGAGACCGACCCGGAGGTGGCCCGCCTGAAGTCGTCCGCGGACCTGGTCAAGGCCATCGAGGCGGCCGTCCGGTTCTATGAGGAGCCGCCGGCCAAGGGGATGACGGTCACCACCGACGACTCCGACCTCTGGCTGAGCGCCGACGACTGGGCCGAGGCATTCGAGGCGCCGGGCCCCGGCACCCCGCACAACGAGGCGCGCGACGAGGTCTGGGAGGAGTTGCTCACGATCCTGGTGGACAAGTACGACGGCGACGAGCCGGAGGACCTGGTCCGCGGTTCGCTGCAGCGGAACCGGGAGCTGCGCGCGACCCTCCACCGTGCCTGGCCGATGCTCGACGCGGCCGACCTCGTCGGAGACCTGTGGTCGGTACCCGCCTACCTGCGGAAGTGCGCCCCCTGGCTCAGCACGGACGAGGTCCGGAAGCTGCAGCGCGGCGACGCCCGGGCCTGGACGGTGTCCGATCTGCCGCTCCTGGACGCGGCACGGCAGCGACTCGGCGACGCGGAGGCGTCCGAGCGGAAGCGTCGGCACGAGGCCACGCTCGCCGCCGAACGCGCGCGCAGGGCCACGGTCGTCGACGAACTGATCGAGGCCCACACCTATGACGACGGCGAAGGTGTGCTGTCGAGCCTGCGCCAACTGGATCTTCAGGATGCCCTGGTCGACGAGTCGGCGCTGCCCCTCGCCGACCCGGACCTGCTCGCCGGCCCGTTCGCGCACATCGTCGTGGACGAGGCCCAGGAGCTGACCGACGCGGAGTGGCAGATGCTGTTGCTCCGCTGCCCGTCCCGGAGCTTCACCATCGTCGGAGACCGCGCCCAGGCCAGGCACGGGTTCACCGAGTCGTGGCAGGCTCGGCTCGAGCGGATCGGGCTCGACCGGATCAGCCTGGCCGCCCTGAGCATCAACTACCGGACGCCGGAAGAGGTCATGGCGGAGGCCGAGCCGGTGATCCGGGCCGCGCTCCCGGACGCCAACGTGCCGACCTCCATCCGCAGCGGCGGCGTCCCCGTCGCCCACGGAGCCGCGTCCGAGCTGGGTGCGATCCTCGACGCCTGGCTCGCCGCGCACGCCGAGGGGACCGCCTGCGTCATCGGCGACCCCACCTTCGAGGAGCGGCCCCGCGTCCGGTCGCTGACCCCGGAGCTGGCGAAGGGGCTCGAGTTCGACCTGGTCGTCCTCGTCGACCCGGAGGCGTTCGGCAGCGGCATCGAAGGTGCGGTCGACCGCTACGTCGCGATGACCCGCGCGACCCGGCAACTGGTCATCCTCACGACCGCCTGAGGGCTGTTAATCGGTTGCCCACATCAGGACGCGCTGGTCGACTGGGTGGGACACCGCACTCCCGAACAGAGAGGAACCGAGATGCGCGCTGCGTTCATGTCCAACCACCTGGGAACGCTCATCGACCCGAAGGACATGACGCTTCGTGACAACTCTCAACGTCGGGATCCTGGCGCATGTTGACGCCGGCAAGACCAGCCTGACCGAACGCCTGCTGCACACCGTCGGCGTGACCGACGAGGTCGGCAGCGTGGACGACGGGACGACCCGCACCGACACGCTGGCCCTGGAGCGGCAGCGCGGGATCACCATCCGCTCCGCCGTCGTGTCCTTCGTCGTCGACGGCGTCACGGTCAACCTCATCGACACACCCGGCCACCCGGACTTCATCGCCGAGGTGGAACGGGTCCTCGACCTGCTCGACGGCGTGGTGCTCGTGGTCTCCGCCGTCGAGGGCGTGCAGGCGCAGACCCGGGTGCTGATGCGGACGCTCCAGCGCCTGCGCCTGCCGACCCTGATCTTCATCAACAAGATCGACCGGGCCGGCGCGGACCCGGAGCGGGTGCTGCGCGACATCGCCGACCGGCTCGCCCCGTCGGTGGTGGCGACCGGTGCCGTGCGCGCCGCCGGCACCGCCGACGCGTGCTTCGTCCCGCACGCCGACGGCGACCCGGGGTTCACCCGGCAGTTGCTCGACCGGCTCACCGCGGGCGACGACCGGCTGCTGGCGGAGTACGTCGCGGACGAGCGGCGGCTGACCGGCCGTCGGCTGCGCGCCGCGCTTGCGGCGCAGAGCCGGCGGGCGCTGGTGCACCCGGTCTACGCCGGCTCGGCCATCACCGGCGCCGGGGTGGCGGCGCTCGTCGATGGCCTCACCACGCTGCTGCCGACGGGTGGGTCGGGCGCGGACGGCCCGGCCTCCGGCACCGTGTTCAAGGTCGAGCGCGGCCCGTCCGGCGAGAAGCTCGCGTACGTCCGGATGTTCGGCGGCACGGTGCGGCTGCGGGACCGGCTCGCCGTCGGTGGGCGGGTCACCACGGTGACCGGGATCGAGGTGTTCGACCTCGGATCGAGGGTGCGCGCCGACGCCGTCGCCGCCGGCCGGATCGCGCTGCTGCGCGGTCTCGGCGACGTCCGGATCGGTGATCCGGTCGGGGCGGTGCGGCACGGGACGGCCGGGAACCGGCACTTCGCGTCGCCCAGCCTGGAGACCGTCGTCGTCCCGGAGCGGCGGACCGATCAGGGGGCCCTCTACACCGCGCTCAGCGAGCTGGCCGAGCAGGACCCGTTGATCAACGTGCGGCGGGACGCGGTCCGGGGCGACATCAGCGTCTCCCTGTACGGGGAGGTGCAGAAGGAGGTCATCCAGGCGACGCTCGCCGAGGAGTACGGACTGGCTGTCGGCTTCCGCGAGACGACGGCCGTCTACGTCGAGCGGCTGGTCGGCGCCGGCGCGGCGGTCGAGCTGATCGGCGTCGCGCCCAACCCGTTCCTGGCCACCGTCGGGTTGCGGGTGGCGCCCGGCGAACCCGGCGGCGGGATCACGTTTCGGCTGGGTGTCGAGCTCGGCTCGATGCCGCCGGCCTTCTTCACGGCGGTGGAGGAGACCGTACGGTCGACGCTGCGCCAGGGGCTGCACGGCTGGCAGGTGCTCGACTGCGCGGTCACGATGACCCACTCCGGGTACTGGGCGAGGCAGAGCCACTCACACGGCACGTTCGACAAGAGCATGTCCAGCACCGCCGGGGACTTCCGCAACCTCACGCCTCTGGTGCTGATCGACGCCCTGACGCACGCCGGAACGCGGGTGGAGGAGCCGGTGCACCGGTTCCGGCTGGAGGTGCCGACCGACGTCCTGGCCGCGGTACTGCCGGTGCTGGCCGGGCTGGAGGCGGTGCCCCACTCGACCCTGGCCGTGGGGCGGTCGTCGGTGGTGGAGGGGGTGGTCCCGGCACGGCGGGTGCACGCGGTGGAGCGCCGGCTGCCCGCGCTGACCCGCGGTGAGGCGATCTTCGAGGCCACCTTCGACCACCACCGGCCGGTCCGGGGCGAGCCGCCGTCGCGGCCCCGGTGGGACCACAACCCGACCGACCGCAAGGAGTACCTGCTGGCGGTCAACCGCCGGGTGGCGCGCCGCGGCGAACGGTGACGCCGCTGCCAATGGCCGGTGGCCGGTGGCCGATGGCCGGTGGACCCGACCAGTCGGGCAGCGGGGCGGGCCGGACCGCCTGGCCGGCCACGGCCGGCCGGCTTCGTGCACGCGCGCGCCCGTACGCCCGCGCCGGTGCGCTCGGCACCGGCGCGGGCATTCCGGCTCAGGCCAGGTCGAGCTGCACCGTGGCGATCTCCCAGGAGCGCAGCGGCAGCCGGAGCAGCCCGTCGGCGTCGACGTCCAGCCGCTCGCCCGGCCGGCCCAGCAGGTCCGCCCGGCGCGCCCCGCGTACCGGCCGGCCCGCCCCGAGCACGGCGGTGGTGGTGTCCGGCGTCTCGGCCACCATCCGCACCTCCGTGCGGCCGTCCCGGTCCCGGACGCTGGTCAGCGCCACCCCCGACCCGGCCACCGTCAGCCCGGTGACCGGCGCCGGCAGGGCGACCGACGGGTCCGCCGTGCCGGGGAACGCCAGCAGCTCGTGCCGGTAGCTCTCGGCAGCCTCGGCCACACCCCCGGCGTGCCACTCGCCACGGAACGGCAGCACCGCCAGCTCGACGCTGCGCTCACCGCGGCACTGCGCCAACGGGGTGGGCAGCTGCGGGCCGGCGGGTTCGTCGCGCAGCGCGTGCCGGTTGCGCGACAGCATGCCGATCGACCGCAGCACGGTGACGGCCAGCTCCCGCCCGCCGTCGGTCAGCTCGTACTCGGTGGGCTGGGTGAGCAGCACCGCGAGCGAGCCCGCCGCCGCGCCGGCGGCGACGAACCCGGACGCCGGGAACGTGGGCAGCGGCACCTCGCCGCCCCCGCCCTCGGCGGTCAACCCGCGCTCCACGACCGCGAACTGGCCCTCGGCGTACGACGCGGAGGCCGGCGCGGGCAGCGGCAGATGCAGCCGCACCCGGTGGTCGTCGCAGCGGTTGTCGAACTCCACCCGCAGCCGGACGAACCGCTCGCCGGCGCGCAGCTCGACCCGCGTCGTCACCACGATCGCCTCCCGGTCCACCGCCCGGGATCCCGCGTCGACGTCGGCCGCCACCGGCCAGCGGTACTCGCGGACCACGTCGACCACGGCGACCAGCGGGCCGCGGTGGCGCGGCACGACGCGGACCGCCCGCGGCTTGTCGACCAGCTCGTCCGCGGCCGGCGGGGCGTAGTTGTAGCTGTCGCCCACGTCGCCGCCGTCGACGATCCGCCCGACGCCGTCCACGGCGATCCCGTCCGGGGTGGACAGCCGCAGCGTGCCGTCCTCGGCCACGTCGACCCGGAGCAGGCCGTTGTCCAGGCTCCGGTCGTCCACCACCGCGGCCGCCCCGGTGGGCTGCCCGGCGGTGGCGGACGACGGACGCACCGCGGCGTGGCCGAGCGCGGGGACGTCGACCAACGCGGCGACGGTGGCGCGGGGCGCGGCCAGGATGCGGACCCGCCAGCGGTCCGGCTGGGCGGCGTCGGCGAGCGCCAGGCGGACGTCCTCCACGTCGAAGGCGGGGTCGCCGTGCCGGGCCACCTCGAAGGTGAGGGTGGCGTCGGCCGGCGACACCGACCAGCGGGTGACCTCCTGGCCGTAGAGTTCCCGGCCGTGCACGCGGGTGAGCACCGCCGGCAGGTCGGCGGCCGGCACCACCTCGTCGGCGAGCAGCGTCCGGGCGCGGTCGAGAACCTGCGCCGGCAGGGGCTGGCCGTCCGCCCCGGCCAGCGCCACCGTGTCGCCGGGCGCCGCCACGTCGAGGCGGACCAGGGCGGTGCGGGGGACCGGGCTGGGGTTGAACAGCAGATAGCCGTCGCGGGGCACGGCGGCGGACAGCCGGGCGCCGACCAGGTCGCAGACCGCCCGGCCGAGCTGGTCGGCCTCGGCGAGGCGGGCGGCCACCTGCTCGGCGGTCTCGTCGCAGCCGCAGCCGGTCACAGAGTCGTGGCAGCTGGCGTCGATCAGCCGGGTCCACGCCATGTCCAGGAAACGCTGCACGGACGGGTCGTGGAAGAGCGCGGCGAGCGGCTCGGCGTACCGTTCGACCCGCCGTTCCGCCAGGCCCATCGCCTGCTTGAGGTGGGCGCGGACGGAGATGACGCCGGGCAGGATGTTGGCCCGCACGTGCGAGCGCAGCTCGCCGGCGACGGTGGGCAGCCCGTCGACCGTGGTCGGCTGGGTGGCGAAGTACTCGGCGAGGGTGCCGAGGCGCAGCCGTACGCCGTCGACGTCCGCCGCGGCGAGCAGGTCGGGGGCGTTCGGCGCCGGCGCGGCGTGGTCGGTGCCGTACATGGCGAGGATCGGGGACGTGCTGTCCTCGGGGCGCCACGCGGTGAGCCGGTCGGCGAGGTCGGCGGCGCGGCGGGTGACCAGCGCGGCGTCGTCCATCAGACCGGCCGCGTTGCCGTACCCGCCGGGCAGGTACTCGGTGCGGACGGTGGTGCCGTCGGGGGCCTGCCAGGCGAACGCGTGCGTGCGGACCCGGTCCGGGACGCCGCGGAACACGCAGGCGTGCGCCAGCCCGGCCCCGGTGAGGATCTGCGGCATCTGTGCGATGTGACCGAACATGTCGGGGAGGTAGCCGACCGGCATGGGGCCGCCCAGGTCGGCGCTGCGGGTGAGGCCGCGTTCCAGGTTGCGGACGATGTTCTCGCCCGAGCAGAGGAACTCGTCGAGCAGGATCTGCCACGGGCCGACGGCGAGCCGCCCGGCTCGGACCAGGGCGATCACCTGTTCCCGCCGTTCGGGGCGGACCTCCAGGTAGTCGTCGACCGCGGCGAGCTGCCCGTCCAGGGTGAACCGCTGCCGCTCGTCGCGTGCCATCCGCTCGAACACGTCGTCGAGCAGGGCCACCAGCCGCAACCGGAACCGCTGGAACGGCTCGTACCACTCGCGGTCCCAGTGGGTGTGTGGCACCACGATGATCTCGGTCGGTCGTGTCATCGGCCCGCCGCCTCTCCGCCGATCGCCGCGCCGGTCAGTTCGCCGTGGCGGCGTACCACCTGTTGACTGGTCCGAATGTCGGCCGCGCCCTCGGCGATCCCGGTCAACGGCGCCGTCCCGGCGGTGACCATCGCGTGGAAGGCGACCAGTTCCTGCTCGAACGCCTCGGTGACCGACCGGAACACGGCCCGCCGCTCGCCGCCGCCGTGCGTGTCCACCACGGTCAGGGTGGTGGGCGCGTTGAGCAGGTACGGCGACGGGAAGACCAGGTCCAGCGAGCCGCGGGCGTGGTGCAGGGTCACCGTCTCCCGGTAGGCCGGGTAGTCGGGCAGGTTGAGCCAGCGGATGCCGTACCGGGCGCCGCCCGGCAGCCGGCCGCTGACCTCCACCGACGGCTCGGCCGGCAGCTCCGGTGCCACCGGCCAGGTCGCCACGTGGTCCACGGTCGACGGCGCGCCGGTGAACAGTCGCAGCAGGCTCAGGTCGTGGCAGACGCTGTTGATCAGGATCTGGTAGAGCGTGCGGGCGCCCGGGTCGCCACCCACCGCCGCGTCCAGCAGCGCGTTGTCGGCGGCGCGCAGCCGGGCCGCCTCGGCGGACGGCACGTCGCCGGGGGCCGGCGGCAGGTTGGCGAACGCCAGTTGCCGGTCGCCGCCGGCGTGCAGCACGGTCACCTCCACCGCGTGCACCCGTTCCGGGCCGCCGAGTTCGTCGAGCAGCCGGGCGGCCTCGGCGACCGCCGGGTCGTACTGCTTCATGTAGCCGACCATCAGCGCCGGGCTTCCGCCGGCGAGGTCGGTGAGCCGGTCCGTCTCGGCGAGGGTGTAGGCGAGTGGCTTCTCGGAGAGCACCGGCACGCCGGCGCGCAGGGCCTGCGCGGCGAGGTCGCCGTGGGAGCCGGAGGTGGCGAGCAGGACGGCGTCGTACCCGCCGTCGGCCACCATGGCGGCGGCGTCGGTGTACCGGCGGCCCGGTTCGACGCCGTACCGGCGGCCGAGGTCGGCGACCCGGGTGGGGGAGAGGTCGCCGAGGGCGACGACGTCGAACAGGTCGCCGCGGCGTTGCAGCAGCGGCAGGTGCACCGTACGGGCGATGATGCCGAGCCCGGCCACCGCGATGCGGATCCGCTTGCCCGGCTCGGTCATCGCAGCGCCTCCTGGAGCCAGCGCCGGTTGGCGGTCTGGTCGGCGCGGGTGCGGTCGAGATCCCGCCCCCGCGCCGGCGCGTCCTGTTCGATGATCAGCCAGCCGGTGTAGCCGATCGCGTCGAGGCCGGCGAACACCCCGGCGAAGTCGACGTCGCCGGTGCCGAGCGGGCAGAACCCGCCGGCGGCCACGACTTCGGTGAGGCCGCCGCCGGCCGCCCGGACCCGTTCGTGGACGGCCAGGTCGGCGTCCTTGAGGTGCACCTGGCCGATCCGGCCGGCCCACCGGCGTACCGCCGCGACCGGGTCGCCGCCGGCGAGCAGCAGGTGCCCGGTGTCCAGGCAGACCGCGATGTCGGTGAGTTCCAGCAGCCGGTCGGCCTCGGCCTCGGTCTCCACGTCGGTGCCGAGGTGGTAGTGGAACACCGGCTCCAGGCCGCGGTCCCGGCAGCGGTCGGCGGCCTGCTGCACGCGGGCGGCGAAGTCGGGCCAGTCGGCGGCCGGCAGCGCCGCGCCGAGGTCGGTGGGGATGCCGGGCCGGTCCATCCGGGCCGGGTTCCCGGGGCAGGCGAGGGTGGGGCGGGGCGCGAAGCGCGGGTCGTCCGCCGGGAGGGCGGTGAAGACGTCGAGCGCCGCGTCGAGTTGGGCGAGGTCCGCGGCGAAGCCGTCCGGATCGCCGTAGCGCAGGTCGACCCAGCCGCCGGCGAGACCGATGCCGGCGCCGGTCAGCCGGTGGACCAGGGTGTCTCCGGTGCCGAGGTAGCCGATCGGCCCGGAGTCGATCCCGTCGTAGCCGTCCCGGGCCAGGGCCGTGAGCAGGTCGTCGGGGCCCAGTTCGGTGTCGTCCGGCTGGTAGATGCCGTGGTTCACGGGCGCGCCGGCCACCCGGGTTCGTCCAGTCAGCTGCACAGTGCGATCACCTCCATGCGGTGGGACTCCAGGACGTGCAGGCCGTCGCCGGCGGGGAGCCGGCACCGGTCGCCGTGGACGACGCGGTGGCGGCCGTCGGGGTAGCCCAGCAGCGCGCCGTCCGCGTCGAGCGCCAGCAGTTCGTCGCCGAGGCGGAGCAGCAGCGGCCCGTCGGGGTCGGCCGAGATGGCGGTACGGCCGGCGCGCAGCGCGTCGAGCACCGCGGTCTGCGCCGGCCGGTCGTCGTCGACCAGCAGCCAGGTGGTGGGGGAGCCGGGCAGGGCGTCGGCGCCGGGGCGGTGGTAGTCGCTGCCCCCGACCGGTACGACGTCCGGCCGCCACGCCTGCGCCCAGGCGAGGGGGGCGCCCCAGGTGCGGTCCCACCAGCCGGAGTGCCAGACCTCGGCGAGCCGGGTGCGGGTGGTGAGCGGCTGCCGCCAGGCGCAGTCGCCGCCGAGCGGGTGGTTGACCGACATCAGCCCCCCGTCGCGCTCGGCGGCGGCGAGCCACTCGTCCGGCGGCCGGCGGAAGTCGACCCAGCCGACCGGGCCGAACACGTTGGCGTGGCCCCGGTCGGTGGTCACCTCCTGCCCGGGGATCAGCGTGATGCCGTACCGGGTCGAGGCGGCGGGCAGCCAGGGGTGGTGGCTGACCGTGTTGTGGTCGGTGACGGCGAGGAAGTCCAGGCCGCGACCGGCGGCGAGGGCGGCCAGCTCGTCGATGGTGCCGCTGCCGTCGCTGTGCACCGTGTGCGCGTGCAGGTCACCGGCGATCCAGCGGCGGCCGTCCACCTCGGGCAGTGCCCGGCGGGGCGGACGGTCGGGGCGGGGCGGGGCCGCCGGTTCGGCCGGTGCCGGCGGGACGGTGGTGGCGGTGGTGGCGGTGACCTCGTAGTCGAGCCCGTCGGGTGGGATGCGGTGCAGCCGGAGCAGCACCTGCCACTCGCCGGGTTCCAGCTCGCCGGGCAGGTAGCCGGGGGTGGCCCAGTCGGCGGAGACGGTGTACTCGTCGCGGGCGCCGCCGGACCAGCCGCGGAAGCCGTCCGGCCCGACGCAGCCGAGGTCGAGCACCCCGGCCGTCCGGGGGTACGCCAGCCGTACGGTGAGGGCGGCGGTGCCGGGCGGCACGGTGACCGGCAGGGCGCGCAGGACGCTGTCGGCGCGGTCGGGGAGGGTCCATCGGCCCCGGTGCACCGCCATGGTCAGCGCTCCGCGCCGGTCCGGGCGGCGGGGACGACCGGCGCCGGCGCGGTGGCGAGCAGCTCCCCGTCCCGGTAGAGCAGTGACCGGCCCGGCCGGGGCACCACCCAGCCGGTGTCACCCGGCTCCGGTTCTCGGCCCTCGGGCACGACGACCTGGACGCTGGCGCCGGAGGCGCGGGTGTCGACATGTGGGTCGTCGGCTGATCCGCCCGGCGCGCCGTCGGTCGGCCCGCCGGTGGTCAGGTCGAGCGAGACCAGCGAGAAGCTGCCCAGGTTCTCCACCACGACGACCTGCCCGTGCAGGGCGCCCGGGACCGGTTCGGCCGAGTAGTCGAGGTACTCGGGGCGTACTCCGTAGACCAGCTTCTCGCCGTCGGTGAGCGGGACGCCCTCCGGCGCCGGCAGCCGGGCGCCGGCGACGGCCAGCTCGCCGTCGCGGGCCTCGGCGTCGATGAGGTTCATCGGGGTGGAGCCGATGAACCCGGCGACGAACGTGTTCGCCGGGCGGCGGAACACCTCGGTGGGCGTGCCGACCTGGCGGATCCGGCCGCCCTCCATGACGGCGATCCGGTCGGCCAGGGCGAGGGCCTCGGCCTGGTCGTGGGTGACGAAGACGGTGGTCACGCCGAGTTCGCGCTGCAGCCGCTTGAGGAACGTCCGGGCCTCCAGCCGGAGCCGGGCGTCCAGGTTGGACAGCGGCTCGTCGAGGAGGAAGACCTGCGGGTGACAGGCCATCGCGCGGGCGAGCGCGACGCGCTGCTGCTGGCCGCCGGAGAGCTGGCCGGGGCGGCGGTCCAGCAGCGCGGACAGGCCCAGCTCGTCGGCGGTCTCGGCGGCCTTCTCGCCGCGGCTGCGCCGGTCCACCTTCTTGATCCGCAACGGGTAGGCGATGTTGTCCCGCACGGTCATGTGCGGGTAGAGGGCGTAGTCCTGGAAGACCATCGCCACGTCCCGTTTTCCGGGCGGCAGGTTGGTGACCTCGCGGTCACCGATGTGCACGCTGCCGCCGGAGGCGAGTTCCAGCCCGGCGATGGTGCGCAGCAGGGTGGTCTTGCCGCAGCCGGACGGGCCGAGCAGGGCGAAGAACTCGCCGTCGGCGATCTCCAGGTCGAGGGCGTCCAGGGCGCGTACCCCGTTGGGGTAGACCTTGGTCAGCGCGCGCATGGCGATGGCGGACATCAGCGCTTGATCCCTCCGTGGAAGCGGAATCCGTACCGGCTGCTGACGAAGACGAACATGAGCGCCACCGGCAGCGAGTAGAGCAGTGAGAACGTGGAGAGCAGCCGCAGGTCGGCCTGGCCGCCCTCGGTGTAGAGGGTGTACATGATCACCGCGGCGGGGGCCTTGTCCGGCCCGCGCAGCAGCAGGTACGGCACCAGGAAGTTGCCCCAGACGTTGGCCACCGCCCACACCCCGACGGTCGCCAGCCCGGGACGCACCAGCGGCACCACGATGTGCCGCATGATCTGCAGCGGGCTGGCGCCGAAGACCCGGGCGGACTCCTCGTAGGACGTCGGGGTGGCGTCCATGAAGTCCTTCAGGATGAAGATCGCCGCGGGCAGCAGGCCGCCGCTGAGGATCAGGATGACGCCGAGCCGGGAGTCGATCAGGTGCAGCCGGTCGGCCAGCTCGAACAGCGGCACCATGGTGGCGGTGCCGGTGACGATCGAGGAGAGCAGCAGCAGCCCGTAGAGCAGCGCGTCGCGGCCCGGCACCCGGACCCGGCTGAGCGCGTACGCGGCCAGCGCCGCGAACGTCACCACCAGCGCGGCGGTGCCGACGGCCAGGTAGACCGAGTTGAGCAGTGAGCTGAGCGCGTACGGGTTGTCGAGCAGGGCCCGGAAGTTGTCCAGGGTGAACTGCGGCAGCGACGCGGTGATCGTCGGGGTGTCGTCGAACGGGGCGGTGGCCAGCCAGAGCAGCGGCAGGGCGAAGAACCCGAGGACGGCGCAGAGGAAGACGTACCGCGCGATCCCGGCGAGCACGTGCCGGACCGCGATGCGCGGACCGTCGGCCGCCGGCTCGGTCCGGGCCGGCGGTGCGGTGGCGGTCGCCGTCATGCCGTCTCCTTCCGCCGGCCCAGCATCCGCAGGTAGACCAGGGCGATGACCAGGTTGATCAGCAGCATGACGAACGAGATGGCCGCGCCGAAGCCGAGTTCGCCGCCGGAGAGCGCGACCTTGTAGACGTAGACCGGCAGGATCTCCGAGCGCTGCTCGGGACCGCCCGCGGTGATGAGGAACGGCGCGAAGTCGTTGAACGTCCAGAGGCTGATCAGCAGCAGGTTGGTGAGCACGTGCCCACGGATGCGGGGGAAGACCACGTCGCGGAGCTGCTGCCAGGTGGACGCGCCGGCGAGCCGGGCGGTCTCCAGGTGCGAGCGGGGCACGTTCTCCAGGGCGGCGGCGTAGAGCATCATCGAGAACGCGGTGCCGCGCCAGGTGTTGAAGATGATGATCGACAGCATCGGGTGGTCGAGCAGCCAGGCGGTGCCGGGGATGCCGAGCAGCGTGTTGAGCGTGCCGCCGTCCCGGTCGAGCAGGGCGATCCAGAGGAACGCCACCACCGAGCTGGGCAGGATCCAGGAGAGCAGGACCAGCCCCTCGACCAGCCGGCGCAGCGGACCCCGGCGGTCGCGTAGCGCGTACGCGATGGCGAAGCCCAGCCCGGCCTGGCCGATGACCGCCGAGCCGAGCACGAACTGGAGGGTCAGCAGCAGGGAGTTGCGGAACCGCTCGTCGCCCAGCGCCTGGGTGTAGTTGTCCAGCCCGACGATTTCCGGGTTGGCGGCGGCCAGGCCGGTCAGCCGGTAGTTGGTGACGCCGAGGTAGATCGTCCAGACGGCCGGGACCACGAGGAAGAGCAGGATCAGCACCATGCCGGGCACGACGAACCCGGTGGCCCGGGCCCGGCCGAGCCCGGCGGCGTCGGGGGCGGGGGAGGCGCCCGTCGCCGGGCGCGCTCCCTTCACCACCTGGTCAGGAGGTGACGTTGCCTGCGCCACCGACGATCCCTTCGACCTTCTTCTGGTACGCGCTGGCCGCCTCGTCGACGCTCTTTCCGCCGGCCGCGTCCGCGGTGGCCTCCTGGAGCGCGACGGACACCTGCGGGTAGACCGCGAGCGGCGGCCGGTACGCGGTGACCGGCAGCACCTTCTCGGTGATGAAGCTCAGCATCGGGTCGCCCGCGAGGACCTCCTTGTTGACGTCCGTCCGCGCGGTGATCCGCTTCTCACCGGCGAGTTCGGCCTTGACCGCCTCGGCGGAGTGCATGAACGACAGCAGTTCCCACGCCTGGGCGGGGAACTTGGAGTTGGGGTTGAGCACCCGTACGCCGCCGCCGGACATGCTCACGAAGTCCTGCCCGCGGATGCCGGCGCCCGGCTGCTTGGCGGGGATCATGGCGTAGCCGACGGTGGTGTCCCGGTCGGCCATCTTGGCGATGCCGCTGCCGGGGTTGACGACGCTGCGCCAGAAGTAGTCGCCCTCGCCGAGAATGCCGATCTTGCCGGCGGCGAACTCGGCGAACGACTTGTCCCGGCCCTTCGCCTCCTGCTGGAGCTTCGGGTCGCCCAGGCCGCCGCCGTAG
This sequence comes from Micromonospora sp. WMMD812, assembly GCF_027497215.1. Lineage (NCBI taxonomy): Bacteria > Bacillati > Actinomycetota > Actinomycetes > Micromonosporales > Micromonosporaceae > Micromonospora > Micromonospora sp. WMMD812. The sequence goes on along the minus strand of NZ_CP114904.1, from coordinate 1,909,666 downwards.
ATCTTCGTGTAGAAGTCGAGCACGTCCTTGACCGGCTGGCTGGCCCCGGCCCACTTGCCGTCCTTGTAGATCTCGCCGCCGGCGCCGACCAGCAGCGGCAACGCGCCCTGCATCGAGGTGGCCTCGCCCATCGCCGTGCCGGCGTTGATCTGGATCGGGGTCACCCCGGGCAGCGCCTTGAGCTTGGCGCCGGCGTCGAGGATCTCCTGCCAGCTCTTCGGCTGCCAGTCGGCGGGCAGGCCGGCCTGGGCGAACAGCTTCTTGTTGTAGTAGAGGACCCGGCCGTCGGTGCCGAGCGGGATGCCGTACCGCTTGTTCTCGAACGAGCCGAGGCCCTGCACGGTCTCCGGGATCTGCGACCAGCCCTCCCAGGAGTCCACCTCGGAGCCGGCCACGTCGGACAGCGGCTTGAGGTAGCCGGCCTGGACGAACTCGCCGACCCAGATGCCGTCCAGCGCGATGACGTCGGCGCCGCTCTTGGACCGCAGGTCGAGGGCCTGCTTGGTCTTGTACTGCTCGTCGTCGACGCCGCTGGGCACGAACGTCACCTTGGCGGTGACACCCTTGGCCTTCTGGGCCTCGACGAACCGGGGGATGACCCACTTTTCGATCCACTCCGCGCCGGCGGAGCTCTTGCCGCCGACGATCGAGTTGGCGGCGATGGTGAGGGTGATGTTCTTGGCGTCCTTGCCGGCGGGCTCGGACGAGTCACCGCACGCCGTGGCGGCGAGGGCGACGGCGGTGAACGCGGCGAGCACGCCCGCTGCGTGTCTCGGCTTGGCTGACATGGGCTGTTTCCCTTCGCAAGGAGAGACTTCGAAGAGACTCGCGGGTCGCCCGCCGGCCGCAGGTCACTCGCCCGGCGGTGCTAGCGGCCACAATGTCATGACAGCCTGACGACGTAAATACCTGTCACTGAAATGAGCGCGAAACATCCACCGTCACCGCTCCGCGACCGTGACCTCCAGCGAGTAGCGGCTGCCCCGGTAGATGTGCGCGCCGTGCTCGACGTAGCGCCCCCGGTCGTCGTACGCGGTGCGGGTCAGGGTGAGCAGCGGCGCGCCTCGCCGCTCGCCGAGCATCTGGGCCTCCACCGTGCTCGCGGCCCGCGCCCCGATCCGCTGGTGCGCGCCGCGGATCCGCATGCCGCTGGCGCGCAGGATCGCGTACAGGCCGTTCGCCTGCAGGGCGTCGAGGCTGAGCCGGACCAGGTCGGCCGGGAGCCAGTTCTCCATCACCGCGAGCGGGTCGCCGTCGGAGAAGCGCAACCGGCGCAGGTGCCAGACCTCGCTGCCCACGGGCACGCCGAGCGCGTCGGCGACGCCGGCCGGGCAGGGTGCGGTGGCCAGTTCCAGCACCGAGGTGGACGGTCGCTGGCCGGCGCGCAGCAGGTCGTCGTGGAGGCTGGTCAGCTCCACCGACCGGCGGACCTCGCCGCGCACCACCTGGGTGCCCACCCCGCGGCGGCGGATGATCAACCCCTTGTCGACCAGGTGTTGGATGGCCTGCCGGACGGTCGGGCGGGACAGCCCGAGCCGGTCGGCGAGCTGCAACTCGCTGTCCAGCCGGTCACCCGGCGCCAGCTCGCCGCGCTGGATCGCCGCCGCGAACTGCTCGGCGACCTGGAAGTAGAGCGGGACCGGGCTGCTCCGGTCGACCGCGATCTCGGGGCCGGGCACGGCACCTCCTCGGGGGGACGCGCGGAGTCGCAGGGCGCGCGACGATGGGCGCCACTGTACCGAAGTGGTCACCCAGCGCAGAGGGCAGATGTCATGACAACACATTGACACAACTCACGCGGCACTGTTACCAATCAGGGACAGCGCTGGCAGGTACGTCCACGCCGGCCGGGACGAAGGACGTCGCATGCTGGATGTGCTCACCATCGGCCGGGTCGGGGTGGACATCTATCCGTTGCAGGTCGGCACCGCGCTGGCCGACGTCGAGACGTTCGGCCGCTTCCTCGGCGGGAGCCCGACCAATGTGGCCGTCGCGGCCAGCCGGCAGGGACTGCGTTCCGGCGTGATCACCCGCACCGGGGCCGATGCGTTCGCCGCGTACGTGCACCGGGCGCTGCGCGAGTTCGGCGTCGACGACAGCCAGGTCCGCCCGGTCGAGGGGCTGCCCACCCCGATCACCTTCTGCGAGATCTTCCCGCCGGACCACTTCCCGCTCTGGTTCTACCGCACCCCGACCGCCCCGGACCTGCAGATCCGGCCCGAGGAACTGGACGGCGACGCGATCGCGGCCGCCCGGATCTTCTGGCTCACCGGCACCGGGCTGTGCCAGCAGCCGAGCCGGAACGCGCACACCGCCGCGCTTGAGGTCCGCGCCGGGCGGCCGCACACCGTGCTGGACCTGGACTACCGGCCGATGTTCTGGCCCGACGCGGCCGAGGCGACGGCGGCGATCGCCGAGGTGCTGCCGCAGGTCACCGTGACCGTCGGCAACCTCGACGAGGTGGAGGTCGCCGTCGGCACCCGCGATCCCGAGCGGGCCGCCGGGCTGCTGCTCGACCGTGGGCCCCGGCTGGCGGTGGTGAAGCTCGGGCCGGACGGGGTGCTCGCCCGCACCGCCACCGAGACCGTCCGGGTGCCGCCGGTGCCGGTCGACGTGGTCAACGGGCTCGGCGCCGGCGACGCGTTCGGCGGCGCGCTCTGCCTGGGGCTGCTGCGCGACTGGCCGCTGGAGCGCACGCTGCGCTTCGCCAACGCCGCCGGCGCGATCGTCGCCTCCCGCCTGGCCTGCTCGGCCGCCATGCCGGACCACGCCGAGACCCTGGCGCTGCTCCGCGCCGTCCAACCGGAACCACCGTCGACCGCTGCCGCGGGAGGAGAAAACCGGTGAGCACCGAGTACGACGCGCTGACCCTCACCCGCGCGCACCGGCCACAGGCGATCGCGGAGGCGGCCGCCGGCCGCACCCGCCGGCCCTGGCCGGACCACGGGCGACCCCTGTTCATCATCGCCGCCGACCATCCGGCCCGCGGCGCCCTCGGCGTCCGGGACCGGCCGATGGCCATGGCCGGGCGCGCCGACCTGCTCGACCGGCTGCGCCTGGCGCTGTCCCGGCCCGGCGTCGACGGGGTGCTCGGCACCCCCGACGTCCTGGAGGACCTGCTGCTGCTCGGCGCGCTGGAGGACCGGCTGGCGATCGGGTCGATGAACCGGGGTGGGCTGTCCGGGGCGACCTTCGAACTCGACGACCGGTTCACCGCGTACGACGCCGACAGCATCGCCGCCATGCGCTACGACGGCGGCAAGATGCTCTGCCGCATCGACCCGGACGACCCGGGCACCGCCCCGACGCTGCAGGCCTGCGCCCGGGCGGTCACCTCCCTCGCCGCGCACCGCACGGTCGCCCTGGTGGAGCCGCTGTGGGTGGCGCGCACCGACGGCCGGGTGCACGCCGACCTGCGTCCCGAGGCCGTCATCAAGGGCGTCAGCGTCGGCCAGGCGCTCGGCGCGACCTCCGCGTACACCTGGTTGAAGCTGCCGGCCATCGACGAGATGGAGCGGGTGATGGCGGCCACCACCCTGCCGGTCCTGCTGCTCGGCGGTGACCCGGTCGAGGCCCCCGACGTGGTGTACGCCCGCTGGCAGCGGGCGCTGCGGCTGCCCGGCGTACGCGGACTGGTGGTCGGCCGGGCGCTGCTCTACCCGCCGGACGACGACGTGGCCGCCGCCGTCGACGTGGCCGGCTCGCTGCTCCCCACCGGGCAGGACGCGTGAGGACGCCGGACGCCCACCTGGCGTGGGGCAGCACCGCCCGGGCGCCCTGGGCGTTGGAGGTCACTCCGGAGCGGGCCGGCTGGACGTACGCGGGCCTGCGGGTGCTCACCCTGCCGCCGGGCGGCACCGTCACCGTCCACACCGCAGCGGAGGAGATGCTGGTCCTGCCGCTGGCCGGCGCCGCGACCGTGCACTGCGACGGGTTGTCGCTCGCGTTGACCGGACGGGCGTCGGTGTTCGCCGCGGTCACCGACTTCGCCTACCTGCCCCGCGACGCCACCGCCACGATCGAGGGGGAGGGACGGTTCGCCCTGCCCTCGGCCCGGGCGACCCGCCGACTCTCGCCCCGCTACGGCGCCGCCCGGGACGTGCCGGTCGAGCTGCGCGGCGCCGGACCGGCCAGCCGCCAGGTCAACAACTTCTGCGCCCCGGACGCCTTCGACTGTGACCGCCTCGTCGCCGTCGAGGTGCTGACCCCCGGCGGCAACTGGTCGTCGTACCCGCCGCACAAGCACGAGGAGGACCGGGTCCACGACGACGGGCGGGTCGAGGCGGAGCTGGAGGAGATCTACTACTTCGAGGTGGCCGGCGGCGCGCCCGGCGACGAGACCGGCCCGGTCGGCTACCAGCGGGTCTACGGCATCGACCGGCGGCCCATCGACGTGCTCGCCGAGGTGCGCGGCGGGGACGTGGTGCTGGTCCCGCACGGCTACCACGGGCCGTCGATGGCCGCGCCCGGCTACCACCTCTACTACCTCAACGTGCTGGCCGGGCCCGGGCGGAACCGCACCATGGCCTGTGTGGACGATCCGCGGCACGGCTGGATCCGGGCGAGCTGGGTCGACCAGGTCGTCGACCCGCGGCTGCCCTTGACCGGCCCGACGACCCGGGAGGCGTGATGCCGCGGCTGACGGTGGCGCAGGCGCTGGTGACGTTCCTGGCCCGGCAGTGGTCCGAGCGCGACGGGGTGCGCCACCGGCTGATCCCCGCCTGCTTCGGCATCTTCGGCCACGGCAACGTCGCCGGGATCGGCGAGGCCCTGGCCAGTGCCGAGGTCGACCTGCCGTACCACCTGTGCCGCACCGAGCAGGGCATGGTGCACACCGCCGCCGCGTACGCCCGGATGACCGACCGGATGAGCACGCTGGCCTGCACCACCTCGATCGGCCCCGGCGCGACGAACCTGGTCACCGGCGCGGCCGGGGCGACCATCAACCGGCTGCCGGTGCTGCTGCTGCCCGGTGACATCTTCGCCACCCGGGTGGCCAACCCGGTGCTCCAGGAGCTGGAGGACCCGCGCTCGTACGACGTGAGCGTCACCGACGCGCTCCGGCCGGTGTCCCGGTACTGGGACCGGATCAACCGGCCGGAGCAACTGCCGGCGGCGCTGCTGGCCGCCATGCGGGTCCTGACCGACCCGGTCGAGACCGGCGCGGTCACCCTCGCCCTTCCGCAGGACGTGCAGGCCGAGGCGTACGACTGGCCGGCGGAGCTGTTCGCCGACCGGGTCTGGCACGTGCCGCGCCCGCGTCCGGACTCGGCGGCCGTGGACCGGGCCGCCCGGGTGGTCACCGCGGCGCGGCGGCCGCTGCTGGTCGCCGGGGGCGGGGTGATCTACAGCGGCGCGGGCGACGCGCTGCGCCGGTTCGCCGAGACGCACGGGGTGCCGGTGGCGCAGACCCAGGCCGGCACCGGCGCGCTGCCGCACGACCACCCGCTGGCGCTCGGCGCGGTCGGGGTTACCGGCACGAGCGCGGCGAACGAGGTCGCGGCCGGCGCGGACGTGGTGATCGGGGTGGGCACCCGCTACAGCGACTTCACCACGGCGTCCGGCACCCTCTTCCGAGAGGGTGCCCGCTTCGTCAACCTCACCATCAGCGGCTTCGACGGGGCGAAGCTGTCCGGGACGCCGCTCGTCGCGGACGCGCGGGAAGGCCTCGCCGCGCTCGACGCCGCGTGTGCCGGCTGGTCGACCGTGCCGGCGTACCGTGCGGAGGTTTCCGACCTGATCGGACGCTGGGCGGTGGTGGCCGAGCGGGCCCGGCACGCGGCGCCGGACGCGCGGCCCACCCAGACCGCGGTGATCGGCGCGGTCAACGACGCCGCCGGCCCGCGCGACGTGGTGGTCTGCGCGGCCGGGTCGATGCCCGGTGACCTGCACCGGCTGTGGCGCAGCGCCGACCCGAAGAGCTACCACGTCGAGTACGGCTACTCGTGCATGGGCTACGAGATCCCCGGCGGCCTCGGGGTGAAGCTGGCCGCGCCGGACCGCGAGGTGTTCGTGCTGGTCGGTGACGGGTCGTACCTGATGCTGCCGAGCGAGCTCGCCACCGCGGTGGCCGACGGGGTGAAGCTGGTCGTCGTGCTGGTCGACAACGACGGGTTCGCCTCGATCGGCCGGCTGTCGGAGAGCGTCGGCGCGCAGCGGCTCGGCACCGCGTACGAGGACCGCGCCGGGGCACCGCTGCCGGTCGACCTGGGGGCCAACGCGGCGAGCCTCGGCGCGGACCTGATCCGGGTGTCGACGACGGCGGAGCTGCGCGCGGCGCTGGAGACGGCGAGGGCGGCGTCGCGGACCACCGTTGTGCACGTGCGGACCGACCGGTTCGAGGCCGGCCCCGACGGCGGCGCCTGGTGGGACGTGCCGGTCGCCGAGGTCTCCACGACCGCGGCGGCGCGGGCGGCCCGGGCCGGTTATGAGGAGGGGCGCAAAGCCCGGCACACCCGTCTTCGCCCGGCCTGACTCCCGGCCCGCCGGTGCGGGTGCGGAAACGGCCCGGATCACGGGCGGGCCGAGGTCGGTAACCAGGTGACGGCGTGCCCGGACGGATCAGCGCAGGAACCCGGCCATCGTCGCCACGAACGACTCCGGATCGTCGAGCCAGGGGAAGTGCCCGGCGCCCGGCTGCACGGCCAGTTCGGCGCGGGGGAACAGGCCGGCGTACTCGGCGGCGCGCTTCGGAGGAAGCCCGACGTCTAGCCCGCCGGCGAGGAGCAGGACCGGTGCCGGAAGGTGGGCCACGGCGGACCGGACCGCGTCCGGCTCGAACGCGCCGGGGGAGTAGTAGACCCGTGCCGCGTCCCCGTTCCGATCGCTCGCCATCCGGGCGCAGTACGCCTGGCGGGCCGCGTCCCACCGGCCGTGGCTGAACGGTTCGATCGCGTCCCAGTCGGCCTCCGTCGCGTCGCCGGACCAGATCCGCTCGAACGCCGCGGAGGCGTCCGGGAACCAGGGCTCGTCCCGGCGCAGTTCGGCGAGTTCCCGACGATCCAGGTCGGAGATCTCCAGGCCGACCGGCCGTGGGCTGGGAGTGACCAGGGCGAGCCGACCGACGCGGTCGGGGTGCCGGGCGGCGTACAGGAGGGCGAGCGACGCGCCGGCCGAGTGCGCGACCAGGTCGAGGTGGGTGAGCCCGAGGTGCACGCGCAGGGCTTCGACGTCGGAGACCTGCCGGTCGCACCGGTAGCTCGCCGGGTCCGCCGGGACCGCCGACGCTCCGGCCCCGCGCGGGTCCAGCAGCACCAACGACCGGTGCGCCGACAGCCCTCCCAGGTCGCCGAGGTAGTCCGAGGCGAGCATCGGCCCGCCGGGCAGGCAGACCAGCGGTGCGCCCTCACCGGTCCGGTGATAGCCGAGCCGCGTGCCGTCGTCACTCGTGAAGATCCCCATCCCGAGATCGTATTCGCGAGGACGGACACCCGACCGTCCGCGAGACGGCGGATGCCGTCCGGCGGGACACCCTCGGCCACATGCGACATACGTAGGAGTCGATCGCGATCACCTCCCGCAACTGTCCGATGACCGGCCGCGCACCGGTTCCTAGGGTGCGAGGCAACCGCCGCACCGGCGGCCCGCCGTCCCTGTCGGGACGCGCGACCGCGTCCGGTGCCGGACAAGGGGAGGAGCACGATGCGAACCACGAGGAGCTGGTGGCGAGCGTCGGTGGTGGTCGTGGTGGCCGCCGCCGTCGGCCTGCCGGCGGCGACCGCGACGGCGCAGCCGGTCGCGGAGCGTCTCCGGCCGGTCATCCAGAACGGTGTGACCCAACCGGTGTTCGGATATGCCGACGCGATCCGCGAGCGGGTGTTCGTCACCTCCGACGTCGACACGGACGCCGACGGCGGGCGCGACGTCGTGGCCATGGACATCATCCGGCCCAAGGCCAGCGACCGGGGCCTCCGCGTGCCGGTGATCATGGACGCCAGCCCGTACTACTCGACGGTCTGCCGCGGCAACGAGGGCGAGTGCAAGGGCGACCTCGACGGCGACGGCCTGAACGACCAGTGGCCGCTGTTCTACGACAACTACTTCGTCCCGCGCGGCTACGCGGTGGTCCTGCTGGACATGATCGGCACCAACAACTCGACCGGCTGCCCGGTCACCGGTGGCCGCGCCGACAACATCAGCGCGCCGACCGCCATCGACTGGCTCAACGGCCGCCGGGCCGGCACCAACGCCGCCGGGCAGCGGGTCGTCGCCACCTGGCACAACGGCAAGACCGGCATGATCGGCAAGTCGTACGACGGCACCCTCGCCAACGCGGCCGCCGCGACCGGCGTGAAGGGCCTCAGCACGATCGTGCCGATCTCGGCGATCTCCAGCTGGTACGACTACTCGCGCAGCAACGGTCTGGTCACCCGGGCGAACAACTACTCCGGCAGCCTCTCCAACACCGTCACCAACCCGGAGCGGCGAGAGCACTGCGCGCCGGTGCGCGCGCAGTTGGGGGTGGACGGCGACGACGTCACCGGCGACTACAACGACTTCTGGGCCGAACGGGACTACGTCCCGGACGCGAAGCGGGTGCGGGCCAGCGTCTTCGTGGTCCACGGCATCAACGACAACAACGTCCGGCCGGACCACTTCAGCAAGTGGTGGGACGCGCTCGCGAAGCACCACGTGCCCCGCAAGCTCTGGATGACCGGCACCGGCCACGTCGACCCGTTCGACTTCCGTCGGGGCGAGTGGGTGGACACCCTGCACCGCTGGTTCGACTACTGGCTGCAGGGTGTGAAGAACGGCATCATGGCCGAGCCGATGGCGGACATCGAGCGGGCGCCGGACGTCTGGGAGACCCAGCGCAGCTGGCCGGTTCCGGGCACCCGGACGACCGACGTGTGGCTGCGGCCCGGCGCCGAGGGCGCGGCCGGCGCGCTGTCGGTTCGCCCGAGCCCCGGCAAGGAGTCCCGGACGTTCCAGGACACCCCGACGATGAGCCAGACCACCGCGATCCGGCACCCGTCGGACCCGCAGGCGAACACCGCGAACCGCCTCGTGTTCCTGTCCGAGCCGCTGAAGGCGCCGCTGCACATCTCGGGCACCCCGATCGTGCGGATCAAGGCCTCGGTCAACGGCGAGGACACCAGCTTCGCCGGTCTGCTGGTGGACTACGGCACCCGGCCCCGGTTCAGCACCGCCGGTGACGGCATCCGGACGCTCACCGAGGAGGACTGCTGGGGCGAGCAGGCCACCTGGGGTGGCTTCGCCGAGAACGCCTGTTACCGGCAGACCGAGAAGACCGTGGCCAGCGACCCGCAGGAGCTGGTGACCAAGGGCATCCTCGACGGCCAGAACCTGAAGTCGCTGTCCGTGACGACGCCGCTGGTCCCCGGCAAGAAGAATTCGGTCGAGGTGCCGCTGCTCCCCGAGGACTACGTCTTCGCGGCCGGCAACCAGGTCGGTGTGGTCCTGCTCGGCTCGTACTCGGGCTACAGCAGCCGGGCCAAGCAGAACCAGGCCGAGATCACCGTCCACTTCGACAGCAGCCGCATCGAGCTGCCGATCGTCGGCGGCCGTTCGGCGGCCGTGCGAGCCGGTCTGTGACGGCGGGCGGGCGGGGCGCTTCCGGGCGTCCCGCCCGCCATGGGCACCCGTCCGCCGACCTCGCCAGCGGTGCGGCTCGCGTCACTCCTCCGGCCGGTACGCGCCGGTCAGCCGGCCCAGCTTCAACGCCAGGTGCAGGCAGAGCCGCTCGTTGCCGTCCTTGAGATCTGTCTCGGCCAGCTCTTCGACGCGCTGCAACCGGTAGTAGAGGGTCGTGCGGTGCAGCCGAAGCTGCTCGGCGGTCGCGTGAGCGTTGCCGGCCAGATCCAGGTAACGCTCCAGCGTCTGCAACAGCACCGGATTCGGCTGCTCCCGCAGCAGCCGCTCCAAGCCGGGATGCACGTCGGCCATGTCCAGGTGCCGACCCTCCAACCGCGACAGCACTCGGTAGATGCCCAGCCCCGGCCACGACACGACGGGGCCGAGCGCCGGCAGCCGGACGCCGACCCGGGCGGACTGCACCGCCTCCCCGTACGACCCGAACGCCTCGGCGAGCCCCGGCCGGGTCTGCCCGATCCCGACCACCGTGCGCTCGACCGCGCCGAGCCCGCGCGTCGCCTGCCGCAGGTTGTCGTCGAGGAGCTTCGCGGCGACCTCGGGCGACGGACGCCCGCCGCCCCGCCCGCAGAGCAGCAGGACCCCGTGGTCGTCGCGGACCAGGTGCAACGCCTCCCGCGTGCCGATCCACCGCCGAGTGGTGACCAGCGCCTGTTCGAGTGCGAGGCGCGCGACCTCGTCGGGCGGGTCGCCACCCGAGGTCACGAGGTGCGCGACGAGAGCGGTGGCCGGGCCGTCACCGGCGATCATGCCGGCCTCGCGCAGCGTCCGCATCGACTGCGCACGGGTGGTCTCGTCGGCGGAGAGCAGCGTCCGGGCCGCCTCGGTCTCCCGGTTCCAGGCCAGCTCGCCGAGGAGATTCTCCCGGTAGAGCGCCAGCGACAGCTCGCTCATCAGGCCGGTCGCGGCGATGTCCGCGTCCGCCATGGTGCCGTCCGGGTCGATGAACCAGACGAACCCCAGCAGCAGATCCTGGTGCCGGATCGGCACGCAGACCCGCGGCAACAGATCCAGCTCCTCCGACGCGGGTGTCCGCACCGGCGCGCGAGCCTCCGTGATTCCCGTCTTGCGGAACCACGCGATCACCTCCGGGGTGGTCTGCCGCCGCAGGATCGACGCCCTGCGCACGTCGTCCATCAACCCGGTGTGCTCGCTGTAGACCACCACCCGCTGGCGTCGGTCCTCGATCAGCGCGGGCCGGCCCGCGTAGGCGGCGAGAGCGTCCACAAGGCGTTGCAACTCACCCTGCATGCGAATCTCCCGTCGGCTCCTCGTCGGACCGTCACCCCGTCAGGTACCCCGCTGCGGTCCTCTCACGTGTTCGCCGCTGGCGACGGTGCGGGCCGCAACCCGGGTACCCGGGACACCACGGCACAGAACGATCATGCTGCTAGACGTTGACCGGGACAACCGTCTACCCGGGCGTAGCCACGGCGGTCGCCCGGCGGTCCGTCGCCTCGCGGGCGTGTGCGGCGCGACGGCCGCCCGGGATCTCCCGTTTCCCGCACATTCCCGCGCGGCATCCACCACAGTGGTGCCGTGGCCGAGGAGGTGAGATGACCGGACTGCGGACCGACCTGTACGAGCTGCGGATGGCGGCCAGCTACCTGCGCCGCGGGATGACGGGGCGGGCGACGTTCAGCCTGTTCGCCCGCCGGCTGCCACCGCGGCGCGGCTTCCTGGTCGCCGCCGGGCTGGACGAGGCCCTGACGTTCCTGGAGGACTTCGCGTTCGACCCGGCCGACCTCGCCTACCTGCGCGACGCCGTCGGCTTCGACCAGCCGACCCTGACCGCGCTGGCCACGCTCCGGTTCACCGGCGACGTCTGGGCCGTCCCGGAGGGCCGGGTGGTCTTCGCCGACGAACCGCTGCTGGAGATCACCGCGCCGATCGCCGAGGCGCAGCTGGTGGAGACCGGGGTGCTCAACCTGATCACCTTCCACACCACGGTGGCCACCAAGGCCGCCCGCTGCCGGCTCGCCGCCGGGGACGCGCAGCTGATCGACTTCGCGTTCCGCCGTACGCACGGCATCGAGGCCGGTGCCGGCGTGGCCCGGGCCTCGGCCATCGCCGGCTTCCTGGCGACCAGCGACGTCGAGGCCGCCCGGCGCTACGGCCTGCAGCCCTCCGGCACGATGGCCCACTCGTACGTCGAGGCGTTCCCCGACGAGCGTGCCGCGTTCCGGGCGTTCGCCGCCGACTTCCCGACGAACCCGATCTTCCTCGTGGACACCTACGACACCCCGGCCGGCGTACGGGCCGCCGTCGACGTGATCACCGAGCTGGGCCTGACCGGGCCGCTCGGCGTCCGGCTCGACTCCGGCGACCTCGCCGCCCTGGCCCGCGAGACCCGGGCGATCCTGGACGACGCCGGCCTCACCCAGGCGCAGATCGTGGCGAGCGGCAGCCTGGACGAGGACGTCATCGCCGGCCTCGTCGCGGCGGGCGCGCCGATCGACGGGTACGGGGTGGGCACCAAGATGGGCGTCTCCTACGACGCGCCGTCGCTGGACAGCGCGTACAAGCTGGTGGCCGTCGGCGACCGCCCGGTGCTCAAGCTCTCCCCGGGCAAGGCCACCCTCCCCGGACCCAAACAGGTCTTCCGCGACCCGGACGGAGCGAGCGGCGACGTGGTCGGCCTCCGCGACGAGCCCCCGCCGGACGGCCGCCGGCCGCTGCTCGTACCGGTGATGCGCGACGGTCGCCGCCTGGAACCGGCCGACCCGGCCGAGGCCGTACGCGCCGCGCGCCGCCGGTTCGACGGCGAGCTCGGCTGGCTGCCGGAGGCGGCGCGCCGGCTGATCGATCCGGAACCGCTCGCCACCACCGTCAGCCCGGCGCTCACCGCGCTGCACGACCGGGTCGCGGCCCAGGTGGCCCCCGGCGGCACGTACTGACCAGTCGACCGTCCACGGTGGGCAGCACCGCGTGACGCAACGATTGACTACGTGCAACACGAGCATTACCGTCGCACATGCCGCAAGCAGATCTCCAAGATGGACCAGCTTGCTCGGTGACTCTGCAGCAGCACACCCGCGCACTGGTTCACCCGGCGCATGCCCGACCCTCCAGCGGAGCCGTCGGCGCAGGAGCTGACAAGGAGGTTCGTGGTGACCCCACCTCTCGGCCGCTGGGCCGTCCTGGCCCTGGCGACGGTCCTGACCGCGACCACGGCGTTGTCCCTGACCCCGCCCGCCGCCTCCGCCGCAGCGGACCCGCACCTGTTCGCCGACGACTTCGCCACCGGGCTGAGCCGGTGGCGGGCGCTCACCGGGTCGCTCACCGAGTGGACCGCGAGCAATGCCGAGTTCCCCGCCGTCTCGATCGACACCCGCACCCAGTCCGCCGGCCGCTACATCACCCCGGTGACCCCCGTCGGGCTGCCCGCCGCGTACGAGCTGCGTACCCGGGTCCGGGTCGACGCGACCAGCGACTCGCCGGCCGTGTCGGTGCTGACCGACTTCCGCGAGCCGTACGCCGTCACCCAGAACAACCTGGCCGCGCAGCTCGCCGGCTGGTCGGCGGTGCAGGTCGCCCGCCCGCTCACGAAGAACGTGTGCCGCGGCGCGGCCCCGCTGCGTCAGGCCGAGTGGCACGACCTCGTTATCCGCCGGGCGAACGACATCACCGTGGTGGAGATCGACGCGCAACCGGTGGCCGTCGTCGACGCGCCCCCGGCCGGCGGCACCATCGCGCTCGGCGTCTACCACGCCCAGGCGTCCTTCGCCGCCGTCGCGGTCACCGCGCTCGCCTCGGTCCCCGCCGACCATCCCACCACCGCCACCGGCTGCTCCTGGACCGGGCCGGGCGAGCCCGACGACGACCAGCCGGTCCTGGTGAACCAGAGCGGCTACAACGTCGGTCAGGCCAAGCGGTTCACCGCGCCCCGGGCCGAGGACGGCGACCGGTTCCAGGTGCTCGACGCGGGCGGCGTCGTCCGCCACGAGGGCACCGTCGGTGGCCAGGTCGGCGACTTCACCGGGTTCGACCCGGCGGAGCCGGGACCGTACACCGTGGAGGTGCGGGGGGCGGCCGGGACCGGCCGGTCGGTGCCGTTCGGCCTCGGCGCGGACTGGATCGAGCGCGTCTCGTACCGCAGGGCGGTGCAGTTCATGACCGACGTCCGCTGCTACTACGGCGACTTCAGCCGGATGACCTACGGCGGCACCGACACGCAGAACTGTTACCTCGGCGTGGGCTGGCGCGACTCGCACCAGATGTCCTTCGAACTGCCCTCGCTGATCGACCTGTACCTGGCCAACCCGTCGGCGTTCGACCAGATCACCGACCCCGACGCCCGGTACGTCGGGCTGCCCGTTCAACTGGCGCCGGACACCCCGGAGATCGTCCGGCTGATCCACTGGGCCGTCGAGGTCTACCTGGGCGGGAGGGTCAACCACACGCTGCTCAAGGAACAACTCGCGGCGTTCCTCTACGCCTACCCCTACCTCGCCGACCACATCCCCCGCAGCGTCTACGAGCGGGCCCGCGACTACCTCTTCCCGATCTGGGACGACCCGGCCAAGGACCGCTTCGCCTGGTACGACACCACCCCGCACACCGCCGACCTGCTGCAGGTCTACACCCAGGTCGGCAGCGCCAAGGGCGAACTGCCGCCCGGGCACTCGGTCTGGCCGAACGTGATGATGTACGAGGTCGCCCAGCGGGAGGGCCGCGCCGACGCCGACCGGTACCTGGCCGCCGCGCACGCCCAGGCCGCCTGGCTGGTCGACCACCTCGACGTCGCCGACCCCACCGTCACCAAGGGGCAGCGGCAGGGCGAGTACCACCTGATCACCGGCCTCGCCCGGCTGCTGCGGCAGCACCCCGACCAGGCGCCGCCCGGCACCCGGGACTTCATCCGCGACTGGGCCGAGGTGGTCACCCAGCGCTCCGACAACCTGTGGGACTTCCGCCGCTACTCCGCCGACCGGTGGACCATCCCGCCCTTCACCGGCGGCGGCTCGGCCAGCGACCCGAACGAGACCGGAAACGTCGCCGGCTTCGCCGCCCCGGCCCTCGCCGCGGCCGAGGCGCTCGGCGCCGACCCCCTCGCCGCGCGGCTGCGGCAGATCGCGGTCGCGCACGTCGACAACATCTTCGGCCGCAACCCCACCGGCCGGCACGCGTCCTACCGGGGCCCGACACCGCAGTGGGGCTTCGAGGGCGTGGAACGCGGCTGGTTCTCCGAGTTCCAGGGCGGCGCCGGCCGCCTCCAGGGCAGCCGCGGGGTGCTCGACGGCAGCCCCAAGAACGCCCACTACCCGTTCAACCCGACCGTCGGCAACGTCGGCCACTCGGAGGGGTGGGTCACGTTCAACACCGCCTGGAACGAGGCGCTGGCCTGGCGCGCCGTCGACGCCACCACGGTGCGGGTGGTCGACGCCGCCGGCGCGGCGGTGCAGCGGGTACCCGAGGCCGGCCGGGCCACGATCCGGCTGACCGCGCCACTGAACCTCGACCCGACGGCGCTGGACCGGGCCGACCTCCAGGTCCGCGTCGGCGAGGACGCGCCGCGGCGGCTGGTCGCGGTGCAGGACGGGCCGAACGCCACCACGTACACCGCCGAGCTGGACCTGGCCGCGCTCGGCGCCGCGCTCGGCGACACCGTCACCGTCTCCTACGGCCTGGGCTACTTCGCCCACGAGGCCACCGTGACCGTGACCGCGCCGCTCTGCGCCGGCCGGGCGCCGACGATCGTCGGCACCGACGGGCCGGACCGGCTGGTCGGCACGGCCGGGGCCGACGTCATCGTCGGCCGGGGCGGCCCGGACGTCCTCGTCGGCCTCGGCGGCGACGACGTGATCTGCGGCGGCGCGGGGGACGACCGGCTGGTCGGCGGCCCCGGCAAGGGCACCCTGCTCGGCGGCCCGGGCCGGGACGTCGTGGTCGGCGGGCCGGGCGACGACCGGCTCCACGGCGGCGCCGACCAGGACGTTCTCGCTGGCGGTGGCGGAGTCGACCTGGTCGACCAGGCCGGCCCGGACGCCTGAACCGGGCGCGGTGCCGGGCGGTCACGCCGTCCGGCACCGCCTCGCCGCTGGTAGTGACCCGGACCCGGGCGACGGGCGGGCCCGGGTCGCGCCAGCTTTCCGGTGCGCGTCAGCCGGCCGCACGCCGGCCATCCAGGGCCCGCCCCAGCAGGCTGGCGGCGGTGGCGCTGTCGGGCAGACCGGTGGTGTCGCCGGGCGCGGCGACCACCCCGGCGGCGAGGGCGCTGCCGAGGCCGGCCGCGGCCGCCGCGGGGGCGCCGCGCAGCCGGCCGGCCAGGTAGCCGCCGGCGAAGGCGTCCCCGGCACCGACCGGGTCCACCACCGTGGTCGCCGCGCTCGGCAGGTGCACCGCCGCGCCGTCGGGGCCGGCGTGGTAGCAGCCGTGCGCGCCGGCCTTCAGCACCGTCTCGGCCACTCCGGCGGCGGACGCGGCGGCGAACACCTCGGCCGCGTCGTCCGGGTCGCGCACACCGAGCACCGGCCCGGCCTCGTCGGTGCCGAGCAGCAGCACGTCCACATACGGCAGCAGGGCCCGCACGTCGGCGGCCTGCCGGTCGACGTCGCCGAGGGCGGGCCGCAGGTTGGGATCCAGGGCCACGGTGACACCGGCGGGACGCGCGGCCTTCAGCACCGCCTCCACCGCTGCCCGGGGGCCGGGGCCCAGCGCGAGGGTGATGCCGGAGACGGCGACCAGCCGGGGGCGTGCGGCGAGCAGCCGGGCCGCGTCGGAGGGGTCGAGGTGCGCGGCGGCCGAGCCGGCCCGGTAGTAGTGCACCCGTCGTTGCCCGTCGGGCCGGACGTCCTTGAGGTAGAGGCCGGTCGGGTGGGCGGGGTCGACGGTCACCAGTGAGGTGTCCACACCTGCCGACCGCGCCGCGGCGAGCACTCGGGTGCCGAGTGGGTCCGCGCCGACGCGGCTGCAGAAGCCGGCGCGGACGCCGAGCCGGGCGACCGCCGTGCACAGGTTCAACTCGGCGCCGGCGACGTGTACCTCCACGGTGGCCGTGTCGGCGAGCAGGTGCCCGGGTGGTGGCTGGAACAGCGCCATCGCCTCGCCCAGCCCGACGACGTCCAGCCCCGGCGTGCCGTGCCCGTCCCGCGTCATCCGTCCCACCCCATACCATGGTCAACGTCGTGCATAGTGCAGAATAAGTTGCCACATCCCGCAAGCGTGTTCCAGAGAGGTCGGCATGGCGGCGGAGCCGGGCAGTAACCAGAGCGTGGAGCGGGCGCTGACCGTGTTGCGGGCGCTCGCCGCAGGGCGCACCGAGCTGCGCGTCTCCGACGTGGCCAAGGCCACCGGCCTGGGTCTCTCCACCTCGTCCCGGTTGCTGGCCACCCTCGAAGGCATGGGCTTCGTCGACCGCGACCCGGTCAGCGGCCTCTACCGGCTCGGGCTCGACATGGTCTCGCTCGGCGGTGCCGTGCTCAACAGCCACCCCGTGCACCGCGAGGCCCGGCAGACCGCCCAGGACCTCGCCGCCGAGCTGGGCCTCGGCGTCAACGTGGCGGTACGCCGCGGCGACCGGCTCTTCTACCTGCTCAACTTCGAGGGCCGGCAGGCGCCCCGACCGTTCGTCCTGGCCGGACAGTACAACCCGCTGCACGCCACCGGGCTCGGCAAGGCCCTCCTGACCGGGCTGACCGGCGAGGAACGGCGCGCGCTGCTGCCGGCGGCCGCGCTGCACGCGTACACCCATCGCACCGTCACGACGCACGACCAGCTCGACGACGAGATCACCCGCGCCGCCGGCCGGGGCTACGCCACCGAGGTCGAGGAGCTGGCGCTCGGGCGGGCCTGCGTGGCCGCCCCGATCCGGGACGGCTCGGGCACGGTGGTGGCCGCCCTGTCGGTGTCCGGCCCGCTCTCCGCGATCGACCTGCCCAACCGTGAGGCCGGGCTGGTCCGGGTGGTGATCGAGGCGGCCGACTCGGTCAGCATCAACCTCGGCTACGTCGGGCCGGCCCACGTCGTGCCGCACCAGGCCGGCGCACCGGAGGTGGTGTCGTGACCAGCCCACACCTCGGCCGGGTGGTGGCGATTGTCCGTCTGCCCAGCCCGGACGCCGTGGTCCGCGCCGGCCACGAGCTGGCCGAGGCCGGCCTGGACAGCATCGAGGTCACCCTCACCACACCCGGGGCGCTCGACGCCGTCGCCACGCTGCGCGCCGATCTCGCCGGCACGTGCGCGGTCGGCGCCGGCAGCGTACGCACCCCCGCCGACGTCACCGCCGCCCGGGACGCCGGAGCGCAGTTCCTCGTCACGCCCACCACCCGCGTCGAGGTGCTCGCCGAGGCGGCGGCCGCCGACCTGCCCGTGGTGTGCGGCGCGTACACCCCCACCGAGATCGACGTGGCGTGGTCCGGCGGGGCCACGATGGTCAAGCTCTTCCCGGCCAGCCTTGCCGGGCCCGCGTACCTCCGGGAACTGCTCGCTCCGCTGCCGGACGTGCCGGTGGTCCCGACGGGTGGGGTGAGCCCCGAGTCGGTGGCGCAGTGGGCGGCGGCCGGGGCCGTCGCGGTCGGCGCCGGCAGCGCGCTGGTCAACGCGGCCGAGGTCGCCGCCGGGGACTGGCCGGCGCTGCGCCGCCGCGCCCGAACCTTCCTGGACGCGGCCGCCGCGGCGGCATGGCCGGCCGGGTGACGCCGGCGGGTTGATCGCGGCGAGCGGTCAGCGCGACCGCCTCCCGGCCGCCCGTGTGAGCGGTTACGGGCGGCAGCGGACCGCCGACGTGCCGCCCGACACGCATCTCTCGCCGGCCGCCATCGGGACAAACGATCGTTGGCCAGGCCAAACTCGATGCTAGCTCCCCCTGATCCTTGAATCAGGTTTATCGGACTTTTCCTCAGGTTTCCCTCAGGTTGCCGGTTCAATCGGGAACGGGCACGGGCGCACCGTAGGGCGCTCGCACGGGGAAGGTGGGGCAGTGGACACGAGCAGGTTACTTCGATCACCGGGGCCGGGCGCGCTGGCGAGTTACGCCGGCGCTGCCGTCCTGGCCCTGGTGGCCACGACGGGTGGGGCGGGCCTGGCAACGGAGGTCGCCGACGCGTCGAGTCACCGCGAGGCGCCGTTGATCTCCGGGGATCCGAAGGTCGACAACACCGACGTGTACGCGTTCGTCAGTCCGGACAAACAGGACACCGTGACGCTGGTCGCGAACTGGTTGCCGTTCCAGGAACCCAACGGTGGTCCGAACTTCTACTTCTTCGAGACGAACGCCAACCACGACATCAACATCGACAACGACGGGGACGCCGTCGCGGACGTCACCTACCGATGGGTGTTCGAAACGATCGACAACCGTGACGGCACGACGTTCCTCTACAACAACGGCGTGGTGAACAACCTCGACGATCCCACGCTGCTGTTCCGGCAGACCTACACCCTGACGGAGATCAGGGGCACGGACTCCCGGGTCCTGGTGGAGGACGCACCGGTCGCCCCGTCGAACGTCGGACCGGCGTCGATGCCCAACTACGCGCGCCTGCGTGATCAGGCCGTGGTCCCGGTCCGGGGTGGCGGGCAGTCCTACGCGGGTCAGGCCGAGGACCCGTTCTTCCTGGACCTGCGGGTCTTCGACCTGATCTACGGGGCGAACCTCTCCGAGCGTGGGCAGGACACCCTGGCCGGGTACAACGTGCAGACCGTGGCGCTGCAGGTGCCGAAATCTGACCTCGCGCTCAACGGCGACGACGAGCGCAATCCGGTGGTCGGGATCTGGAGTGCGACGTCCAAGCAGGGCATGCAGATGACCGCGCCCAAGGGCAACGACCGTCAGGCGCAGGTGTCCCGCCTCGGCAACCCGCTGGTGAACGAACTCGTGCCGGCGGCGAACCAGAAGGACGGGTTCAACGCCAGCACTCCGGCAGACGACGCCAAGAACCAGGCGCTGGTGGACCGGATCCTCAAGCCGGAACTGCCGCAGGTGATCCAGCAGATCTACAACATCCCGGCCCCGGCCACCCCGCGCAACGATCTCGTGGAGGTGTTCCTGACCGGGATCGCGAAGAACGCGCCGACGCTGGACGGTTCGACCCCGCCGATCCAGGCCGACCTCAACTCGCAGATCCTCAACGCCGACGTCGACCCGAGGGAGTTCGTCCCGGCCGAGGAGCTGCGGCTGAACATGAGCGTGCCGGTGACGGCGAACCCGAACCGACTCGGCGTCCTCGCCGGCGACCTGCAGGGCTTCCCGAACGGACGGCGGCTCGCCGACGACGTGCTGGACATCGAACTGCAGGTGTTCGAGGGTGCGGCGCAGACCGGCCAACTGGTACCGGCGCTCGCAGCCGGCGACAAGGTCAACACCAACAACGTGCCGTTCGGCCGCACGTTCCCGTACGTCGCACTGCCGAGCAACGTGGCGGTGAACCAGATCGACGTCGACGGAATGCCGTCCGGCGGAGTTCCCGGGGGCGCGGGTGGGACCGCACCCCGACCCGTCGGCTGGATCCGGCTCGCCGGCGGGCTCGGCGCTGCCCTGTTCCTCGGCGCGGGCATCTTCCTGACCCGCCGCCGCTACCGGGCCGACCCGCCCGGTCCGTCCGCCTCGACGAACTGACAGCAGGTGGTGCGGCGCGGCCGGACGGTCGCGCCGCACCACCGTGGACGGGAGGCCGACTTCGATGGTCAAGGCATCAGGATCACCCAGGCGGCTGGTGGTGCGCGCCCTGGCCCGCCCGCAGGCGATGCTGTTCGCACTGGCCGGCGCGCTGCTCGTACTCACCGTCGCCGGGCTACCCGGCTGGCGCACCCGGACAGCGGCCGACGCGCCGCCGGCAGGATCGGCGCGCATGCCGCAGATTCCGGCCGGCCCGCCGCGCGCCCCGACCGGGTCGCACGCGCCACCGGCCGAACTGACCATCGCCTCGATCGGCGTGCGGACGCCGTTGGTCGACCTGAGTCGCCAGCCGGACGGCGCCCTGACGGTCCCGACCGACTACCAGGTGGCGGGCTGGTACGCCAACGGTCCCATGCCCGGTGAGGCCGGCGGACCGCCCGCCGTGATCGCCGGACACGTCGATTCCGACTCCGGCCCCGGGATCTTCTACCGGCTGCCGGAACTGGCGGTCGGGGACGTCATCCAGACCCGGGACATCGACAGTACGGTCCGGCGGTTCACCGTCTACCGGCTCGCCGAGTATCCCAAGTCGCAATTCCCCGCCGACGAGGTCTACGCGTCGAGCAGCCGCGCGGAACTGCGGCTGATCACCTGCACCGGGACGTTCGACCAGCGCGAGGCCAGTTACCGCGACAACCTGGTCGCGTTCGCCGTCCTCGCCGGCGGCCCGTCATGATCCGCTTCGCGGCCCGATCGCTGCGCCCGCCCATGCGCCCACGAGTCGCCAGGCGGATGGCCACGGTCCTGCTGCTGACCGGCGTCGTCCTGCTGGTCGGCACCGCGGTGGTGACCACGCGGGCCCCCGATGCTCCGCCCACCCGACCGGCGGTGTCGGGCAACGGCGCGCCCGTCGAGCCCCAGGTCAGCGGCGCCGCGTTGGACAAGGTGATCGAGACGGCTCAGCAGCGCCTGCGGCAGCTGCCCACCGACTGGTCGACCTGGGCCCGGCTCGGCTCCGCGTACGTCCAGCAGGGGCGGGGCACCGCGGACCCCTCCTACTATCCCAAGGCCGAGGGCGCGCTGAGGCGTTCGCTCGAGCTGGAGGACGGCACCAACTGGCAGGCGATGGCCGGGATGGGTGCGCTGGCGAACGCCCGGCACGACTTCCATGCCGCCCTGGACTGGGGCCGCCGAGCCGAGAAGGCCAATCCGCACGCGGGCGCCGTGCACGGGGTGCTGGTCGACGCGCTCACGCAGCTCGGCGACTACGACGGCGCCCGCACCGCGCTGCAGCGGATGCTCGACGTCGAGCCCGGGCTGTCCGCCTTCACCCGCGCCTCGTACGACTTCGAACAGCGCGGCGAGGTGACCGCGGCGCGCGACGCCCTGGACCGCGCGATGGCGGGTGCGGTCACCCCGGCGGACCTCGTCTTCTGCCGCTACTACCTGGGTGAGTTGGCCTTCAACACCGGCGACCCGGTCGAGGCGCTCCGCCAGTACGACGCGGGGCTCAAGGCCGACCCCGACTACCGACTCCTGTACGCGGGTCGGGCCAAGGCGAAGGCCGCGATGGGGCAGACCTCCGACGCACTCACCGACTACGACCGCGTGGTCCAGGCCCTGCCGCTGCCGGAACTGCTGGCCGAGTACGGCGACGCGCTGACCGCCGCCGGCCGGCCGGACCAGGCCCGAGAGCAGTACCACCTGGTCGATACGGCACGCCAGTTGCAGGGGCAGAACGGCGTCGCCGACCACCTCGGAGCGGCGATCTACCTCGCCGATCACGGCGAGCCGGCCGCGGCGCTCGCCGAGGCGGAGACGGAATGGAAGGCTCGACGCAGCGTGCTCGCCGCCGACGCCCTCGCCTGGGCGCTGCACCGCAACGGCCGCGACTCAGAGGCACTGGACTTCGCCATCGAGGCCACCCGGCTCGGTTGGCGCAACGCGACCTTCTACTACCACCGGGGAGTGATCCGCCACGCCCTCGGCGACCGCGATCGGGCACGGCAGGACCTCCGCACCGCCCTGGAGATCAACCCGCATTTCGACGTCGTGCAGGCGCCGCTGGCCACGCAGCTCCTGGACTCCCTCGGAGCTGGCCGATGACACGTCGCCGGGCCGTCGCGATCCTCAGCGCGGTCGCCGGTGCGCTCGCCGTCGTCGCGGTGCCCACGCCGGCCCACGCGCACCCGCTGGGCAACTTCACCGTCAACCACTACCACGGCCTGCACCTCTACCCAGACCGGTTGGACGACCTGGCGGTGGTGGACGAGGCGGAGATCCCCACCCTGCAACAACGGACCGCCATCGACGGCAACCGTGACGGCACGGTGTCCGACGACGAGCGGGCCGCCCACGCCACCGCCACCTGTCGCCAGTTGGCGGACGCGCTGCACGTCGACGTCGACGGCCGCACCATGGCCTGGCGCGTCGTCGCCAGCACGTTCACCTACCAACCCGGGGTGGCCCGCCTGCAGACCGCCCGCACCGAGTGCCGCCTCACCACGCCAGTGAATCTCCGGCGACCCGGCTCCCTCCGCCTCGTCGACGACTTCCGCACCGACCGGATCGGCTGGCACGAGATCACCGCCACCGGTCACGACGTGGGCATCGCGCAGTCGCCGGTGCCGACGGTGTCCATCAGCGACGAACTCCGGAGCTACCCCAACGACCTGCTCGCCTCACCAGTCAATCAACGACAGGTCAGCCTGCGGGTCGTCAGGCCCGGCGAAGCCGGCGCAGCCGGCGCCGGCATCGACGTCCCGATCGCCGGACCCGTGACCCGCGCCCTGGGCGCGTTCGGCGACCGATTCACGGAACTGGCCGGCGCCGATCGGCTCACCCCGCTGGTGGGACTGCTCGGCATCCTCCTCGCCCTCGTGCTGGGGGCGGCGCACGCCGCGCTGCCCGGGCACGGCAAGACCGTGATGGCCGCCTACATCGCCGGCCGTCGGGGCACCTACCGCGACGCAGTCGTCGTCGGCGCCACCGTCACCGCCACCCACACCGCCGGCGTCCTGGTCGTGGGGCTTCTGCTCACCGCTGTCGCCGGCCTCGCCGGTGAGACGCTGCTCGGCTGGCTCGGCGTGGTCAGTGGCACCGTCGTCGCCGCCATCGGCGTCTGCCTGCTCACGTCCGCCTGGGCGGCACGCCGGACTCGGCCGCAGCCCGCGCCGCACAGCACCCCGCATCAGGTCGTCCCAGCCGGTGCGGTGGCGCGCCACACGCCAGCCGCGCCCGCCCCCGACTCGACCGAGCCACACGAGGCCTCGCACAGCCACAGCCACAGCCACAGCCACAGCCACAGCCACAGCCACGATCATCCGCACCACGACAGCCACCACCACGGCCACGGATCCGGGCCCATCCGGCGGCGGGGACTCGTCGGCATGGGCATCGCCGGTGGACTGGTACCGAGCCCGTCCGCGCTCGTCGTGCTCCTCGGCGCGATCGCCCTGGGCCGGACCTGGTTCGGCGTGTTGCTGGTCATCGCCTACGGAATCGGCATGGCCGCCACCCTGACCGCCGCCGGGCTGCTCGTCGTCCACCTACACCGGCGCCTCGGCGCCGCGCTGGCCCGCCGATCCGGCATCTGGTCCGACCGACTGGCCCGGATCACGCCGATCCTGACCGCCTCGCTGGTGCTCATAGTCGGCGTGGCACTCACAGTGCGGGCACTGGGCCCGATAGTCGACCCCGCGCTCTGAACCTCGGCAGTGCCCCGGAACGACCTCCTGTAATGCTGGCGTCATGCGAGGCGCTGGATGCGGACCTTAGGGCGCTCGTTCCTGAGGTGGGCTTGCTTGTGCTGCCGGACCTGTTCGTCCCAGACCTCCTGGTCGTAGTCCGGGTCCGGCGGAATCCACCGGTGAGAGCCGTCGCGGTAGTGGAACTTCTCGTCGCCGGGCCGCAGGATGCTCACCGCAGCCAGCCGAGGAAGCGTCGATGTAGCACCCCCGCCGGGACCCAGGTCAGGTCTTCGGAGGCGCGCACCAACTGGGCACCCAGGTAGAGAGCCAGGGATATCGGAGCGTTGTCGAACTCCGCGCGCAGCTCACGCTGACGAGTGCGACAGGGCCAGGGGGCGTCGCAGCCGCCGCAGCTCCAGATCGGCAGCACCGGACCGTGCGTGGTCATGCGCGGCCTCCGAGCAATGCCGCCGTCAGGGCCCGCGCCTGCCGGCTGGTCGCCCAGTCCACCTGCCAGCACGGGTACGGCGTCAGCCGCGCCCACCACGCCCGACGACCGTTACCGAGGCCGTCCGTCCCTGGCAGATGTACGACCAGGATCCGCTGCTCCGCCTCGCTGGTCACTGCTCCTCCCTGGCGGGCCAATGCCCCCGGTTGATCGGGATGCGGTGTCGGTTGCGACAGGGCAGGTCCGTTCCACAGCGACAGACCCACGCCCACTTCCGCCATGACCATGCCGGGCGGTGTCGCCGTGCCAGGGTCATCGCGACGGCGATGAGGTACTGGTCGTAGGACACTCGTCGCCACGGCGGCGTCCTGTCCCGCATCACTGCCTCCCTCGGCCTGGCAGCGTTCCGGGGCGTCGGAGCCTCGCAGGACTAGTCATGCGCTAAGGGTATACGACTAGCGCGATGGATAACTAGGCGTCCATCAACTTGATACATGCCTAGTCTACGTGTGCCTAGCGTCGGCGTCATGGGCAAGAAGCTGCGGTTGGTAGGTTCGGGCGAGATCCGGACCATGCTCGGCGGCGTCTCCCGACAGCGCGTCTACCAGATCACCAACCGTCGTGATTTCCCCGAGCCTGTGGCCACGCTCCAGATGGGCAACGTCTGGCTTGCCGAGGACGTTGAGGCGTGGATCGCCGCCAGGCGCGGCGACCTGGACTAATTCTTAGCCGGCGCTCGGCTGCGGCTCGCGGTGTGCGCCCAACTCCGCAATGAGGCAACGAGAAACGCCGCGGTGGGGATCTCCCCGAGTGCTCGTGCGCGGTGGTTGCGTCGACCCGCCTTAGCATCAGCACGGTGAACGAGATCCCGCCGATCCGCTGCTGGCTGGACTGGTGGGCAAACTCTTCCACCCTGTTCGGGAGCGTCGAGGTGGCCATCATGATTACCGCCGGCGATGCCGGCTGGGATGCCCTCGGCAACCTGGTCAGCGACAGGGATGAGGACCGCGACGGGTTTGCATTCCTGTGCGACCTCGTTCCGTGTTCACGCTGCGATTCGAAGACGGAAGCGCTGTCGCCGTCACCGTGCATCCCACCGATGGACATGCCCGTTTCAGCCTCCTTGAGCACATCGGCCCGCTTGGTCCGCTCTATAGGCAGCAAGAAGGCCAGCCCCGATGAATGGGAATGGACTTCCACGTGTGTGGGCGATATTGGGACCCGACCAGCGGCCTCTTCGGCGTGGGCGGGCGCTGCTGCCAGTGAGCTAGTACTCCAGCCGGGAATCCTGATCATGGCTCGCTGGGGTTGACCGGCGTGGTGGCTGGGTCATCGCTCGGGGTTGATGACGGTGGCGGCGGAAGAACCGGAGCAGTGGGCCCGTACGGCGGCGGATGGGTTCGACGATCTGGATGCCACGCCGCGTCGAACCGTGTGGCGGGAGCGCCGGGCTTGGCCGCGTTCCGATGAGCCGTAGGGTAAGGATGTGCGACTGGTCAAGTTCACCCATGCCTGTGTCCGCCTTGAGGACGCCGAGCGGCGACTGCTCATCGATCCTGGCGTCTGGACCGAGCCGGAGGCTTTTGACGGGGTCACCGACATCCTGGTGACTCACGAGCACGACGACCATTTCGACCTTAAGCGGATCGTGGAGGTGTCGGGCTCTCGTCCCGTGCGACTCTTCGCGCCGGAGCCGGTTCGGAAACTGGCTGAAGAGGGCGGATTGGCGGAGACGGTCATTGTGGTCGCGGCGGGTGGCGAGTTTAATGCCGGCGGCTTCCGCGTGGCGGCGGTCGGCGGCGAGCACGCGGAGGTCTACGACGGACTGCCGGGCTGCGTGAATCTCGGCTATGTGATCGAGGGTGTCTACCACCCCGGCGACTCATATTTCGTACCTCACCAGCGGGTGACGACCCTCCTCGTACCGGCCGCAGGGCCCTGGGGCAGGCACCGTGAGGCCATCGACATGACCCGGGCGATCGCCCCGGAGCGGGCGTTCCCCATCCATGACCGGGCACTGTCGGCGGACGTCGGCTACGAGAACTTCGACGGCTGGATGGAGTACAAGGGCGCAACGGAATACAGGCGAATCCTCGTCGGCGATAGCGCCACCCTTTGATACTCCGGCGCGGATGTTGACCTTGGCTGAGTTGCGGTTCGATGTGTTGTGCGTACGAGGGCAGCGACCGTCGATCATGGATGGTTGTGGACTGACCCTGATGCAGCGGTGGCTGCCGGGTCGCGCCACCTCGCGAGCTGGAGGCTGCCGACGAGGGCGGGCGTGATGGCCAGGCACCCTCCACCGCGCAGCGAGACCCGCTGCTGCGGTTCGTGGTTCGGGTGGCGCATCATGTCCGGCTCCCTCTTGATTCGCTGCGAAAGACGTTAGGTGTGCGGTGATCGTGCCGGCAACGCGTTTTCTCGTCAGTCGCCCGTGAGCGCCCGTACGGTGTCCTCGTCGATGGTGATGCCGAGTCCGGTGCCGCGCGGCACCTCGCAGCGTCCGCGGACCGGTGCGACCGCGTCCCGGGCGACCGCGGTCAGCGGGTTGGTGCCGATCCAGTGTTCGAGCACGGCGAAGTTCGGCATCGCCGCGGCGCACTGGACGCTGGCGTACCAGTGGATGGCGGAGCCGATGCTGACGTGCGGGGTGGCTTGCGCGCCGAACGCGTCGGCGAGCGCGGCGATGCGCATGGTCTCGGTGATGCCGCCGGCCCGGCAGACATCGGGTTGCAGCACGCGGAGGGCGCCGGCGCGGAGGAACTCCAACGCCCGGTGCCGGGTGGCCAGGGAGTCCAGGGCGAGGGGGATGTCAAGGCGCGCGGCGAGGGTGGCGTACCCGTCGAGGTCCTCCGGCGGCAGCGGCATCTCGAAGAACCCGACGCCGGCCTCCTGGAGGGCGCGGCCGACCCGCAGGGCCTGCGGCACCTCGTACTGGCCGGCGGCGTCGGCGTAGACGGCGGCCTGGTCGCCGAAGACCTCGCGGACGCTCTGCACGGAGGCGATGTCGTCCTCGGGCCGGGCGCCGATGGCCACCTTGACCGCGTCGTAGCCGAGGTCGCGCAGCCGTTGCGCCTCCTGGCGTACGGCGGCTTGGCCGGCGGCCCCGGAGCCGGCGGGCGCGGCGGGCACCCCGGAGGCGTAGAGCCGCAGGGTGTCTCGGTAGCGGCCGCCGAGCAGGGCGTGCAGTGGCTGGTCGAGGGTGCGGGCGAAGGCGTCCCAGAGGGCGATGTCGAGGCCGGCGA
This sequence comes from Micromonospora sp. WMMD812, assembly GCF_027497215.1. NCBI lineage: Bacteria > Bacillati > Actinomycetota > Actinomycetes > Micromonosporales > Micromonosporaceae > Micromonospora > Micromonospora sp. WMMD812. Next base: position 1,882,114 of record NZ_CP114904.1, on the reverse strand, counting down.
GGGCTTCCAGCCAGAAGCCGCTGTCGTGGCCGCGGACCCGCATGCCGGTGTAGACGCGGTCCCAGGTGCGGCCGATCTCGTCCAGGCGAGAGCCGACCGCGATCGGCGCGATCAGGTCGTCGATGATCGCGGCGGTGGCCCGGGCGCCGACCGGGGCCTTCGCCTCGCCCCAGCCGATCACGCCGTCGGCCGTCTCGACCCGGACCAGCACCGCGTCGATGGTGTCGCTGTAGACGTAGCGGCGGCGCTCCATCGGCGGGTAGTCCACCAGCGCGCTGCCGTGGTCGGCGCTCCACGCCCGGGCGCCCCAGTAGGTCTCCGCCGGCTTGGCGCGCACCGCGTAGGTGCGGACGTCGACGACCTTCATCGGATCTCCTCGCTGGTGCGGTCCAGGACGGCGTGCAGCACCGGGGCCTGGCCCCAGGGGAAGACGCCGAGGGCACGGTGGTGGTAGTCGTTTGCGGCGCCGACCGGGGTCGCCTCGGACACGGTGAGCGCCGCAGCGTCGAGCCGGCGGAGGGTGGCGTGCCAGGCGCGGTCGGCCATCGCCCGGTGGGCGGGGTCGACCAGCCCGGCGTCGATCGCGTGCGGCACCACCCACGCGAGGTACGCGGACGTGCTCGCCTCGACCGGTGCGTCCGGGTCGTCGACCACCGTCGACCATTCGCCGTCACGTTCGTGTGCGGCGAGCGCGTCGACCAGCCGGGTGAGCCGGCGGGCGAGGCCGTCGTCGGGGGCGTGGACCAGCGTCTCGGTGAGGCCGATCAGCGCCCAGGCCTGCCCGCGGCCCCAGGCGACGCCGTTGCCGCGTTCCGCCTCGGCGTCGTAGCCGTGCTGGAAAAGGCCGCTGGGCAGTTGCAACGCGGCGGCGTACTCGGTGGCGTAGGCGACGGCCTCGTCGGGGTGGCCCAGCGCGGCGAGCCCGGGCCCGTCGGTGTGCATGCAGTCGACCCAGACCGTTGACGACCAGGGCGGCAGGTCGGGGCGGTGCAGGCGGGGGCCGCCCGGGTGGGCCGGCCGGGCGTGCCGGACGGCGGCCAGCCACCGCCGGCAGGCGTCGGTGACGTCGAGGTCGGGTCGCCGGGCGGCGAGGGGGAGCAGCGCCTCCACCGCGATGAGGTGGTCGGTGGGGTCCGGGGGTGCGGTCAGCGAGGGCGCGACGAGGTCGATCACCCGCTGGGTGAGGTCGGGGCGGTGCAGCGCGTCGCCGGCCCGGAGCAGGGCGGTGAGCGTGCCGCCGACGCCGAAGCCCCAGATCCGCGGCGCGGTGGCGGCGGTCGCGTCGGCGACCGCCGCCACCAGCCGGGTGTCGTACGCGGTGTCGGTCACTTGATGAGGGCCTGCACCGCCTGGCCCGCCTCGCGCATCGCGTCCGCGGGCTTGCTCTTGCCGACCAGGACGGCCTGGACCTGCTCGGAGATGGCCGTCTCCATCTGGGCGTACTGGGGGTACTTCCAGAAGGGGTTGGGCGTGGCGGTGGCGGTGATCCGCTCGCTGAACTGCGAGGTGAACGCGTCGGTCTTCACCTGCTCCGAGCCGAGCGCCTTCGTGGTGGTGGGCGGCAGGGAGAGGTCCTTGAAGTAGCCGAGGACGGTCTGCTCGTCGGAGGTCAGCCACTTCGCGAAGTCGGTGGCCGTGTTGGCGCCCTCGCCCTCGACCACGACGACCGCGTGGCCCCACTGCACGGCCCGGGGCTTGTCGCCGGCGGTCTTCACCGGCCGGGCGAGCGGGTCGAGCTTGTCGGCGAGGGACTTGTCGGGGGAGCCCTTGACGACGAAGTCGCGGCCGACGATGGCGTCGTCGTAGATGGCGGTCTTGCCCTGGGCGAAGAGGGTGCGGGCGTCGACCCGCTCGACGTCCGGGGCGATGAGCTTCTCGTCGTAGAGCTTCTTGTACCAGGTGACCGCCTCGATGCTGGCGTCGTCGCCGACGGTGACCTTGTCGCCGTCGAGCAGCGGGCTGCCGAACGTTTGCATCCAGATGAGGATGTCCTTGAGCTGGGCGACCTTGGTGGACGCGGCGTACGGAATCACGCCGGTGCCCTTGAGGGCTCGCAGCGCGGCCTCGAAGTCGGCGATCGTGGCGGGCGCCGCGGTGACGCCGGCCTTCTGCATCAGCTCGCGGTTGGCGATGAGGCCGATGGCGGCGGTGGTCCAGGGCAGGCCGACCTGCTTGCCGTCGACCTGCCCGGAGGTGAGGGCGGCCTCGGTGTAGCCGGCGTCCTTGGCCACGTCGCCGAGGTCGCGGAGTTTGCCGAGCGCGGCGAGGCCGGCGAGCCAGGCGATGTCCATCTGGGCGGCGCCGGTGAACTGCCCGCCGCGCACCTGGAGGGTGAGCTGGTTGAGGTAGGTGTTGTACGCCAGCGGCACACCGTTGACGCTGATGCCCGCCTTGCCGCCGTACCCGGTCATCAGCTGCTCGATCTTGGCCTTGGAGGCGTTGTCGGCCAGGCTCCAGGACGCGAAGGAGAAGTTGGTGGCGGACTTGGCGGTGTCCTCCTCGGGACCGCTCGCGCTCGGCGCGCAGGCGGCGACGCCGCCCAGGCCGAGGGCGCCGGCGCCGAGTCCGACGAGGCGGAGCATGTCCCTGCGGGAAAGGTTGCTGTTCATTGCTGGACCTCCGGGACGGGTGGTGGTTATCCCTTGATGGCGCCGGCGGTGATGCCGCCGACCAGGAACCGTTGCAGCGCGATGAACGCGACCACGACGGGCAGGGACGCGAGCAGCGACGCGGCCATGAGTTCGGCCCACTGCGCGGTCGCCTCGCCGAGGAAGGCGTTGACCAGGCCGGGCGGCAGTGTCGTCTTCTCGCGCCCGGCCAGGGTGAGGGCGAAGATGAAGTCGTTCCAGCCGCGGACGAAGGCGAACAACCCGGCGGCGACGAGGCCGGGCGCCGACAGCGGCAGGATGACCGAGTGGATGGTGCGCAGCCGGGACGCGCCGTCGACCCGGGCCGCCTCGACGAGGGTGTCGGGGATGGTGTCGAAGAAGCCCTTGAGCATCCAGACGCACAGCGGCAGCGTGAACGTGGTGAACGACAGCACCAGCGCGGTGTAGGTGTCGAGCAGGTGGTAGGCGCTGAACAGGGCGTAGAGGGTGACCAGCAGCAGCGCCTGGGGGAACATCTGCGAAGACAGCACGAAGTACATGAGGCTGCGCCGGCCGCGGAAGCGGAACTTGGAGAAGGCGTAGCCCATGTAGGCGGACACGACGACGCTGAGGACCGCGGTGACGACGGAGACGATCAGGCTGTTGACCAGGTAGCGGAGCAGGTCGGGTTCGTCGGCGAGCCGGGCGAAGTTGTCCAGGGTGAGCTGGGTCGGGAAGAACGACGGCGGGTAGCGGAAGGTCTGTTGGGCCGGGGTGAACGCGGTGGCGAGCATCCAGTAGACCGGCAGCAGACCGAACCCGCCGAGGATGACGACGGCGGTCCACGCGGCGGCGCGGGAGCCGCGGGTGTCTCGTGCGGAGCGTCTGCTCACAGCTGTCCCTCCCGCTCGGACCGGCGGACGTAGATCGCGACCATGGCGAGCAGCAGCACCATCCAGAGCAGGCCCAGCGCGCCGGCGCGGCCGAGGTCGAAGCCCTGGAAAGCGGTCTCGTAGACGGCGGTGGCGAACGTTTCGGTGGCGCCGGCGGGGCCGCCGCCGGTCATGACGTAAATCAGGTCGAAGTGCTGGAAGTTCCAGATCAGTTCCAGCAGCAGGACGATGCCGATGATGCCGCGCAGGTGGGGCAGGGTGACGGCGAAGAACCGCTGCACGGCGCCGGCGCCGTCGGTCTCGGCGGCCTCGTGCAGTTCGACGGGTACGGTCTGCAGGCCGGCAAGCAGCATCACCATGATCCACGGGAAGCTGGCCCAGGTCTTGGCGACGATGACGGCGGTCATCGCGGTGCCCGGCCCGGCGAGCCACGCCTGTGGGGAGTCGATCAGGCCGAGCGCCTCCAGCGCGCCGTTGGCCAGGCCGTAGTTGGCGTTGAAGATCCACATCCAGAGGAACGACACCACGACGCTGGGCACCAGCCAGGGGATGAGCAGCAGGCCGCGTAGGGTGGCTCGGCCGCGGATCCGGGTGTTCAGGGCCAGGGCGAGGGCCAGCCCGACGAGGAACGGGGCGATGGTGGCGCCGACGGTGAAGACCAGGGTCTGCCGCAGCAACCGCCAGAAGTCACCGCCGAGCAGGTCGGTGATGTTCTGCAGGCCGACGAAGGTGCGGCCGGGTTCGACGAGGCTCTGTTCGAAGAACGCGGTGACCAGGGACGCGACCAGCGGGTAGACGACGATCGCGGCGAGCATCGCCAGCGCGGGCAGCATGAGCAGGACGGCGAAGGCGCCGTCGCCGAGGGTGCGGGGTGGGCGGGCGCCGGGCGGCGGGGATTCGGGGGTGCGGCCGGTGGTGTCCGGGCGGGCGGTGTCGGTGCTCATGCCGGTGCTCCGCTCCGCTCACTGAGCCCGCTCATCGGACGGCGCTCGCTGGGCACGCTCGGGCGGCGCTCGCTGCGGCCGCTCATCGGACGGCCTGCATGCGGGCGGGGACGCGGTCGGCGGGGCCGAGGTAGCCCAGGCCGGTGCTGATCGCGTCGGCGACTTCGATGACCATGCGGGACAGCTCAGCCTCCCGGGTGTCCAGGGCGATCGCGGAGAGTGGTCCGGAGACCGACAGGGCCGCGCAGACGGTGCCGGTGTGGTCGAGGATCGGGGAGGCGACGCAGGCCCGGCCGCGCGCCAGCTCCTCGACCTCGGTGGCGTAGCGGCGCTGGGTGGCCCGCTCGACGGCCGCGTCGAGTGCGGCGTGGTCGGTGATGGTGGACGGGGTGTAGGCGGGCAGGTCGGGCAGGAGGGCCCGGCGCTGCTCGGGGTCGGTGCCGATGAGCAGGCACTTGCCGAGCCCGGTCGCGTGCAGCGGGTTGTGCTGGCCGATGAGGACGAAGGACCGGGGGGCCAGGGTCCCCTCGAAGTTGCACAGGTAGAACAGCGTGGCGCCGCTGCGGATGGCGACGTTGGCGCCGAGGCCGAGCTCGGCGGCGAGGGTCTGCGCGCGTTGGCGGGCCTCGCGGTGCACGGGGTGGTTGTTGAGGGCGACGCCGGCCATCGTGATCAGCGCCGGGCCGAGCTGGTAGAGGCCGCTGACCTGGTCGCGTTGCACGAGGTCGCAGGTTTCCAGCGTGGCCAGCAGGCGGGACGCGGTGGACTGGCCGAGGCCGGCGTGGCGGGCGACGTCGGAGACCCGTAGCGCGGGCTGGCCGGTGAGGAAGGCGTTCAGCACGGCGGCCGCCTTCTCGACGCTCTGGTTGGTGCCCTGATCACTCGCCACCCGGCATCTCCTTCTGGACGTGCCATCCATTGCTGTGTCAGAGTGGCGCTCATGTTGCATCGTGTCAACCGCCGATTGCATACGAGTTGCAGAAACGTCTCTGGTGGATGCCGCAATGACATCTGAGCGTGCACACGAGCGGGCCGGCCAGCCCTTCGACCGCACCGTCGAACTCGACGGTCGTGGTCACCCCGGCGGACGGCACCTGCTGGGCACACCGCTGGCCGCGATGACCGGCAACTACGCGGTCCGCGCCGCGCTCCGGCTGCCGGAGCCACGGCACGGCGCCGACGTCAGCGCCGCCGAGCTACGCCTCAACGCCGACCCCGACCGGTGGTACGCGATCCGGCTGCGGGTGCGCACCGGCGTGCGGTACCTGTCGGTGCTGCGGCACGCCGACGGGCACGACGAACTGCTCGCCGACGACATCTGCGCCTTCGACTTCGACCGGTGGCTACCCGTCGAGGTCACCGTCGCCGACGGCCGGATCACCGTCGCGGTCGACGGGCGCGTCGCGACGACCGTCACCGACCCCGATCCGCTCGACGGCGGCGGCGTCGGCGTCACGGCGGTGGCGACAGCCGCCGGGTTCGCCCCGGTCGAGGTGGTCGACCTCGGCCCCCGCGCCGTCCCCGCCGTCGGCCGCCCCTCCGCCGCCCCCGACCCGGCCGCCGCGCTGGTGCAGCCGTTCACCGCGGTCGAGGGCGCCGCGTACCGTCTGGAGGTCACGGCCGTCCGGGGCGACGACCGGTCCGGGTACGCCACGCACCTGCTGATCCGGGACGGACACGGCTGGGAACGCGTCGGCGAACCGCTCGGCGAACGGTGGGTGGTGCTGCACGGCGAGAACGGCAGCCGCCGCGACCCGCAGCGGACCCTCGACGCGCACCCCGTCTGGTTCGACGCCGTCGAGCCGCTCGGCCCGGACGCGGTGCGGCTGCACGGCGACGGCGAGCTGTTCTCCCTCACGGTCACCTGGCGGCTGGCCGGCCGGCACCCGAGCGCGACGATCGAGCTGGTCCCGCGCGTCGACGGCCGGTTCGTGGTCGCCTACCGGGCGTTCGCCGCCGCGCCGGACGACGAGGTCGACGAGGTGCTGTGCGGGCCGCTGCGGCACGCCCGGATGGTCGGGGGGCCGGCGTCCGTCGGCCGCGACGAGCTGTTCGCGCCGATGTGCCTGGTGCAGCGCGGACCGGTCACCACCGGCCTGTTCGCCCCCGCGTCCGAGCTGCCGTTCGAGTACGAGTCGGCCCGCGGCGACGACGACCAGCCGTTCGGGATGAGCCTGCGCACCCCCGACGGCGCCGTGCAGCCCACCCTCTACGCCCCGCAGTACGGCCGGCGGGCCGACCGGCGCGCCGGCGAGCCGTACCGGTTCACCGTCGGGGTGTACGCCGCCCACGCCGACCTGTACGACGCCTACCGCGACCTGCTGCGCGGCGAGTACGGCTACACGGCGTACCGGCGCAACGTCCACGCCTCGCTCACCGACACCGTGCACCACCTCATCGACCTGATGAAGGCCGGCCCGACCGCCGACGACCGGGTCGACTACCAGGGCTCACCGAGCGGCTGGTGGAGTCGGGCCAAGGGCTTCATCGACATCGAGAACGACCAGGCGGTCCGGGCCACCACCACCTCGGTGCTGCTCGGCGCGTACCTGCTGACCGGCGACGACGAGCTGTACGAGCGCCGCGCGCTGCCCACGGTCGAGTTCCACCTGTCCCGCAACGGCTACGGCTGGACGCCGCGCCAGGACGCCACCGTCTACGGCGACCCGACGAGGAACGCGCTGTGCGGCACGCCGTTCGGCGCGCCCGCCCTCGCCCCGCTGCACACACTGTCCCGGGGCGCGCTCACCGCCGCGCGGGACCTGGCGCTGTCCGCCTTGGACACGCAGGACTACTGGCTCAAGCGCACCCCGATCAGCGCGCCGCTGGCCGCGTACCGGATGACCGGGGACGCGAAGCTGCGGCAACAGGCCGAGGAGGCCGCCGACCGGTACGTCGCCGAGGAACTCGACCAGCCGTACGGCGGCGAGGCCGACCCGCACGACTTCGCCGTCTACTACTGCCGCGCCTGGGTCGAACTGCTGGAGATGTACGAGGAGACCGGCCGGCGCCGCTACCTGGACGCCGCGTACCGGGAGGCGAAACGGTTCGTCACCATGGTGTTCGCCCGACCGGTGCCCGACGGCACGGTGACCGTGCCGCAGCGGCCGCTGTTCGTCGACCGGCAGATCGAACTCACCGGTTGGTGGGACCCCGCCGCCCTGTACCAATACCCCGCCGACGACGTGCCGGACGAGCAGGTGCCCGCCTGGCAGGTGTCACCGACCGGGTTGGGCATCGAGGCGGTCAACACGTACCGGTTCAACGGCTTCACCCTCAACCCGGCCTGGGCGCCGTTCCTGCTCCGGCTCGCCGCGCACAGCGGCGACGACCTGCTGCGCGACGTCGCGCACAACGCGCTGGTCGGCCGGTTCACCAACTACCCCGGCTACTACTACCGGCAGTTCACCGTGCACCACCTCCGCCCCGACTTCCCGTACACCGGGCCGTTCGGGAACACCACGATCTACTACCACCACGCCCCCGCCCAGCTCGGCATGACCGTCGACTACCTGGTCGCCGAGCACGAGACCCGCTCCGGCGGCGCCATCTCCTTCCCCGGCGTGTTCGAGCAGACCTACGTCTGGTTCGCCTACCGCGTCCACGGCCACGCGCCCGGCCGGTTCCACGGCGAGGACGGGGTCTGGCTGTGGCTGCCGAAGGGCCTGGTGCGGCTGGACACCGAGCAGGTCAACTGGATCGCCGCCGACGGCGGGGACCGGCTGTGCCTGAGCCTCACCAACGCCGCGGCCACCCCGACCACCGTGACCGTCACCCTCGACCCGGCCCGCGTGCCCATGGCCCCCGGCCAGCCGTACCGGGCCGCGGTGATCCACGACCGTGGCGCGCCGCAGGAGACCGTGGTGGTCGACCACCGGCTCACCGTCGACGTGTCCGGGCACGGCATCACCGCGGTCATCGTGTACGGCCTCGCACTCGACGTGCCACTGCACCGCGCCGCCGCGCCGGTCGGCGCCCACCAATTCGGCGACGGGCCGGACGGCGCGGTCCGCGGCATCCTCATCCCCAAGCCGGACGGCAGCCGCTACCACGCCCACGTGCAGGCGGCCACCCGGGAACCGGCCACCCTGCACTGGTCGCTCGACGACGGCGCCACCTGGCGGCACCTCGACCGCGACGTGCTGCCCACCGAGTGGACCGTGCCGGTGGACGACGTGTCCGCCGCGTTCACCTACGTCGTGCAGGTCGGCGACCGGCGGTCCCGGCCGGTGCGGCTGGCCTGCGGGACGGAGGCGTGATGCGGGTCCGCGAGGTGCGCACCCACGTGTTGAAGGTCCAGGCCGACGAGGCGTACCTGGGGCCGAAGCGGGACGGCGGCGTCATCGGCGGCGGCTACGAGGTCCGCGAGCCGTGGCGCAGCCTCTACTCCGCCCGGTACGAGACGATGCTGGTCGAGGTGGTCGCCGAGGACGGCACCACCGGGTGGGGGGAGGCGCTGGCCCCGGTGGCGCCCGAGGTGCCGGCCGCCATCGTCGACCTGCTCCTCGCGCCGGTGCTGGTCGGCATGGACGCCACCGCGCCGCGCCCGGCCTGGCACCGGCTACGTGACCTGATGCGTGAACGCGGGCACCTCGTCGGCCACCAGGCCGACGCGCTCGCCGCCGTCGACATCGCGCTGTGGGACCTCGCCGGCCGGCTGAGCGGCCTCGGCGTCGCCCAGTTGCTCGGCGGCGCGTTCCGCACCCGGCTGCCCACGTACGTCTCCGGGCTGCCCCGCCCCACCGACCCGGAACGGGCGGCGCTGGCCCGCGACTGGGCCGACCGCGGCGCCGCGGCCGTCAAGCTGCACCTCGGCAACGGCGTCGCCGCCGACCTCGCCACCGTCGACGCGGTCCGCGACGCCGCGCCCGACCTGCGGATCGCCGTCGACGCGCACTGGGCGTACGCGGTGGACGAGGCGGTGGCCCTGGCCCGCGGCCTCGCCGACCGGGGCGCCTGGTTCCTGGAGGCGCCGCTCGCCCCGGAGGACGTCGCCGGCCACGCCGAACTCGCCGCCCGCGCCACCGTGCCGATCGCGGTGGGGGAGACCCTGCGCAACCGGTACGAGTTCGCGCAGTGGCTCGACGCGCGGGCGCTGCGGATCGCCCAGCCGGACGTGGCCCGTACCGGCATCACCGAGGCGATGGCGATCGCCGAGCTGTGCGCCGCCCGGCACCTGCCCGTCGCACCCCACCACTCCGTCGGCCTGGGCGTCTCCCTCGCCGCCGGCCTGCACGTCGCCGCGGCGGTCGCCGACCTCGCCGCGTTCGAGTACCAGCCGACCTCCACCGAGGTCGGGTCGCGCATCCTCACCGGGCCGGTGCCCCTGCACCCGGCCGCGTTCGACCTGCCCGCGGGACCCGGACTCGGCGTCGACGTCGACGCCGAGACGGTCCACGCCCTGGCCAAGGAGTCCTGAGTGCCCCACACCGTGCACGGCCTCGTGCCGATCCTCGCCACCCCGTTCGGGCCCGACGGCGCCCTCGACCTGTCCAGCCTGCGCCGGCTCACCGAGTTCCAACTCGCCAGCGGTGTCACCGGCGTCGCGGTCTTCGGCATGGCCAGCGAGGGTTTCGCGCTCACCACCGACGAGCGGACGCGGATCCTCGCCACGGTGACCGAGGTGGTCGCCGGCGCCGTCCCGGTGGTGGCCGGTGTCAACGGCACGTCCACCGTCACCGCGATCGAACAGGCCGACGCCGCGGTGGCCGGCGGCGCCACCGCGCTCATGGTGCTGCCCCCGTTCATGGTCAAACCGACCCCCGACCAGCTGCTCACCTTCTACGGCGACGTGGCCTCGGCCGCCGGCGTCGAGGTCATGGTCCAGGACGCGCCCGGCGCCACCGGCGTCACCATGGCGCCCGCGCTCATCGCCGAGCTCGGCAAGCTCGACGGCGTCACCTCCGTGAAGGTTGAGTCCCCGCCGACCGCGCCGAAGGTCGCCGCCGTGGTCGCCGCCCGCGCCGACGACAGCTTCGCCGTCCTCGGTGGGCAGAACGCCCAGTTCAGCCTCGAGGAGTACGCCCGCGGCGCGGTCGGCACCATGCCCGCCTGCGAATTCCCCGACCTGCTGGCACCCGTCCTCGCCGACTGGACCGCCGGCCGGCACGCCGACGCCCGCGCCGCGTTCCGCCGCCTGCTGCCGCTGATCCTCTTCGGCCTGCAACCGGGCATCGCCTGGGCCGTGCACAAGGAGGTCCTCGTACGCCGCGGCCTGATCGCCGACGCCACCGTCCGCTCACCGGCCCGCCCGCTCGACGCCGCCGGCCACGACTCGCTCACCGCCATCCTCGCCGACCTCGGGCTGGGCGGATGAGCGGCCGGGGCGTGCTCGTCGTCGGCGCGTCCTCACCGATCGGCACCGCGATCGGGCGCGCGTTCACCGACGCCGGTGACCGGGTCGTCGGCGTCTCCCTCGACCCGCACTCCGATCCCGCGTTCACCGCCGAACTGGTCGCCGACTGCGCCGACCCGGACGCGGCCACCGCCACCGTCGCCGAGGCGCACCGCATCCTCGGCCGGCTCGACGTCGTGGTGCCCGCCGCCGCGGTCATGCCGGTCGCTCCCGCCACCCGCACCACCGACGCCCAGTGGCGCATCGCCCTCGACGCCACCCTCTCCTCCATGTTCTACGTGCTGCGGGCGGCGCTGCCGCTGCTGCCGCGCGGCGCGGCCGTCGTCGCGGTCAGCTCGGTCAACGCGACCCTCGCCGCGCCCGGCCTGCCCGGCTACGCCGCCGCGAAGGCCGGCGTCGAAGGGCTGGTCCGCCAACTCGCCCTCGAGTACGGGCCGGCCGGCGTCCGGGTCAACGCGGTCGCGCCCGGCATGATCGGCCACGCCGACCTGCCCGGCGTGACCGAGGGCTACCCGCTGCGCCGCGTCGGCCGGCCCGAGGACGTCGCCGCCGCGGTGGCGTTCCTCGCCTCCCCGGCCGCCGACTTCGTCACCGGCGCCGTGCTCCCGGTGGACGGCGGCCTGTCCATCGCGTCCCCCGCCGCGTGGCTGCGCCCCGACCTGCGGGCCCGATGGCTGTGACGACCCCCGACGACGTCGAGTGGGCGGTGCTCGGCGACGTGCGCTGCACGCTCGGTGAGAGCCCCGTCTGGGACGACACGACCGGGCGGCTGCACCTCGTCGACGTTCCCGGCCGCACCTTCTGGACCGTCGACCCGGCCGGCGCCGCCGCCCACGGCACCCGCTGCGACCGGCCGATCAGCGCTGTCGTGCCACGCGCCGACGGCGGCTGGCTCGGCATCTCCGGCCGCGACCTCGGCGACCTCGACCCCGGCGACGGCGCGTTCCGCCCGCTGCTCACCCTGCCCGGCCCCGCCGACCTGGCGCTCAACGACGCGGTCTGCGGGCGCGACGGCCGCCTGTACGTCGGGCCGATCGACCGCACCCGCGCCCACCGCGGCGTCCTCCACTCGGTCGGGCCGGACCTGCGCCACCACGTGGTCGCCGCCGGCATCGGCGCGTCGAACGGCGTCGACACCAGCCCCGACGGGAGCATCCTCTACCACGCCGACACGTTCGCCGGCACGGTCACCGCGTACGCACACGGCCGCCCGGTCGCGTCGGTGCGGGTCGACCACCCCGACGGGCTCACCGTGGACGCGGCCGGCGGGGTGTGGGTGGCGCTCTGGGGATCCGGACTGCTGGTGCGGCACACCGCCGACCTCGCGCCGGACCGGGCGCTGCGACTGCCGGTCCCGCTGGTCAGCAATCTGGCGTTCGGTGGCCCGGGGTTGCGGCGGATGTTCGTGACCACCGCCCGGTCGGACGGCGCAGACCTGTCGGGAGCGGTGTTCACGGCCGACGTCGGGGTGTCCGGCCTGCCGCCGGCCCGGTTCGCCGCCGTCGCGCCGGCGGACACCGGACCGCCACCGGGCGCCGGCGCCCGCCGCTGAGCTGAGAGGGCTTGCTCGCCGGCAGGGCGCAGTGGCCGGGTGGCCGCGACCGCGACCGCGACCGCGTCGGCGTCCATCCGGGCATTGAAACGAAGCGGGGTCAGCTCACGGTCACGACGACCTTGCCGAGGGCGCGTCCCTCGCCGACGTGCGCCAATGCCTCGGGCACCTCGTCGAGGGTGAAGGTGCGGTCGATGTGGATGCCGAGGTCACCCGCCACGCAGAGATCGGCCACCGGCGCGAAGTGCGCCGGCCCCTCCCTGACGGCGAGCACGCCCAGCCGGCGGCGCGTGAGCCGACCGGCGACGAAGCCGACTGTCAGTACGCGCAGCAGCGCCGGAACCGACCCGCCCACGCACCGGTAGCGGCCACCGGTGGCCAGGGCCCGGCGGTAGGCGAACACCGACCGGTGCGCGACCAGATCGAGGATGAGTTCGTACGGGCCGCCGCGGGTGAAGTCCTGGCTGCGGTAGTCGATCACCTCGTCCGCGCCGACCGACCGCATGAAGTCGAGCTTGCCCGCGTTGTCGACGCCGGTCACCCGGGCACCGAGTCGCTTGGCGAGCTGGATCGCGAACGAACCGGAGCCGCCGCCGGCCCCGTTGATCAGGACCCGTTGCCCGGGTCGGGCGCCCTCGGTCCCCTGCCACGCGATCACGCCCGCCTGCGGAATCGTCGACGCCTCGGCGAAGGTCAGCGCCGCGGGCTTGCGGGCCAGCACCGACTCAGGGGCGATCGCGTACTCGGCGAAGCCGCCCTTGAGCATGAGGTTGTCGCCGTACACCTCGTCACCGGGATGGAACCGGGTGACGGCCGGGCCGACCGCCTCGACCCATCCGGCGATGTCCGAGCCGAGGATCCGGCGAGCTGGGGAGCGCAGCCCACCGATGCGCGAGTACAGCGGCGAGCCGCGCAGGGTCTCCCAGTCGCTCAGATTGATCGAGGTCGCCGCGACCTTGACGAGCACCTGCCCGGCGGCGGGGGACGGCGTGGGCACATTGTCGATCCGCAACACGTCCGGAGGCCCGTAACGGTCGTACACGACCGCTCTCATCCGCATACCCCCAGCCCTTCGGTGGAAGGAGGCCAGTCTCGCACCCGGCGCGTCCGGAGCCAACGGCTCGCTGTCTGCCGTAGCCCGCATGGGGGCGCTATGGCTCGCGGGTCCGACGCGCGAGGTGGGCGGTGATGTCGGCGGCGACCTCGACGGTCTCCGGCAGGACCCGCAGGATCCGGCCGTACACCCGCTCCTGCGCGGCGGCCGGCAGTTCGAGGTAGGCCGAGACGGTCGACAGAAGGCCGACGTAGTCGCGGGCGCTCATCGTCAGACGCCGCTCGATCACCGACTGCTGGACGTCGGCGAACCACTCGGACCGTTGAAGCTCCGAGCCCGGCCATTGCATGTCATGCTCCGGCGGCGTCCCATCCGGAGACGGAACGTCGTCGCTGTCCAGGAACGGTGCCCGGGCCGCGCGCACCGCTTCCTCGACAGCCGGGTCGGCCAGCTGCAGTGGTCCGCCGAACGAGGCGAACATCCCACCCGGCTCCAGGAGCGCGGCCATGCGCGACCACCGCCCCTGCGGGTTCGTCCAGTGCAGCGCCGCCGCCGCATAGACCAGCCGGTAGCTCGATACTGGTCGCAGGTCCTCGTACGCGGCCTGGACAAGGTCGACGTTCGCGGGCACGTGCTTACGCAGCTCGGCGAGCATGGCTCCGTCCGGCTCGGTCGCGGTGACCGTGATCCCGCGCCCGGCGAACAGTCGGGTCGCCTTGCCGGTCCCGGCGCCAATTTCGAGGGCAGATCGAACGGGTTGGCCGGCGTACGTCATCACCAGGTCGAAAAGCTCCTCGGGATATCCCGGCCGGAACCGTTCGTAGGCTTCCGCCACCAGTCCGAAGCTCAGCGCGCGAGCAGACATGCCGAGCATCCTGGCACGATGCGCCCCGTCGACGCCCGGTCTTTCGCCTGAGCCGGCCGCCCGCCCCGCGCCACCCGCCGTATCTTCGGCCCGCTCGAAAACGCCTTGTTGTCGTGCTGACCCGTGTCTATCGTGCGGTGATGCTCTCGCCTCTGCTGACGGTGACCTTCGATGCGCACGACCCGGCTCGTCTGGCGCAGTTCTGGGCCGGCCTGCTCGGCCGGGAGATCGTCGAGGACGCCGGTGGGCCGCTCCTGCCGGGCGGGGACACCCAGCCCGGCCTCCGGTTCGTTCCGAACCCCGGGGAGAAGGTGGGGCCGAACCGCTTGCACCTTCACCTGACCAGCACCGCCCCCGACGACCAGGAGAAGACGGTGGCGACGGCGCTGAAGCTCGGCGCCGGCCACCTGGACGTCGGGCAGCTCCCCGAGGAGGAGCACATCGTCCTGGCCGACCCCGAGGGCAACGAGTTCTGCGTGATCGAGGCGGGCAACAATTTCCTCGCCGGCTGCGGTCCTCTCGGGGAACTCGCCTGCGACGGCACCCGGGCGGTCGGCCTCTTCTGGAGCGAGGCGCTGGGCTGGCCGCTGGTGTGGGACCAGGATGAGGAGACCGCGATCCAGTCACCGCGCGGCGGCACGAAGGTCGCGTGGGGAGGCCCGCCCGTAGCCCCGAAGAAGGGGCGGAACCGGCAGCGCTTCGAGCTCGCCCCGGCCGCCGGCGACCAGCAGGCGGAGGTCGACCGGCTGATCTCCCTCGGCGCCACCTCGGTCGAGGTCGGCGCGGACGGCGCCGTCATGCTGGCCGACCCCGACGGCAACGAGTTCAGCGTGCGGGGCGACTGACCGCGCCCACGCCACCGGGCGGCGATCATGCTGGAGCAGTAACCCCGGCGCCGGCAGGTTGGTGAGAGTCGACGCGTCGGGACGGCCGAGCGGATCGGGGGAGCGGGCGATGAACGACGACGGCGACACCGTCGACGTGCTCGTCGTCGGATGCGGACCCGTCGGCGGGGTGCTGGCCGCGCTCCTCGGGCGGCACGGCGCCCGTGTCGTGGTGGTCGAGCGGTACGAGGAGCCGTATCCCCGCCCCCGCGCCGCCACCCTGGACGCCGAGGTCACCCGGATCCTGCGCCAGGTGCCGGGCCTCGCCGACACCGACGGCTGGGCGGTCGGCGTACGCCGCTCCCAGGTGCTCGCGCCCGACCACCGGCCACTCTTCACGGTCGACGTCCCCGATGCCGGCCCCGGCTCGCCGCAGCCCGCCCTGATCGACCAGCCGGGACTGGAGGCGGCGCTGCGGGCGGGGCTGTCCGCGCTGCCGGGTGTGGAGCTGCGTCCCGGTCGGTCCGTGGTGGCGATCGCGCAGGGCGACGGCCACGTCGAGGTCACCTTCGACGACGGCACCCGGATCAGCGCCGGGTGGGTCGTCGGGTGCGACGGGGCGTCGAGCACCGTCCGTCGGCTGCTCGACGTGCCGTACGAGGGGGTGAGCTTCCCCCAGCCCTGGCTCGTCGTCGACGCCACGACCGGTGGGGACGCCGGCGCGCCGCCCACGATGTCGTTCGTGCTGGACCCGCGTCGGCCCCTGGTGACGATGTCGCGGCCGGGAGCCCGACGCTGGGAGTGGATGCTGCTGCCGGGGGAGGACCCGGAGCGGATGGCCGACGAGGCGACCGTCCGGGAGCTGATCGCGGCGTGGCTGGACCCCGACCGCGTCCAGGTCCGCCGCGCCGCCGTGTTCACGTATCACGCCCGGGAGGCCGCGCGGTGGCGCCGGGGCCGGGTGCTGCTGGCCGGGGACGCCGCGCACTCCATGCCGCCGTTCGTCGGGCAGGGCCTCGGCAGCGGCATCCGCGACGCGGCGAGCCTCGCCTGGCGGCTCGCGCAGGTCGCGCAGGGACTCGACGACGAGTCGTTGCTCGACGGGTACGAGCGGGAGCGGCGCCCCGACGTGCGCGCCACCACCCTGATGGCGCTGCGGGCCGGCCGGGTCGTGCAGACCCGCAGCCGCGTCGCGTCGGGGGTGCTGCGCGCGGTGCTGCGTACCGTCGGCGCGGTGCCCGGCGTGGAGGCGTTCGTCAGTCGCCGCGCCGAGCGCGCCCAGCCCGCGCGGCGCCTTCCACGGGGGGCTGCCGGTCGCCATCCCGGGGCCGGCCGGCTGCTGCCCGACGCCCGCGTCCGTACGCCGGACGGCGAGGTCCGCCTCGACGACCTCCTCGGCAACCGCTGGGCGGTCATCGGACACGGCGGCGACCCGCGCCACCACTTGGACGCGGACGCCCGCGCGTGGATCGCGGACCGGCGGGCAGTCGTCCTGGCGGTCGCGGTGCCGGCCGGGGAGACGCCCGTCGGAGCCGGCTGCACGGTCATCGAGGATCCCGACGGCACGCTGCCCGCGCCGCGACGGCCCGCCGTCACGGTGGTGCGGCCGGACCGGTTCCTGCTCGGCGCTCTCCCCGCACCGGTGACCGGCGCCCAGCTGACGGACGCCAGCCGCGGCGGCCGGTGAGGCACGGCCTCGCGCGCCCGCTGGTCGTCGCCGCCGGCCACCCAGTGTGAGTCGTACAGTCGAGGTATGGCGATCCGACGGAGCGTCATGGCGGTCGTCGCGGCCGGCCTGCTGCTGGCGGCGGGGTGTGACGCGCCCGCGGACAACGGCCCGCGCCCGACCGGCACACCGGGCGCCAGGACGCCGGCGACCATCCCGGGCGGCAGCACGCCGGCCCGCGTCGCGGGCGGCGACCCGCCGGCGACCGTGCCGGCCGGCCGAAGCCTCCTACGCATCATCACCCAACTCGGCGAGCAGTGCCCGCCGGCCCCCGTCAGCCCGAACCCGCGGTGCGACCCGAAGCCCCGGCCCGGCACCGGGTTCGAAATCCGCGCCACCGGCAGGGATTTCGTGGCCCGGGGTAGCTCAGGTCCGGACGGCCGGCTGACGGTCCCGGTGGACCCGGGGACGTACCTGGTGCGGGGCGAGCCGGTGCCCGGCTACCGGTTCACGCCCGAGCGGCAGGTGACGGTCGACCGGAACGCCGCCGCCGACGTGCCCCTGACGTACACGAACGGCATCCACTAGGCACGGACGTCGCCAACCTCCCGGGCCGTGACCGGCCAGTGACTCGTTCACCCCTGTGGGATCACCGGGGCGAAGGAGGCGTGTGGCGGTGCGAGGTCCGACCGCGGACGAGGCCGACCGATGACCGAGGTCCAGGCCCTGCGCAGGGCCGCCAACCCGGAACGGCCGACGTTCCTCGAGCTGCTCGTCGATCTCGTGTACGTGTTCGCGCTGACCCGGATCTCCCAACGCCTGATCGACGACATCACCGCAGAGGAGCACCTGCCCTTCACGGACGTCGGCGTGACGGTGCTGATCCTTCTCGCGCTCTGGCACATGTGGTCGACCACGGTCTGGTCGACCAGCCGGATGGACCCGGAGCTGCCGGTCATTCGGGTGGTGCTGCTGATCACGATGGTCAGCAGCATGGTGATGGCCGTCGCCGTGCCGCAGGGTTTCACCGACCGGGCGCTCGTGTTCACCACGGCGTACGTGGGCGGACAGGTCGCTCGGGTGCTGTACTACGGGCTCGCGACCCGCGGGCCACAGGGCCGGTCAGCGGCACGAGCCCTGGTCTGGTCTCTCCTCTCCGGACCACTGTGGATCGTGGGCGCGCTGGCGCCGGACGTGTCACTGCGCGCGGTGCTCTGGGTCTGTGCCGTGTTGCTGGACTACCTCGGTGCCACGTGGGGCTTCCCGCTTCCGCGGTTGGGCCGCGACCGGATCACCTCCCAGCCGGTCGTGGCCGGCCACCTGGCCGAGCGGTACCAGCAGTTCCTGCTGATCGCGCTCGGGGAGATGATCTTCACGATCGGCGTGGCGTTCAGTGGCGGCTCCTTCCTCCTGCCGGAAACGGCCGGTTTCGCGTTGGGGCTCGCCGGAACCGTGCTGTTCTGGCAGGTCTATTTCCAGCGGGCCGGACGGTTGCTGACCGACGCCATCGGTGGCGCGGCGAATCCGTCCTGGCTCGGCTTCGCCGTCGCGTTCAGCCACCTGGCGATGATCATCGGCATCGTCGTGTCCGGAGTGGGCTACGAGTTGAGCGTCTCCGAGCCCCTCGCCGCACCCGAGCCGATGTGGCTGCTCGCCATCCTCGGCGGCCCCGCGCTGTTCCTGGCGGGGCGGGCCGCCCTCGAGTTCCAGGTGTTCAGCCGCGTCTCCCGCTCCCGGGTCGCCGGCTTCGTGGCGCTCGGGGTGCTCGCCCCGGCACTGTGGCACGTGCCGCCGTTGGCCACCGCCGGCGCCGCGACCGCGGTGCTGCTCGGGGTGGCCGTCGCGGACCTGCGCCGCGCGCGCGGTCGCGAGCCGGAACCGGCCACCCCGTCGAGGTGAGGGACGGCGGCTCGCGGCCGGGAGAGGATCAGGCAAGAGGCCAGGAGCATCGTTCTACCGATCCTCCTGCTCACGGTGGTCCCATGGAATGGTCCACATCCCAGGGGAGCGCGGGAAGCTCCACGAACGAACAGGTAGGCGGACCACATGCGGATCGCAGTCGTCACCGGCGGAAGCTCCGGTATCGGGCAGAGCGCGGCCACCCAGATCGCCGACCGTGGCGCAGGAGTCATCCTGACCTACAGCAGCAACGAGTCCGGAGCGCTGGACACCGTGGCGCGCATCGAGAAGGACGGCGGGACGGCCGTCGCGCTGCCGCTGGAGCTGGGCCGGTCCGACACCTTCGCGGCCTTCCGGGAGTCCGTCGTCGCGGCGCTGCGCGACACGTGGCAGCGGGACACGTTCGACGCGCTGGTCAACAACGCCGGGTTCGCACAGATGTCGATGTTCGAGGACACCTCCGAGGATTTGTTTGACAGGTTCGTGCGGGTCCTGCTCAAGGGGCCGTACTTCCTGACCCAGACCCTGCTGCCGCTGATGGTCGACGGTGGGGCCATCGTCAACGTCACCAGCAACTCGGCGCTGCTCTCCGGCCTGGAGCCGGGCTACTCCGCGTACGCGACGATGAAGGGCGGCCTCACGACGCTGACCCGCTCGATGGCGAAGGAGTTCAGCACGCGTGGCATTCGGGTCAACTCCGTCGCGCCCGGTTCCACCCGTACGCGCCTCGCGGACAACGCCTTCGCGCGCTTCCCCGAGGTCATCCCGGCTCTCGCGGCGAAGACGGCCCTGGGCCGGGTGGGCGAACCCGACGACATCGGCCTGCTGATCGCGGCGCTGGTCGGCGACGAGGGGCGCTGGATCACCGCGCAGAACATCGAGGTCTCCGGCGGCTACAACCTCTGACCTGTCGCAGAGGCGGCGCGCCGACCATGCGGAGTGGCACGCCACCCAGAAGGCGACGACCGCCGCCGGTCAGTTTGCCGAGGGCGGCGACAACGCCATCTTCTGCCAGTTGCGGAACACGAAGCGGTGCACCGACTTCAACCCGACGAACAACGCCGGATAGAGCGCGGCGCGACCGAACCCGCGAACCGTCACCGTCGTCGTCCGGGTCACCACCGTGCCGCCACCCGACGGGGTCAGGTCGAACACGTCCCCGAGATGGTCCACGAACCGGTGGAAACCCAGGTCGGTCGACTCCATGTGGAACGCCAGCCGCGCCGGCGGCTCCCACTGGGTGATCCGCTGCCGCACCACACCCTGCTCCGAGACGCACTGCCGGTCCGCGCCCACCGCACCGGGCCCGTCCGGCAGGCGGCACTCGGTGGGTCGGGGCGTGCCCAGGTAGAACGCCGGGCACCGGGGCTGCAGCTCGATGCGGGAATCGCACAGCGCCGGCCACAGCACGTCCGGCGGGTGCGGCATGGTCCAGCGGGTACGCACGATCATCCGGCAAGCGTAGGCGCTGGCGGCGACGGTCGATGGCCCGTCGGCGAGGTGTGCGCGGCGGCGGGCGGCCTCACGACCGGCCGGCGGGATCGGTCCCTGGCTGGCTGGTCAGGCCGTCGAGCATGACCTCGATGGCCTTCGCGCGGGCCTCGTCCCGGTACGCGGTGAGGGGCATGCGGACGAACGCGGCGATGTCCTCGGCGGTGATGTCGGCGCGGAGGCCGCCGGCCTCCCGTAGCCGGTCGGTGGCGGGGCCGACGACGGCGGTGATGAGGCGTTGGGCGTGTTCGTCGGCGCGATCGCCGGCGCCGTGACGAGGTCGTCGAGGACGGCCTCGATCAGGTCTTCCTTCGTGGGGAAGTGCCGGTAGAGCGTGGTGGGGCCGACGCCGGCCCGGGGCGGCCCGGTGGCCGGTGAAGGAAAACTTCATCGACCGCTTTCCGTACGCAACCGGCCGGTCGCCGCTGCCGCACGGCCGCTGACCGCTCGCCGCCGACCAGGAGCTGCGCCGGACCGACCCCACTGACGAGTATCAATGCTGTTCGATCAGTGGCTTCGACGGGGAGGCATCATGACGGGCGTCCGGAGACGGGATCTGCTGGCGGGAGCGGCCGGCGCGGCGGCACTGGCGGGGAGCGGGATCGCGGCGGCGGACCCGGCCCGGGCGTCGGGCGACGACCGCCGACCCGACGAGCGGCGGGTCCCGCTGCGGCAGGGCACCGACGTCGCCGCCCAGCTCTCCCCGGACGGCCGGATGATCGCGATGGACCTGGTCAGCGTGCTGTGGGTGCTGCCGGCCTCCGGCGGCCCGGCCCGCCGGCTCACCAGCGACCTGTACGACATCGCCCAGCCGGAGTGGGCGCCGGACAACTCGACGATCACCTTCCAGTCCTACCGCGACGGTGCCTTCAACCTGTGGCTGATCCGCCCCGACGGGTCCGGGCTGCGGCAACTCACCCGCGGCCCGTACGACCACCGGGAGCCGCGCTTCTCGCCGGACGGGCGGCGCCTCGCCTTCTCGTCGGACCGGACCGGCAGCTACGGCATCCACCTGCTCGACCTGGCCAGCGGCGAGATCACCGCGGTGGCGGACACCGCCGTCGAGGAGTACGAGCCGGCCTGGTCGCCGGACGGCACCCGGATCGCGTTCGTCGTCGCCAACACCCGCATCGACGTGGTCGACCTGGCCAGCGGCGCCCGGACCACCGCGGTGACCGCCCCGGCCGGCGCCGTCCTGCACAGCCCCGCGTGGACGCCCGACGGCGGCGACCTGGTCTACCACCGGCTGCTGGACGGCCGCAGCGAGCTGTGGCGCTCCGACGCGGCCCTGGTCACCGGCGAGGACGCGTACCCGTTCCGGGTCTCCTGGCGCTCCGACCGCGAGTTCGTCTACACCGCGGACGGCCGGATCCGCCGTCGCCGGCTCGACGCCGACCGCCGCCACGACATCGGCTTCGTCGCCCCGGTCACCGTGGCCACCCCCCGCTACCGCAAGCGCCGGCGGGACTTCGACTCGACCGCCCGCCGGCCGGTGGTCGGCATCGGCAGCCCGGTGCTGTCCCCGGACGGCCGGCAGGTGGCGTTCCGGGCGCTCAACGACATCCAGCTCATGACGATCGGGCAGCCGCCCCGCCCGCTCACCCGCGACCAGTGGTGGACGTGCGACCCGGCCTGGTCCCCCGACGGCCGGTACCTGTCTTACTCCACCGACCGGGGCGGCAAGCTGGACATCTGGGTGCGCGACCTGCGGACCGGCGCGGAGCGGCAACTCACCAACCTGCCGGACGCCGCGGCCGTCTCCGGGACCTGGTCGCCCGACGGCGGGCACCTCGCGTTCCTCGACCAGAACGGCGCGCTCTACACCGTCGAGGTCGGGTCGGGCACCGTGCAGCCGGTCTTCGCCGCGACCTTCGAGCCCGGCCGCCCCACCTGGTCGGCCGACGGGAGGTTCATCGCCCTCGCCGCCGTGGTGCCCTACTCCGCGCGCTACCGCGAAGGGCTGAGCAAGATCCTGGTGGTCGAGCGGGCCACCGGCGCCGCCCGCTACCTCGACCCGATGCCGCACCGGTCGATCCAGACCCGGGGCGACGACGGGCCGGTCTGGTCGCCCGACGGCCAGCGGATGGCGTTCGTGGTGGCCAGTGTGCTCTGGGTGGTCGACGTCCACCCCGACGGCACGTTCGCCGGCCCACCCCGCCAGGTGACCCACGAGGTCACCGACGCACCGACCTGGAGCGGCGACTCCACCCGGCTGCTCTACCTCAACAACGGCCGGCTGCGGCTCGTGTCCGCCGACGGCGGAACGCCGCGTACCGTCCCGGTGGGTCTGACCTGGACCAACAGCCGGCCCCGCGGGCGTACGGTGATCCGCGCCGGCCGGCTCTGGGACGGCGCCGGCCCGCGGCTGCGCGCCGACGTCGACGTGGTGGTCGAGGGGCACCGCATCGTCGCGGTGGAACCGACCCGGCCCGGCCGCGACGGCCGCATCGTCGACGCCCGCGACGGCGTGGTCATCCCCGGCCTGATCGACATGCACCACCACCGGGAGATGCAGGGCTACGCCTACGGCGCGCGGCAGAACCGGCTGTGGCTCTCCCTCGGCGTGACCACCACCCGCTCGCCGGGCAGCCCCGCGTACCACATGGTGGAGGAGCGGGAGTCGGTCCAGTCCGGAGCCCGGATCGGGCCCCGGTACTTCGCGACCGGCGAGGCCGTCGACGGGCCCCGGATCTTCTACAACTTCATGCGCCCGACCTTCGACGAGCGGCAGCTGGCGCTGGAGCTGGAGCGGGCCGGTGCGCTGGACTACGACCTCATGAAGGCGTACGTGCGGCTGCCGGTGGGGTGGCAGCGCGCGGTGGTCGAGTGGTCGCACCGGCACGGGATCCACGCCACCTCGCACTACCACTACCCGGCGTTCGCCTTCGGCAGCGACGGCATGGAGCACACCGGCGCCACGAACCGGTTCGGGTACTCCCGCACCGTCACCGCGATCGGCGCCGGCTACCAGGACGTCATCGACATCTTCAACGCCTCCCGGGCCGCCCGAACGCCGACCCTGTTCGGAGCCAACACGCTGCTGCGCGAGGACACCTCGCTGGTCACCGACCGGCGGGTGCGCACCCTCTACCCGTCCTGGCAGTACGCGGCGCTGCAGGCCGCGGTCACCACGGCGCAGACCACCGACCAGACGGCCAACCGGGAGAACCTGGCCCGGCAGGTCGCCCAGGCTGCGGCGATGATCCGCGGCGGCGGGCGGGTGCTGACCGGCACCGACTCGCCGATCGCGTTCAACGCGGTCAGCCTGCACCTCAACCTACGGGCGATGGTCGCGTACGGACTGACCCCGTACGAGGCGCTGACGACCGCCACCCGGGCGCCAGGCGAGTTCCTCGAGGAGCCGATCGGGCAGATCGCTCCCGGCAGGTACGCCGACCTGGTCGTGCTCGGCGGGGACCCGCTCGCCGACATCGACCAGGCCGCCAACGTCCGCCACACGATGGCCAACGGCGTGCTGCACAGCGTCGACGACCTGCTCGCCCCGTTCGCGGCCGCACGGATCATGGCCGCCCCGACCACCGCCGTGCTGCCGCCGCTGCCCGCGCACCCGGACAACGCCGGCTACTGGTGGCACGACCCGCACTACGTCGAGGAGAGCCGGCACGCGTGCTGCGCCGAGGCGTGACATCGTCCCGTGCGGCAGGATGCGAGCATGCGATCTCGAACGGCCGGCATGTGGTGGGGCGCCGCGGTCGAGGCGCCCGACCCCGGCGCCCTGGCGCGGTTCTACTCGGACCTGCTCGGCTGGCCCATCGGCCACGAGGAGCCCGGCACCGCGATCGTCGCCCCTGCCCAGGGCGGCGTCTACCTCGTGTTCCAACAGGCCACCGACTACCAGGCCCCGGTCTGGCCGCCCGTCGACGGCCGGCAGCGCCCGATGATGCATCTTGACTTCCAGGTCGGCGACCTCGACGCCGCGGTCGCCGACGCAGTCGCCCTGGGCGCGTCGCTCGCCGCTGACCAGCCGCAGGAGAACGTCCGGGTACTCCTCGACCCGGCCGGGCACCCCTTCTGCCTCTGCTTCGACGAGGACTAGAAGGTCTGTTCCACGGCCGCCGCCGTGGGGCAAGCCACAGTCCTCGCCGGTTCCGGCGAACGGGTACGCCGGCTCGGCCTAGCATGGTGCGTGATCAAGTTTCGGACGCCGCGGAACCGGGTGACAGGCCCGGTCGTCCTCACCCAGTCCATGATCGTCGCGCCGGTGCTTCCGCGCACGCTCGTCCCGGGCGGCCCGATCTGCGGGGTCCAGGGATGACGGCCGGTTCATCCCGACAGCTGGTCGAGGATCTGCTCAACGACGGCGGCGGAGTGTTCCGCCTCGCGCCGGCGTTCGTCGCGCGGGACCTGGTGCCGCCCGGCCGGCGGTTCGGCCTGCCCGAGGACGCGTACGACGTGGGCGAGCGGGGCTACATCTGCGAGCGGTGGCTGGGCTCGACCACCAAGGCGGACAACCGGGTCGGCCCGCCGGACGAGGGGCTCAGTCACATCGTCGACACCGGCGGGCGGCCCCGGATGACGCTGCGGGACGCGGTCTCCACCGATCCGGCGGCGATCATGGGTGCGGCGTACGCGTCGACCCACCCGCAGGGGCTCGGGCGGTTGGCGAAGCTGCTCGACTACGGCGCGCGCATCCCGTTCCACATCCACCCGCCGCAGCGCTTCGCGGAGCTGGTCGGCCGCCGCTCGAAGGACGAGGCGTACTACTTCCCGGCCGGGGTCGACATGGGCCCGCACCCGGAGACGTTCTTCGGCGTGCATCCGTGGATCGTGCGCGAGGGCGCGTACGACGTGCTGCTGCCGTACCTCGTCGACTGGAACAACGACCTGATCCTGCGCCATTCGCGGGCCGAGTTGCAGGTGCCGGACGAGGGCTTCCAGGTGCCGTCGGGGGTGCTGCACGGGCCGGGCACGGCGCTGACCGTGGAGCTCCAGGAGGACTCGGACGTCTTCGCCATGTTCCAGGCCCTCAACGCCGGCCGGATCATCGACAAGGAGCTGCTCTTCCACGACGTACGCGCCGAGGACCGGCACGCGCACGGCGAGCGTTTCCCGCTCAACTTCGTGGAGTGGGAGCTGAACGGCGACCCGTTCTTCTACGAGAACAACCACCTCGCCCCGCGGCCGGTCGACGGGTCGGACGGCCGCGAGTCGTGGATCTTCTACAACACGCCGAAGTACAGCGGGAAGAAGCTCGTCGTCCCGCCGGGCGCCACGCACACCGTGACCGAGAACGGCGTCTACTCGATCCTGGTGTGGTCGGGCAGCGGGCGGTACTGCGGCCACGACGTGCGTGGCGGCGACGCCGACCGGGACGAGCTGCTCGTGAGCCACGACGTGGCGACCGCGCCGCACACCGTGGAGAACACCGGCGACACCGACCTCGTCGTGTTCAGCTTCTTCGGCCCGGACATCAACGACGCCCCGACCCTCCAGCGGTACCCCGCCTGACCTCGCCGCCGCCGTGCCGGCCCGCCTCCCGGGCCGGCACGCGGCCGGGGTGGCGGCCCGCCCGGCTGATACGCCGATCAGCCGGGCGGGTCTTCCGGGCGGCACTAGTCTCGGTGCATGGCGAGGTACTACGACGTGCACCCGGACAACCCGCAGCCGCGAGCCGTCGGGCAGGTCGTCGACCTGATCCGCGGCGGTGGCCTGATCGCCTACCCCACCGACTCGTGCTACGCGCTCGGCTGCCAGTTGGGCAACCAGGCGGGCCTGGACCGGATCCGGGAGATCCGACGCTTGGACGAGCGGCACCACTTCACGCTGGTGTGCCGGGACTTCGCCCAGCTCGGCCAGTTCGTCAAGGTCAGCAACTCGGTGTTCCGCCTGGTGAAGGCGTCCACGCCGGGCAGCTACACCTTCATCCTCCCGGCCACCCGGGAGGTGCCGCGCCGGATGCTGCATCCCCGCAAGCGCACGGTCGGGGTGCGCGTACCGGACCACGCGGTCGCCCAGGCACTGCTGGCCGAGCTGGGGGAGCCGTTGGTGTCGAGCACCCTGATCCTGCCCGGCGAGGACGAGCCGATGACCCAGGGGTGGGAGATCAAGGAGCGGCTGGACCACCTCGTCGACGCGGTGATCGATGCCGGCGACTGCGGCAAGGAGCCGACCACGGTGATCGACCTGTCGCAGGACGAGCCGGAGGTCCTGCGTCGCGGGGCCGGCGACCCGTCCCGCTTCGAGTAGGCCGCCGGCTCACCCGTTCGCGCCTGCCGGCGGCTGGAGCCGGGCGAGTCTGTCGGCCAGACCATCGAGCCACAGGTCGACCTCCACGAGGTGCCGGACCCGCCGCCCGTCGCCCGGTTCGTCCACCAGCGGCCGGGTCCGGCCGAGCTCGTCCACGCCGCGCTTCCGGGGCAGGTTCGGGTGCGGGGTGCCGCCGCGCGTCACCCGCTCCGCCGCGTCGTCGTACGCCGACCGGACCCGCCCGGCGGAATCCCGCAGCAGCGCACCCGCGTCGGGCCACGTGGCCAGCGCGCCGGGCGGGTTGCGGGCCAGCAGCGCCTCCGCGCCGTACACCGCTTGGTGGCCGGCGGCCAGGGCCGCCTCCCAGTCCACGTGGCGGGCCCACGGGTCGTGCCGCTCCGAGTGGTACTGGTTGTAGGAGGCGTCGGCCAGGCCCATCGCCCGACGTGCGCGGGCCAGGGCCCGGCCGGGCCGGTCGCCACCGAGAACCGCCTCGACCGTCTCGATCACCGCGTCGCCGCTGGCGGCGAGGTAGCTGGCCGTGTTCCGGCTCAGGTCGCGGGTCGCGCCGCGCGGCCACATGACCACCCCGGCGAGGACGCCGATCGCGGCGCCGAGCAGGACGTTCTCCAGGCGGGCCTCGGCCAGTCGCCAACTGGGCGGCGCGAGCTGGGCGAAGACGAACGTGAGCAGCAGGGTGAACATGGCCTGGGCCCAGGCCGCGCCCCACAGGCGTCCGATCGTGAAGGCCAGCACCATGGTGACCGGCAGGGCGACCGCGTAGATGATCGGCGGGTTGGCCACGAGCATCAGCAGGCCGCTGACGACGGCGCCCGCGGTGGTGCCGAGCACCGCCGGTCGCAGGGCCGTGCGGGTGTCCACGGCCGAGGTCCGCAGGATGGTGAGGGTCGCGAGCAGGACCCAGAAGCCGTGCATGAGGTCCAGGCTCCCGGCGACCACCCGCGCGGCGGCCAGCGCCACCGCCAGCCGCAGCGCCGACTGCGCCGGCGCCGACCAGGGCGACAGGTGTGACCGGAACTGCCGCCAGTAGAGCACCCACGGCGGTCGGCGCGCGTCGTCGAACACTTCCCGGTACGCCCCCAGCTCCACCTCGCCGTGCACCGGCGTGCCGCCGGCCAGTCGGGCGCCGACGGCGAAGATGCGGACCTGGTCGGCGACGGCCAGCGCGGTCGCGTCCCGGCGCAACCGCTCCACGTCCAGGCCGGCGCCGGGGCCCGTCGCTGTGTTGGGGTACGCCGCCTCGGCTCGCCGGATGGACGCGTCCAGGGCGGCGACGTCGGCGGGCGGCGCGCCGGGAAGCAGGCCGGCGCCCGCGGCGCGGGTCGTGTCGGCGCAGCACCCCAGCACCGCGACCGTCCTCCCGTCCGGGAGCGGCTGCCGTGTCGTCTCCGCCGCCAGCCGGTCGGCCTCCGCGAGCACCTCGGTCAGGGCGGCACCGCAGACCCGTAGCGTGCGGTCGCGGGCGCCCGCTCCCGTCGGTCTCTGGACCGGGGGTAGCTGGGCGAGCCGCAGTCGGTCCACCGCCTCCGCGGCCCGGCCGCGCATTACGTCGCGGTCCCGGCGGTCACCCGTCGGATCGGTCAACGCCGCCGCGGTCGCCTCCAGGTACGCCGAGAGCCGACCGGCCGCGTCGGCCAGGCGTTGCTGGTAGCTGACCGGCGCCGGGTCGGGCCAGAGCAGCATCTCCGCGGCGGCGATCAGGCCGATGCCGAGCGACACGCCGCCGAGCCGCTCGGGCAGGGTGCTCGGCTGGGACGGAGGGAACGACGCCAGGATGTAGAAGAGCTGCAGCGCGCTGACGAGCCCGACCAGGCGGGGACCACCGACACCGGCGAACGCCACGGCGAACCCGATGACCAGCATCCCGCCGGCCGCGGCCCAGGTGTTCGCGGCGAGCACGGTGCCGGCGGCGACCAGGGCCCAGGCCACCGGCAGCGCGGCGAGCAGCGTCCGGGCCCGTTCCCGCGCTGAGCCCGGCAACTGGGCGAACGCCCCGGCGGCGACCGTGCCGAACAGCCCGTAGGTGGCCAGGTTGACGCTGCCGAGGGCGTACCGGCAGGTGTAGAAGACGGTGGACGCGACGATGGTCAGGCGGGCGGCGCGCCGCAGCGCGACGTACCCCGGGTCGCGGCGGCGTAGCCAAGCCAGGCTGGTTCCGAGCACGCCTGGATCCCCCGCGTTCTCGCGCGCACCTCATCCCCGACCCCCCATTGTTCCCCGGAAGACGCGGTCACGGGCGGGCTTCGGTGGCAATCCGGGGCGGCTCCCGGCGCGGCCCGGACCCCCTGGCCGAGGGACGCGTGCCGACGCCCAGGACGCTCAACCGCGGTCGGGGACGGCCATCTCGCCGAGTTCGGACCAGTCGTCCTGCGGGATCGTCATGTTGACGATCCGGGGAGTCTCGGCGAGGTGCGGCGGCAGGGTCCGCTGGGCGGTCCGGAAATGCTCGGACTGCACGTGCGCCGCGCCGGCGTCCCCGTCCCGGAATGCCTCGACCAACACGTACTCGGTCGGGTCGTCGACGCTGCGGGACCAGTCGAACCACAGGCAGCCCGACTCGGCGCGGGTGGCCCGGGTGAAGTCGCCGGCGATCTCGGGCCAGCGGTCGGCGTAGTCGGGCAGCACCCGGAACTTGGCGGTAATGAAGATCATCTGGCGCCTCCCGATGACTGGCCGCCGATCGGCGTCCCTGCCGTCACAGCGGTCGGACCGTGACGGCTGTCGGACCGTGAGGAACAACGTACCGAACCCGGTGGCGATCGGGCGCGGTCAGAGTCGGTGCCGCACCCAGACGTTCGGCTCGACGTAGACGGCATAGTCGTGCGCCACGTCGCACTGTACCGGCACCAAGGCGCCCGGCACGCGCACCGGCCCGCTGGTGTCGAACGGCAGGCCCGTCCAGCGGCGCCAGTCGGCGAGCGTTCCGGTGATCGTCATTGAGCGGGGAGCGACGCGTTCGATGGTGCCGCCGGCGCGGACGTGGACCCGCAACCACGGGTCGACCGGCAGGCCGTCGGGGCGGAGCTGGGCGGCGTACTCGGTCATCGGCAGGTCCGGTCGGGTGTGCTTGCCGCTCGGACGGACCGGTGCGACCAGCGTGTCGTAGCCGCGCTTCGCCACGCCCTGGCGCATCGCGTCGAGCATCAGCGCGGACAGCCCGCCGCCGCGCCGGTCGGGGCGGATGCAGATCTCCAGCGCCGACACGATGTTGGTGTCGGCGCCGCTGAGCCGGTTGATGGCGGCCCGCTGGATCACCCGGTCCCAGCCGCCGTCGGGCAGTTCGTCCTCCGTCCAGCGGAACGGCACGGCGTACGCCCGCGCCACGGCGCGGCCCGGCTCGTCGGTGTCGATGGCGGCGAACACGAACTCCGGGTACAGGTCGTGGGCCACGGTGTAGTACACGGCGCCCATCGGATCCCAGAGCATGAACGGCGGCCACGCGCCCTCGAAGTCCTCGTCGAGCAGCGGGGCGACGTCCGGGCGGTCCGCCAGGCACACGATGTCGAGGGTCACGGCCGGAACCGTAGAGGGTCGACCCCCGGTGTGCACGGCATATTCGTGGCCGCAGCGCGTCAGGCGGCCGAGGCGGTCGCCTCCGACGCACGCGCCGCCGCGCCCGCTCGACGGGCCGCCGGCCGCACCGGAACGCCCGACCAGCCGGGGTAAGCCACCGTCTCGCCGGTCGCCTCCGCCGACTCCTCGGCCTGCGCGATCTGCAGCGCCCGCTGGGCGTTGTTCCACGGCGTGCACGGCCACGCCTCGCCGTCGCAGAGCAGGTTGCGACAGCCGCCCTCGCCGTCGGGCTCGTGCGCGTCGGCCACCCCGAGGGCGAGCCGCCACAGCAGTGGGTCGGTCACCCCGTCGGGACGGTCGGCGCTGTCGTTGTGGCTTGTCTCGGACATGGCGGTCCCCCTCAGATATCTGTGCCGCCCTACCTTCACCGCTGACTCCCCCCGGCAAACCTGGACAGCGCGGCGGCCTGACCTGCCCGGTTCCCGTCCACGAAATTCTCTCCGACGCTGTCGATCCGCCCGCACTCCGTTCGTCGGCATGTCACAGCCGTCACGAAAGGACGCCGCCCATGAGATCAACCGTCGCCATCCGTCATGGAAACACCCCGGTCCGTCACCGCCGAACCCGGCTCCTGCTGACCTGCGGCACCCTCGCCGGTCTGGTCTTCCCCGTCCTGTCGTTCGCGCAGGCCCTCACCCGGCCCGGCTTCGACCTCCGTCGGCACGCGATCAGCGCCCTCACCCTGGGTGACCTCGGCTGGCTGCAGACAGGGGCCTTCGTCGTCACCGGTCTGCTTTCCGGCGCGTTCGCGGTGGGTCTGTGGCAGGCGCTGCGGCCCGGCCGGGCGGGCACGGCCGGGCCGGTGCTGGTCGCGGTGTACGCCGTGGCGATGGTCGGCGGTGGCATCTTCCGACCCGACCCCGCGTTCGGTTGGCCGCCCGGCGCCCCCGACGGGCTGCCCGACCAGATCAGCACGGGCAGCGTCCTGCACACGGTCTGCGGCGCCGCCGCGTTCCTCTCGCTGATCGCGGCCGGCCTGCTGTTCGCCCGCCGTTTCGTCGGCCAGCAAAGACCTGGGTGGGCGGCCTACAGCGCCGCCAGCGGCGTCGCCGCGTTCGTGCTCACCGTCCCGCCGTGGGGCGAGCAGAGCGCGAGCCTCCGTTTCGCCGCCGGAGCGGTGATCATCTCCGGCTGGCTCGTCGTCCTCGCGCAGCTGGTCCGTGCGGAGGACGAGTGACACCGGCCAAGGTCGCCGGATCCGACGGCGCCATGGCCGCGCGCCGCCATGGCACCACCGGCGGGTCACTTGCACGGCCGGGCGGGGTTCGCAACCCGAGGCGGCACCGTCCCGCGTGGACCGGTAAAGAGATTCACACGAAGTGGGCGATCGCCGCCAACGGTGCCTAACGACGGTCGAGTTCGCGAACGCGGACACCGAGACCGGTAACGCCTAATCCTGCCGCCGGTCGTCGGCACTCGTCACCCGGGCAGGAGCGGGGGACCCAGGTTCCTCGGTGCCCAGCGGACCGCTCGCGGCACCTCGGGGTGAAGCCGCCCACCGGCGGCCGGGCTCCTCGGCCCGAACCCGACAGCTCACCTCGTCGGCGTGGAGGACACATCACCATGTCAGCTACGTACAACGCCCGCCACCGGGCCGTGAACACCCGCCGCGTCGTCGTCGGCACCCTCGCGGCCGGGGCCGTCACCGGCGCCGTCGTTCTCTTCGGTACGGCGGCACCCGCCCAGGCCGCGGTCAACTGGGACGCCATCGCCCAGTGCGAGTCCGGCGGCAACTGGCACATCAACACCGGCAACGGCTACTACGGCGGCCTCCAGTTCTCGCAGAGCACCTGGAAGGGCTACGGCGGCACCAGGTACGCCGCCCGCGCCGACCTCGCCAGCCGCGGCGAGCAGATCGCCGTCGCCGAGAAGGTGCTCGACGGTCAGGGCATCGGTGCCTGGCCGACCTGCGGGAAGAAGGGCGGCTCGACGTCGAAGTCCACCGGCAAGTCCACCACGACGTCGGAGCGGTCGTCCGGCGGCGCGAAGTCGGGCGGGGAGAATTCCGGCACCCGCGGCGACCGGCGCAGCGCGCCGACGACCAGCGGTGACGCGTACGTCGTGCGGCCCGGCGACACGCTGTCGCAGATCGCGGACGCCCACGACGTGTCCGGTGGCTGGGAGTCGCTCTACCAGCGCAACAAGCAGGTCGTCGGGGACGACCCCGGCCTGATCTTGCCGGGCCAGCGGCTCAGCCTCTGACAACCTCGCGCGACGCAGGCTCCGGTCCGCGGGCTCGTCATCCTGGTTCGGGATCCGGGTTCGCGGACCGGTGACGGTGGCTCTGGCCCGGTGGATCCGTCCACCGGGCCAGAGCCTTGTCCGGGCGTCCGGGGCCGGTCCGGCGGATCGTGCCGGACCGGCCCCTGGTCCCGAGAAGGGACTCAGCGCTTGAGCGTGAAGGTGAAGTCGCCGGAGAGCTTGCCGCTCAGCCGGACAGCCGAAACGACCTTCCCCTCCGTGACCAGTCGCTCGACCTCGGCCCGGGAAAGACCGCAACCTTCAGCGATCAGTCGCAGCGGCCGGACCGGGATCCGCGCCGCGAAGCGGACCGAGACGTCGACCACCTCGCGGTCCAGGTGATCCGATCCGCCGGTGTCGAGGCGCCAGGCGTTGTCCCAGTCCAGGGCGATGCGATTACGACGCCGCACGACCGGATCCTGGAGCAGCTCAGCTGTCAGGCCAGGGTCGTTGTCATGCAGCCGGTCCAGCAGCTCAGGTCGTACGGAGCGCACAGTCATCCGCTCCAGGACCGTGAGCTTCGCCGTTTCCCCGCAACCGGTACAGAGCACGAGGAGCCAGGCGTCGATCAGCTTGTGGTTAGCGTTGACGCGAAATTTGCCGCTTGCCTGGAAGCGCCCGGACGCGCACGTGTGGCAACGGCGGAGAACGAGCGGCAGGCAGGTGGGCACGACAACCCAGTTATTGAGCACAGAAGTACACCGGTTCCAGTGAGAAGTCCGCAGCAAAAAGGAGCGCGGCGCAGATGCGCGACGCGCGACAGATCAGCGCTCGGGAGGTCTCACAGGGTGTACAACGGCACGTCCTTGCCTAGACGACCTGGTTCGGCAGCACGGTAATGGCGCACAGCGGCGCTGTTCCACCGGTTTTTGGACTAGGCGAAGTGGTGGATGTGGCCGCCCCGGCCCGCGTACGCCGGCCAGCCGTGTTCGGCCAACGCGTCCGCGCCGCGGGCCACGAACGACAGCCACGCCGCGCGCAGCGGGGCGCTCCGGTCGGTCACCTCGGCCCAGCTCTGACCGGCGAGCATCGGCGCCTGCCCCCACGCGGCCTCGTCGCCGAACAGCAGCGGCAGGTCGCTGCAGTGGCACGCCCGGTACGGCGACGTCGAGCCCGCGCCGTCGATGCGGTACGCGAAGACCCGCGCGCCGGCCGCCGCCAGCTGACGTGCGAACCGCATCGTGGGCCGGGCGAAGACGCGTCGGGTCGCCAACCCGATCAGCCCGTCCTCGGCGGCACGTCCGACCAGCGGCACGCGCCGGGACAGCGGACCGCCGGCGAGGAAGTACGCGATCTCCCGGTGCGTGGTGCCCAGCACCACCTCGAGGTTCTCCGCGCCGGCCCGGCACGCCTCCCGCCAACCCCGGACGTCGGGCAGCGGATCGGTGCCCGCCACCGGCCCGTACGCCGGGGCGAGCCCGAACCTGAGCCGCGCGGCCAGGTCCTTCTCGGCCAACCGTTGCGCGGTCACCACTTCGGCAAGCGAGGCGTCGTGCGGGTCCCGCCCCAGCCGCGCGAGGAAACGTTCGGCGACCCGCCCGGCGGTGGCGGCGCCGCCCAGGCCCAGGCCCAGCGGCGGGCTCTGCAACACGGCCCGGCGGAACAGCGGCCGCGCCTGCGCCACGCCGAGCAGGCAGGCGACCGAGTGCGCACCCGACGACTGGCCGATCACCGTCACGTTCTCCGGGTCGCCGCCCAGGTGCGCGGCGTTGTCGCGGACCCAGCGCAGGGCCTCGATCTGGTCGAGCAGGCCCAGGTTGCCGGGGGAGAGCCCGGGCGCCCGCAGGTAGCCGAGGGCCCCGAGCCGGTAGGTCACGCTGACGACGACCACGTCGCCCTCGCGGGCGAGCCGATCGGTCCGGTAGCGGTCCCAGGAACCGGCCCCGGAACGGTACGAGCCGCCGTGCAGCCAGACGACCACCGGCCGGCGTGCCCCGTCGGCGGCCGGAGTCACGACGGTCAGGTTCAGGCAGTCCTCGGACTGCACGCCCACCTCGGACCAGCCGCCGGTCGCCACGGACCGCGTCGGCGGCTGCGGGCTGACGCCGCCGTGCTCCCGCGCCTCCCGTACGTCGGACCAGGATCGCTCGGGCACCGGTGGAGCGAACCGCTCGGCGGTCGCGTACCGGACGCCGCGCAGGATCGTCAGGCCGTCCGCGCGCTGGCCGCGCAGCGTTCCCCCGCGCGCGGTGACCAGCACGTCCCCGGCGGCCGCGTCGACATCGCCGGAAAAGACGGTGCCGCGCCGGGCGACGATGGGCCCGTCGTCGGTCAGCGGCTCGGACGTCACTGGTGACCCTGCCTTCCGTCGGCCCGCGGTCACCGGCTCCGGCGGTGACCGCCCGCCGCAGAGGCGGCGGCGCCACCGTAGCCCCGGCCGAGGACGCCCGACGGGCGGCGTCGTGCCGATGAGACGTACGCCATCGGCGTGGGCCGGGAGATCCGGTCAGAAGAGGGTCAAGGGTTCGACGGGTATCGGCTCGGGCAGTGCCGCGAGCTCGGGCACCCGCGCCCGTACGTCGTCGTGGAAGCGGCGCGCGAGCACCGGCGCGTCGGCGTTGTCGGGGGTGTGGATGAACACGGTCGGCGAGCGGCCCTCGCGTAGCCATTCGGCCGTGACGTCCACCCAGTGCTGCCAGCCCTCGACGGTCGGCGCGGTGGCGTCGCGGCCGAGGTAGCGGACGATCGGCCGGTCGGTCAGGGCGCGCGACCGCAGTGGCATCCGCGGCTTCTTGGCCCAGGCGTCCCGTTCGGCGTCGCTGGTCGGCGGGCTTCGGAAGAAGGCGGTGGTGTCGAACGGGATCCATTCGGCGGTCGCGGCGGTGAGTGCGCCTTCGAGGAGTCGCGTCGCGCGGGGGTCGTCGAAGAACGCGGGGTGGCGGACCTCCACGGCGTACCGGTGGGACGTGGGGAGCCGGCGCAGGAAGCCGGCGAGCACCGGGACGTCGGTCGGGGCGAAGGATCCCGGCAGCTGGATCCAGAGCGCGTGGGCGCGCGGTCCCAGCGGCGCGATCGCGTCGAGGAACGCGTGGAGCGGCTGGTCGACGTCGGCGAGCCGGCGTTCGTGGGTGATCACCTTGGGTAACTTGATCACGAAGCGGAAGGCCGGATCGGTCTGCTGCGCCCACGACGCCACGGTCTCTCGCGCCGGGGTCGCGTAGAAGGTGGTGTTTCCCTCGACGGCGTTGCACCAGCCGGCGTAGTGCCGCAGGCGCTCGTGTGCCGACAGCGGATGTGCGAGCAGGCGCCCCTGCCACGCCTTGTGGGTCCACATCGCGCATCCGACGTGCAGACGCATGACCCGGGCCCTCCCACCGACGAACGCTGCCTGGCCGGCCCGACCCCCGCGTCACCCTCCGGGACGTCGACCCGCACCGACACGGTAGCCGTCGGTCAGGTCGAACCGTTGCCGGGTGGTAGCGGCAGGTGCCGCTTGTGAACGGTCGCCCGGTAGCGGTCGAGGATCGCCCGCGAGACGACCTCGTCGACGGCTCCGCCTTCGAGAAAGTCGTCGATGTCGTCGTAGGTGAAGCCGAACACCTGCTCGTCGGGTTTGCCGGGGCGGAGGGACTCGAGGTCGGCGGTGGGCGTCTTGCGGACCAACGCGTCCGGTGCGCCGAGCGCGCGGGCGATCGCGCGTACGCGCCGCTTGGTCAGGCCCGCGAGCGGTACGACGTCGGCGGCGCCGTCGCCGTGTTTGGTGAAGAATCCGGTGACCGCCTCGGCGGCGTGGTCGGTGCCGACGACCAGCCCGCCGAGCGCGCCGGCGACGGCGTACTGGGCGATCATCCGCTGCCGGGCTTTGATGTTGCCGAGGACGAAGTCCCGCTGGTGGACGTCGGGCACGGCCAGGCCGCCGGCCAGCAGCGTACGCAGACTCGCGTCGCTGGCCGGCGCGATGTCGACGGTCAGGGTCCGGTCGGGGCGGATGAACGCCAGCGCGGTCTGGGCGTCGTGCTCGTCGTGCTGGACGCCGTAGGGCAGCCGCATGGCGACGAAGACGGCTTCGCGTCCGGTGTCCCGCGCTCTCTGGACCGCGAGGTGGCACAGCCTGCCGGCGGTGGTCGAGTCGACCCCGCCGCTGATGGCCAGCACCAGCGCGGTGGTCCCGGTGCCGGCCAGCGTGTCGGCGAGGAATCCGACCCGCCGCTCGATCTCCCGAGCGGCGTCGAAGGCGGTGTCGACCCCCAGGTCGCGGGCGATGTGCCGGCGGGTTCGCCCGGCGGTCGCGGCGTCGGTCACGGCCGGTCGACTCCACTGCCCTCGGGATAGCGGGCGCCGTTGACGGTGACCCGCAGCGTGTACACGCTGGTCCCCGCGGTGACGAAGAGGTGGTTGCGCTGGGGCCCGCCGAAGGTGAGGTTGGCGACGGACTCGGGCAGCAGGAGCTTGCCGATCAGGGTGCCGTCGGGGTCGAAGCAGTGCACGCCGTCCCAGGCGGCGGCCCAGACCCGCCCGGCGTCGTCCAACCGGAGGCCGTCGAAGCGTCCGTTGTCGCATTCGGCGAAGATCTTCCCACCGGCCAGGTCGCCGTCGGCGGTGACGTCGAAGACGCGGATGTGGCTGGGTTCCTGCCGGGTGTCCGCGATGAAGAGTCGCTGCTCGTCGGGGGAGAAGGCCAGGCCGTTGGGCCGGCAGAAGTCCTCGGCGACCACCCGCAGCTCACCGGTGGCCGGGTCGAGGCGGAACACGTAGCAGGCGCCGTCGAACTCGCTGTCGCCCTTGTTTCCCTCGTAGTCGCTGAAGATGCCGTAGATCGGGTCGGTGAACCAGATCGTGCCGTCCGCCCGCACGACCACGTCGTTGGGGCTGTTGAGCCGCTTGCCCTGGTAGCGGTCGGCCAGCACGGTGACCGTGCCGTCGTGCTCGGTGCGGGTGACCCGTCGGTTGCCCTGCTCGCAGGTGATCAGCCGGCCCTGCCGATCGACGGTGTTGCCGTTGGCGTAGCCGGAGTGGTGCCGGAAGACACCGACGGCGCCGGTGGTCTCGTCCCAGCGCAGCAGCCGGTCGTTGGGAATGTCGCTCCACACCAGGTAGCGCCCGGCCGGGAAGTACGCCGGGCCCTCGGACTTGCGTGCGCCGGTGTGTAGGCGTTCGAGGACGAAGTCGCCGTTGACGTACCGGAAGCGTTCGTCGAGCACCTGGAACTGGGCGGGGACGGTCGCCGTCACCACGGGCCTCCTCAGCATGAGCTGACGTGCATTCGGCAGAACGCTAACACCACCGAACCTGGTATGGTCAACACGTAAGTCAGCTGATTCACATCTAAGGATTGAGCGCTGTGGACGATGTAGACCGGGCGCTGCTGGCGGAGTTGCAGGCCGACGCCACGCAGCCGTACGCGGCCCTCGGCAAGGCGGTGGGGCTGTCGGCGGGGTCAGCCCACGAGCGGGTACGCAAGCTGCGCGAACGCGGGGTCATCCGACGTACGACCATCGACGTGGAACCAACCGCGGTCGGGCGCGGCGTGCTCTCGTTCGTCATGCTGCAGTCCAACGCCTGGATGGGCGACCCACCGACGCGGGACGCGCTCGCAGCCATCCCCGAGATCCAGGAGGCCCACATCATCGCCGGGTCCGCGTCGCTGCTCGTGAAGATCCGCACCTCGACCCCGGAACAGCTGCAGGCCGTGCTGCGCCGCGTGTTCGACGTCAACGGTGTTACCGGCACACAGACCATCGTCGTCCTCGAGACGTTCTTCGAAAGACCACTGAACGTCACCGATGCGGGACCGACCCGGTAGCCATCCAGGGACCGCTCATCCCGAGCAGCCGCTCCAGCGACCGTCCCAGGCCGAGATTGATGATCGATCTGTGATCGGGTGGTGACGGCGCTCGACAGGGTGAGATCACGTTCCGGGTGACGGAAACCATGCGGCTCGAGGAGGAAGAGTGGAGAAGGCCAAGGTCGAGCAGGCCCCGACGAAGAAGCTCGTGCTCAAGGTGCGCAAGCTGGAGCGGCTGGAGACGACGGTCATCCGCGAGGGCAACGGCGCCTGACCACGCCCCGGCACTCCGGTCGCCGGCACCTCAGCGGGGGTGGCGACCGGAGTGCCTTCCCGTCTCCGCGTTCACCGGCATGCCGGTCATCCTGGGCGCCCGCCGCTGCTCCGGCTGCGGCCCCACCCGATCCAGCGAGCATTGTGAGGTCGCGCGGATGCGCATGCTCCGACCACGCGTCAAGCTTGTCCACGAGCCGTACACCTTGCCCGGAAATCGACTGACGATCGGCCTGATGCAGTACGGCGTCGCCGCCGAGATCCAGGACGACGAGGACGGCACCGTAGCCCGGCTCCTGACGTTGCTGGACGGCACCCGGGACCTGGCGGAGGTGTCCAGGGACCTCGCCGTCACCCACCCGGGTCTGTCCGAGGAGAGCGTCCGTGCGGCGGTGGAGCAGCTGATCGGACAGGGGTTCATCGAGGACGCCGCCGCGCCGTTACCGTCCGGCTTCAGTCCCGAGGCCGCCGAACGATACGACCGGGCGCGTCACTTCTTCTCCTGGATCGACACCACCCCGCGTGCGTCGCCGTATGCCGCCCAGGCCCGGATAGGGCAGGCCCGGGTGGGCCTGCTCGGCCTCGGCGGTACGGGTACGGCGGTCGCCGCCGGCCTCGTCGCCAGTGGCGTCGGAGGTCTGCACTGCGTCGACTTCGACGTGGTGGACCAGCCGAACCTGACCCGCCAACTGCTCTACACCGAGAGCGACGTCGGCCAGCCGAAGGTGAATGTCGCGGTCGAGCGGCTACGGGCGATGAACTCACAGGTCGCCGTCACCGGAGAGGAGCGCGAGGTGCGCTCCGCCGCCGACGTCGCCGCGCTGATGGACGGCTGCGACGCCTTCGTACTCTGCGCCGACAAGCCCGTGCAGCTCATCCAGAGCTGGACCAACGAGGCCGCGCTGCGCACCCGGGTTCCGTGGTTCATGGCTCTCTACACCGGTCCGATGACCGTCGTCGGCTCGTTCCTGCCGTACCGGACCGGCTGCTACACCTGCCTGAGCCGCCGACCGGGCAAGCACGAGTTCCACACCGACGGTAGGCCGCTGATCGGCGTGCCGAGACCGAATGCGGTCATCGCGGCGAGCGCCAACATCACCGGCCACCTGTGCGCGCTGGAGGTGCTCTACCACCTTGCCGGGCTACCTCAGCAGGTCGCCGGGCGGGTCTACCACCAGAGCGTGGCACGCTGGGACCACCAGTACTTCGTGGACGTTCCGCACGACTCCGACTGCCCCTCCTGCGGGTCGCGATCCGAGAGCCGGACCTGAGGCGAGGTGGCCGTGACGGAGACAGCGGCGGCGCCGGAAATTCCCGTGGCGGTCGACAGCCTGGTCCGGTTCCACCCGCTGCGGGTCCGATCGTCCGACGACGATCCCGACACGGTCGTCATGGGACGACCGGAGGCTGGGGAGTTCGTGGAGCTGCCGGCGATCGGCGCCGTGGCCATCGCGTTGCTCGACTCGGGGGTGCCGATCGGCGTGGCCGAGCGCCGGCTCGCCGACGAGCACGACGTCGACGTCGACCTCCTCGACCTGGTGGTGGCCCTCCGTGAGGCGGGCCTGGTCGCAGCCGTCGACGGTCGGCCGATCGTCGACCCCTACCGTCAGCTCCGCCCGCACCTGCCTCGTCTGCGGGCCCCGCACGTGAGCTGGCTCTACGGGCGCACGGCGAAGCTGGGCTATCTGATGCTGGTCGCGGCGACCCTGATCACCGTGGTGCGCCGTCCCGAGCTGCTGCCCACGTACCGGGACTTCTTCTGGACCGACTACGTCGGGCTCGCCGTCCTCGTCAACACCGTGCTCTTCTCGGTGGCGGCGACGTTCCACGAGCTGAGCCATTTGGTGGCGGCCCGGTCGCTGGGCGCGCCGGCCCGGATCCGCTTCGCCACCCGGCTGCACCACCTGGTGCTGGAGACGGACGTGACCGCGATCTGGTCCACGCCGCGTCGGTACCGGTACCGGGTCTACCTCAGCGGCCTGCTCTGGGACCTCGCCGTCGTCTGCGCCGCGCTGCTGCTGATCGCGTATGCCGGATCGCCGCCGGTGGTCCACGGCCTACTGGCCGCCCTGGTGGTCGTGATCGTCATGTCGATGGCGCTGCAACTGCACGTCTACATGCGCACCGACCTCTACTTCGTCCTGCTCGACCTGCTGCGGTGCCGCAACCTGTTCCACGACGGCCTCGCTTACGCCCGGTACGTGGTGCGCCGGTCCGCCCGCGCGGTGCTGCCCGGCCGAACCGTGGCGGTCCTGACCGACCCGAGCGCGCAGCTGCTCCCGCAGGAGCGCCGGGCGGTACGGATCTACTCCGTGGCGGTTGTGCTCGGCAGCACGATCGCGCTCGCGAGCTTTGTGGGATTCGGGATTCCGATCCTGCTGCACGTGCTGGTCCAGGCCGGCTCCGTGGTGGCCGCCGGGCTGACCGGTGGCAGCGCGCTGGCCGCCGTGGACGGCGTACTCGTTCTGGCCGTCGAAGGCACGTTGCAGGTGATCTTCCTGGTGACCTTCTGCCGCCGCCATCTTCGGCGGCGGGCGAACGCATCCCCGGATGCCATGGCAGCCTCTTCCACACCCGTGGGCTGAAGTCTCCGGTCTCCCCCTCCCGGACCGACCTTTGGGACGGTTGTCGAATCGACGACCTGGACTACTGTCGGTCCCAATGTGGCGGCCGCAGATCCCAGATCGCGGTCGCCCTGATCGGCGCCCGGGGGACACGTGCCAGAGGTGATGTTCCGGCTGCTCGGTCCGGTGGAGGTTCGGGTGGCCGACCGGGCCGTGCGCGTCGGCGGACCGCGCAGCCAGGCCATGCTGGCCCTGCTGCTGCTGGAGGCCAACCGGCTGGTGCCGGTCTCCCGGCTCGTGGACGCCGCCTGGGGCGACGACCCGCCGTCCAGTGCCGACGTACAGGTGCGCAACCGGGTCGCCGCCGTGCGGCGGGCGATGCGCCAGGCCGGGCTGCCGGACGAGGTGATCGACACCCGGGGCTCCGGGTACCTGCTGAGGGTCGCCGACGGCCAGCTCGATCTGGATGTCTTCGAGGCGTGGGTGCGGCAGGCCGGCGGGCACGTGGACAGCGGGACGACACAGGCGGCGGTGACCATGCTGAGGAAGGCACTGGCACTCTGGCGAGGTCCGGCACTGGACGGCCTGCGTACCCCGGCGTTGGCGGCCGCTGCCCAGCGCCTCGACGAGCGACGGATGGCCGTGATCGAGCGGTGCCTCGACCTCGAACTGAGCCTCGGCCGGTACGACCAGGTGATCGGCGGCCTGCTCGAACTCGTCGAGGCGTACCCGTGGCGTGAGCCGTTGGTCGGTCGGCTCATGCGTGCCCTCTACCTGGCGGACCGGCAGCGCGAGGCCCTGGACCGTTTCGATCAGCTCCGCCGCCAACTGGCGGAGGAGCTCGGGGTCGACCCCACCCCGGAGCTCGTCCGACTTCGCGACCTGATCCTCCGCAACGATCCGAGCCTGCGTGCCGGCCCGGCTGCCCGCGACGGCGTCGGACCGGCGATCGACGCCGGGCCCGGGCCGGCGGACCGGCCGCCTACGCCGAAGGCGGGGCCGCCCCTCCCGAACGGGACGGCGGACGGCGACCCCGTCCCGAGTGTTGCCGCCGGGACGCCCGCACCTCCGCCGCCCGCGGACGAAGCTCGGCGCTCCCCGCCCCAGATGCTGCCGGCCCAGCTCGCCGACTTCGTCGGCCGGCAGTCGGAGGTGGCGGCCGTTCTCCGGTGGTTGCCGGAACGGCCGAAGGTCGCCGTGGTGGCGATCAGCGGCCTGCCCGGAGTGGGGAAGACCTCGCTGGCCATCCGGATCGCGCACCAACTCGGCGGGCAGTACCCGGGCGCTCAGCTCTACGTCGACCTGAGTGGACACGAGCGGCCGCTCGCGCCCGTCGAGGTGCTCGGACGTCTGCTGCGGTCCCTCGGAGTGCCGGGCGTGGAGACACCGACAGACCTGGCGGAACGGGCCGCGCTGTTTCGGGCGACGGTGGCCGACCGGCCCTGCCTGTTGCTGCTGGACGACGCGGCGACCGCGGCTCAGGTGCGTCCCCTGCTGCCCGGGATCGACGCACTCGTCCTCGTCACGAGCCGACGCGCCCTCGTCGACCTCGACGGCGCCCTCCAACTGCGGCTGCGCCCCCTGCCGGAACCCGAAGCGCTGCGGCTGCTCGCCCGCATGATCGGCACCGAGCGGCTGGCCGCCGAAGCGGACTCGGCGTCGGCCATCGTCAACCACTGCGGACTGCTGCCACTGGCCGTGCGGATAGTCGGGGCGCGGCTCGCCGTACCGGACCTGCTGAGCCTGCGACAGATGGCGAACCAGCTCGGCGAGCTGTCGCACCGCCTCGACCATCTCACCCGCGCGGACCGCAGCGTCCGGGCCGCGTTCCATTCCGCGTACGTCGCACTCGACGAACCGGCCCGTCGGGTGTTACGCCGGCTCGCGGCGCTGGACCTCGCCGACGCGCCGCCGTGGCTGGTCAGCGTACTGATCGAGGACGACAGGGCCGCCGACGCCGGTCTGGCCGGCCTGGTCGAGGCCAACCTCGTCGAGGTGACGGGTCCCGACGAGGCCGGCCAACCGCGGTACCGGATCCACGATCTGGTACGGGTCTTCGCCCGAGAGCGGGCGACAGCGGAGGAGCCGGCGGACGAACGTGTACGGCTGCTGCGTCGGGTCTTCGCGGCCTGGCTGACTCTGACCGAGCAGGCCCGGGTGGCGTTCAGCCAGGAGGAGCAGGCCCGGATCGTCGCCGACCTACCCCGGTGGCCGGTCGTCACCGAGGTGCACCGTCGGGATCCCCAGGCCTGGTTCGGCGCCGAGCGACTCTCGCTGTCCGCCCTCGTCGACCAGGCTGCCGAGACGGCCGGGCTGGAGGATTACGCCTGGGCCCTGGCCTGGCACTGCGACTACTACCTCCACGTCGACGGGCACCTGGACGAGCTGACCCGGGTGACCGAGGTGGGACTCGCGGCGGCGGAGCGCCGCGGGCATCGCGAGGGTATCGCCAGGATGCGGACGTGTGTGGCGTTCGCCTACCTGGTCCGCAACGACCTGCACGGCGCGCTTCGGCAGATCACGTCGGCCGGCGAGACCGGTGCGAGCCTGAGGCAGCCCTGGCTCTGCGCGGAGATCGCCGGGGTGGAGCACCAGGTGCACGAGGCGCTGGGGAACAGGGCGGAAGCACGCGCCGCCCTCGTCAGGTCGATAGACCTCTACCTGGAGGCCGGGGACGACGCGTCGACCGGGGCCAAACTGACGCGACTCGGCATGCTCCAGATGCAGGAGGGAGACCCGGCCGCCGGCCCGACGCTGGCGCGCAGCGTCGCACTGCTCCGCACCGCCGCCGAGACCCGGCCACTCGCGTTCGGCCTACGAGGGTTGGCCAGATGGCACGACCAACGCGGCGAGGTGGACGAGGCCTGGGCGGCGTACCTGGAGGGGCTGCGACTGGTCCGCCAGCACCGCGACCGGCTGGGGGAGGTGGTTCTGCTGAGCGAACTGGCCGCGACGCTCGCGGGAGCGGCGCGGCTCGCCGAGGCCACCGCCTACGTCCGCGTCGCGCTGGAGCGGGCGCAAGAGACGAACATTCCGCTCTATCTGGCTTACGCCCGCTGCGCACAGGGCCGGCTG
Organism: Micromonospora sp. WMMD812; assembly: GCF_027497215.1. Classification (NCBI taxonomy): domain Bacteria; kingdom Bacillati; phylum Actinomycetota; class Actinomycetes; order Micromonosporales; family Micromonosporaceae; genus Micromonospora; species Micromonospora sp. WMMD812. Next base: position 1,838,304 of record NZ_CP114904.1, on the reverse strand, counting down.
AGCCTCATGGCCGGCGACCCGGAACGTGCGCGAACGGAGATCGCGCAGGTGGTGGATGACCTGGCGGGCAATCCGACGGCGCACGTCGCCGCTCTGATGGACCTGGCACGGGCGGGCGAGCAGGTCGCCGACGTCGAGGCTGCTCGGGTCGCCTGGCAGCGCGCCCTCGAGATCGCCGCCCGGGCCGGAGCGGCCGTCATGGTGCGTGAGATCAACGACCGGCTCGCCGGGCTGGAATCCGATCGGCCGGCCCAGCGCCCCACCTCGGCTACCTGGTCATGACCTCCGGGCCGGGCCGGGCCGGGTCGGTCAGCTGCGGGAGCGCGGCAGGCAGCACTTCTTGTACTTGAGGCCCGAGCCGCACCAGCAGGCGTCGTTGCGCTCCGGCGGCCAGGAGATCTTCGCGCCGGGCCGGGCGGAGAGTTCGCCCGCGTAGCCGGCGCGGGTCTGCGGGTCCGTCGGGTCGCCGTTGCGCCGGCCGGCGTAGCCGGTCAGCCCGTCCACCGATCCGGAGAGCACGCTCAGCCCGGTCCGGCCGGCGTTGGCGAGCTGCACCAGCTGCTTCTCGAGCCGGGCCCGGTGTGCGTCCCAGTCCGGTCCGTACGTGTCGGTCAGCGCGGCCTGCTCGGACAGCAGTCGATCGAACTCGGCCCGGGGCCAGAAGAGCAGGTCGGGCTCGCCGCCCTGCCGCTGCTCGGCCCGGCGGACGAGCTGCGCCTCCAGCCGGTCCGCCAGGTCGTCCTGCCGGTCGTGCGGCAGGTTCAGGTTCCGACGTACCCGGTGCCGCTGCTGGAGCAGGAAGAAGAGAACACCCGGCGCCTCCGGCGGGCCGACCTCCACCGTCGGCTCGGCGGCGGGCACGGTCTGCTCCGGCGTGGCCGCCGAGGTGGCGCGCTGACCGAGCAGGGTGTCGACCGCCTCGGAGAGCCACTCGTCGGCCAGCGCCGAGAGGCCGCCGGCGTCCAGCGCCGCGCTGACGTACGCGGGAGCCTCGGGCTGCTCGGTCAGCAGCGGACGCAGCGCGGTGAGCTCGGCCGTCGCCTCGTCCTCCCGGCCGCCGACGCGGAACATGATCCGGGCCCGCAGCGCCCGGGCGAAGCCGGCGCGGGCGTCGTCGCTGGTGGGGTACGCCGCGACGGCCCGGTCGGCGTAGCGGAGCGCGGCGTCCAGCCTCGCGCGGACCTCGGCGATCTCGGCGGCGAGGGCGAGCGCGTCGCCGGCGTCGTCCGGGTCCGCCAGGCGGCCCTGCTCCACCGCGTCGGCCAGGTCGGCGGCGACGCCGAGGGGGTTGGCCGTCCCGAGCGCCGTGCGGCGGAGTTCGGCGAGGTCTGCGCTGGTGATCACGTCTTTCGTCGGCACGGTCTCACGGTACGTCGGGGTCGGGCCGGTGCACCGGCTGATCACCTGTTACGCCCATCTCACGCGTCCCGAGTGATGGAGCGCCGGATCGCCCAGCCGGCGGCGACGCCGGCCGCTGCTCAGCCGTCGATGCGGGTGATGTTGCGGATCTTGTTGGACGCATCGAGGGCAGCCACCTTGTACGCCTCCGCCAGCGTCGGATAGTTGAACACCGCGTCGACGAGGTAGTCGACGGTGCCGCCGCAGCCCATGACCGCCTGCCCGATGTGAACGATCTCGGTGGCGCCGGTGCCGAAGACGTGCACGCCGAGCAGCCGGCCGTCGTCCGGTGAGACGAGCAGCTTCAGCATCCCGTACGAGTCACCGACGATCTGGCCGCGGGCCAGCTCGCGGTAGCGGGCGATGCCGACCTCGAACGGTGTCGCGCTGTCGGTCAGCTCCTCCTCGGTCTTCCCGACGAAGCTGATCTCCGGGATCGTGTAGATGCCGATCGGCTGCAACCCGTGCATCGCGCGGACCGGCTCGCCGCAGGCGTGCTGCGCGGCCAGCCGGCCCTGCTCCATCGAGGTGGACGCCAACGCCGGGAAGCCGATCACGTCGCCGACCGCGTAGATGTTGTCCACCGCGGTGCGGTAGTTCGCGTCGACCGCGATCCGACCCCGCCGGTCGGCCTCCAGCCCGGCCGCCTCCAGCACCAGGTCGTCGGTCTGGCCCTGACGGCCGGCGGAGTACATGACCGTGTCGGCCACGATCTTCTTGCCACTCTTGAGGACGCACAGCGCCGCGGTCTGGTGCTTCTCCACCGCGGCGACCTCCTCGCCGAAGCGGAACGTCACCGACAGGTCGCGCAGGTGGTACTTGAGCGACTCGACGACCTCCTCGTCGCAGAAGTCGAGCATCCGTTCGCGGCGCTCCACCACGGTCACCTTGGTGCCGAGGGCGGCGAACATCGAGGCGTACTCCATGCCGATCACGCCGGCGCCGACGACGACCATGCTGCGGGGCACCGCCTGGAGGTTGATGACGCCGTCGGAGTCCACGATGGTCCGGTCGTCGAAGTCGACGCTGTTCGGGCGGGCCGGACGGGTGCCCGCGGCGATGATGATCTTGTCGAAGGTGACCTTGGACTCCCGGCCGGAGCCGCCGTCGACCCAGACCGAGTGGGCGTCGGCGAACCGCCCGGTGCCGGTGATCATCGCGACCCGGTTGCGGGCCAGCTGGTTACGGATGACGTCCGTCTGGCGGCTGATGACGTGCTGGGTCCGGGCGGCCAGGTCGCTGACCGTGATCTCCTCCTTGACCCGGTAGCTGCTGCCGTAGAGGTCCCGCTGGGTCAGGCCGGTCAGGTAGAGCACGGCCTCGCGAAGGGTCTTGGAGGGAACGGTGCCGGTGTTGATGCACACCCCACCGATCATGTCGCGTCGGTCCACGATGCCGACCCGCCGGCCGAGCTTCGCGGCGGCGATGGCGGCCTTCTGACCGCTGGGTCCGGAGCCCAGCACCAACAGGTCGTAGTCATACACGACCGTTAGCGTCCCAAGATGTCGCCGCCCGCGCCAGTGCGGCGATCGCCGCCCCCGTCGTCGGGCCCGGCGCCCGGAGTCCGGTCGGTCAGCGGCGTCTCAGGATGGCGTAGACCATCCGGCTGCTGGCGAACTCGGAGACGGTCACCAGCTCCCATCCGTAGGCCTCGAGCACCTCCGCCGCCGCCACCGCCGTGGTGACCTGGTCACCACCCATCCCGCGCTGCGACACGACGGACAACAGCCGGTACGGGTAGCCGCGCAGGTCGGCGCGGTTGCCGAGGACGGCCTCGGCGCTGACCGTGCGGGTGCGGGCGATCTGCTCCGGCGTCTCTGCGGCGGCCATACCCGGAACCCTAGTCGTCGCCCGCACGGACAGTCCGGGCCGGTGACAGCGGGTATGTTCGTGGTCGTGGCTGTGTCGTTCCGTGCTGCCGGTCTCGGTGCCGCGCTCCTGGTCGTCCTCGCGGTGGGTGGCTGCGACAGCGGCGGCGGCGATCCCGTTGTCGCGCCCACCGGTGCGGTGGAGACCTCGGCGGGTGTCCCGGCGACGACCGCACCGGCCGCCGGTCCCGCCTACACCGCTGCCGGTCTCGACCTGTGCGCGCGCACCGACCTGAAGCCCATAGTGGAGCTGGCGCCGACGGTGACCCGCACCGACCCGAAGCCGCCGCCCGGGCGGCCCGGGGCGGCGTGCCTGTTCGAGCTGCGCACCCCGTCGGGCCACCCGGCGAACCTGCGGGTGGAGGTGTCGACGCCCGCGACCGCCGACGAGGCGCGCCTGCTCTACCGGGGGACGCAGCAGGCGACGGGCATGACACCGGCCGGAGCGGTGACCGGCGTGGGGGAGGAGGCGGAGGCGTTCACCAAGCGGTCCGACCCCGGCTACAAGTACGCGGAGTACATGGTGCACTCCCGCGCCGGGAACCTGGTCGTCAAGGTGTGGCTGGCGGTCGGTGGCGACACCTACGCGCCGACGTCGACGCTGGCCGAGGAGTCGCTGGCGATCCTCAAGGCGACCCGGGCGGCCGTGCCGACGGCCTGATCGGGTTCGGTCGGGTTCAGCCGCGCACGGCCTCCGGCCACCGGCCCTCCGGCAGCTTGGAGTAGTCCCCGACCTGGGTGGCGAGATCCCGGACGTTGCCCAGCGCGTCGACGAACCGCTGGCCGATGGTGAGCAGCAGGTTGAGCCCGGCGGTGACGAGGTCGCCGACCGACTTGGCCAGGGTGGAGATGGCCCAGGGCAGGTCGATCACGGTGGTCGCCTCGGTCGCCGCCTGCACCAGCTTGCCGGTCAGGCCGGTGACGATCTTGGCGAGCTCGACGGCGTAGTCGACGTTCGCCTTGGCGATCTTGAAAAGCCACTGGCTGATGAACTCCGCCCGCAGGACGGTCTCGTCGACGGCCGCCTTCTGCTTGACGGCCTTGGCGTTGTAGGAACTCGCCGCGTCGCCGGTCCACTTGGCGAGGTTCTCGTTGACCGGCTCGGTGGTGACGAACGACAGGTCGGAGACCGGGGTCTTCACGTCGTTGACCCACTGGAAGCTGATATTGATCAGCGACAGGACCGGCAGCTGGTGCTCCAGGGCGTAGTCGACCCGGTCGAGAACGGAGTTCAGCCCGTCGCGGACGTCGTCGAGGTTGTTCTTGATCCACCACAGGGCCACCGGCCCGAGGAGCCACTTCCAGTCGTTGACCCGGTCCACGATCTCGTTGAACGCGGCGACGCCCTGGTCGATGCCGGACCGGATCTGGTCGAACGCCTTGTTGAACGGCTCGCCGTACTCGAGGTGGGTGGGTTCCGGCTGCACTGCGATGGCCTCCGTCGTCAGGCGGTGTAGATCTTGTTGAGGTCGAGGGCGATCACCTCGTCGGCGCGGTCGTACGCGTCCGCGATCCGCTTCAACGCCCCACCGACCTGCTCGAACTCCGTCACCGCGCCGCCGAGGAGGTTGACCACGAAGGCGTGGAAGTCCCGGTACGCGACCGAGTGGATGGCCACGTTCGCGTCACCGATGAAGAACGCCGACGGGTCGAGGTGCAGCTGCTCGGCCTGTGTCTTGATCGTCGCGACCCGGTCGGACAGCTTGAGCCACTTGCCGCCCTCGTCGCGGACGGCGTCCGTGATGACCTCGACATCCTTCACGCGGGCTCCTCGGGATCGGTGCCGCGGCGGGCCAGAGCGTAGGAGCGGAAGAGGGAGAGGGCCTCGGACTCCAGCTGACCGGCGTCCAGCCGGGCGATGCGGTCGGTGTCGCCGGTGATCGCGGTGATGCTGTCGCCCCGCAGGCGGAGCGTCAGAAAGCCGTGCGGGCCGGCGATCGCGTGCTCGGCCCGGTCGTCCCGGGCGTGAGCCAACCGGTCGAGATCCGCGTCGATGTCGTGCAGGGTGCGCCAGGTCCGACGGAGCCAGACGTGGTCGTCGAGCTCGTCCTCGACGGCCGCCCTCGGCTCCGGTGTGGACGGAGCGGCGACCTCCTGGTCCCGCGCGACCTCCCGGAGCGCCGTGGCCTCGACGGCGGCCCGCAGCGCCCCGGCGTACGCCTCGAAGATCGCGCCGGCCACCCCGTCGACGTCGACGCGCCGGCGCCAGTCGCGCTCGACGGCCACGTCCTCGACGTCACTGGTGGCGTCGACGCGCACGGCGACGGCCCCGGTCCGGTCCAGGCCGGTGTAAACGGTGGGCGTGGGCCGGGATTCCGCGGCGCGGGCGGCCTGCTCGGCCTGCGCCCGCAGGGCCGCGTCGGAGCCGAGGACGTCGAGGTCTGCCAGGGACAGGCGTAGGTGGCGTCTGTCTTCCTGCATGCGTCCCCCGGCAACCAGATCAGCCAACGCGTACCGTGATCCGCCTGTCACGACGGTCAGGAACACCGTACGGGAAGAACGTGGAGTTGTGGGGCCCCGCAGCTCGCCGCCGACCCGCCGGAGATCGGCCGCGACCCGTGGTGCCGGCCACGCTTCCGCCGTGGCCGAGGGGGTGGTGTGCGGACTACCCGCTCGCGTCCCTGGCAGCCGCGCTCGACCGGGACCGGCCGAGCGCGGGTCGCATCATGCTGCTCGCGACCTGGCTCGGCTTGAGGGGCGGTTGGGTCAACGGATGCGCGCGCTCCGGCCGGATGCTGTCCAGGAACAGCTCCGCGTTGCGCCGCCACGCGCCCGGCGCGACGGTGCGGGTGACCTCGGCCACGCGGCTGTTCGACAGGGTGATGAAGATCAGGTCCTCGACGGTGAAGTCCGGGCGGACGGCGCCCTCCTCGCGAGCCCGGTCGAACAGCTCCTCGATGCGTCGCTGGATCTGCCCGCGAAGCGTCACCAGCCGCGGCGCCCCGTCGAAGCGCGTGGTCATCAGGTTGAGGTAGCCGCCGCGCTCCGCCTCCAGCGCGCAGGTCTCCATGATGAACTCGGTGACCCCCGCCCACCGGTCGGGGTTGGCCACCGCCCGGTCGACCAGCTCCAGCTGCGCGCGTAGGGGCGGTTCGAGCACCGCCTCCCAGAGCTGGAGCCGGGAGGGGAAGTGCCGGTAGAGGGTGCCGGGAGCGACTCCGGCCGTCGTGGCGATCTTGTCCATCGGGGCGTCCAGCCCTTCGCTGGTGAACAGCGCCCGCGCCGTGTCGATGATCCGCTCGCGGTTGCGAATGCTGTCGCGACGCTCCGCGCGCGGCGGCCGCGCCGCACCACGCGCGCTGGTCCCCTTTTCCATGCCGTGATGGTACGGGAATACCGGAGACCTGTCTCCGTTATACCGTGTACCGGAGACTGGTCTCGACTATGGCGCGGCCGGCGACCGGACAGACCATCACAAACCGCGATCCGGACGAATGGCGCAGGCCGCCATCACCCGTCCGCACCGCACCTCTCGGTAGGAGTCACCGTGTTCATCGCCACCCTCGTGGTCAGCGTCGCCTTCGCCGCCCTCCTCGTGGTGTCCGCCATCGGAAAACTGCACCGTTCACCGGCCCAGGTCGCCACGCTGGACCGGGTCGGAGCACTGAAGATCGCCCCGGTCCTCGCGGCCCTCGAACTGGCCGGCGCCCTGGGACTTCTCGCGGGTCTGCTGTGGTGGCCCCTCGGAGTCGCCGCCGGGACCGGCCTCGTCCTCTACTTCCTCGGCGCGATCGGCGCGCACCTTCGCGTACGCGACCGCATGATCCTCCCGCCCACCGTGCTCCTGATCGTCTCGCTCGCCGCCGTCGCCCTGCGCCTGGCCTCCGCCGCATGAACCCCAGCCGCACGGGTAGGCGCCGCCTACCCGTGCGGCCGGTGTGACCCGGCAACGACTCCCGTCCGACGCACGCCACACGAGCACCGAAGGAACCCTTGATGTCCCGTCACGCCGACAGGTCCGCCTCCACCCTGCTGCGACAGATCAACGTCACCGAGCGCCCGTTCGAGGGGTGGCCTGTCTACGAGGTGACACCCCGCACGGAGGACGTCACCGGGCACGTCCTCTACGTGCACGGCGGCGGCTACGTCAGCCGCCTGCAACCCACGCACCAGGACCTCATCGCCCGCCTGGCCGCGCTCACCGGCCGGGCGTTCACCGTGCCCGACTTCCCGGTCGCCCCCGGACACACCCACCGCGACGTGTTCCCGACCCTCCGGCGGCTCTACGACCACGTCGCCGGGCGCAGCGGCACGAAGCGGTTCGCCATGATGGGCGACTCCGCGGGCGGAACCATGGCGATGGCGCTCGTCCAGTCGCTGCCGGAGGGCCACCCACGGCCCGCGGACCTGATCCTGATGTCGCCCTGGCTCGACGCCACGATGACCAACCCCGACATCCCCGCCCTCGAGCCGTACGACCCGATGTCGTCGACCGAGGACCTGACGAGGTTGGCGCGGATGTGGGCCGGCGGCGACGAGCTGTCCGCGCCGTGGCTGAGCCCGGTCAACGGGCCGTTGGCGAACCTCGGCCGCGTGACGGTCTTCGCCGGAGCCAACGACATCCTCACCCCGGACGCCCGGCGGCTCACCCGCCTCGCCGACGGCGCGGCGGGCACCCGGGTCACGCTGCACGAGTACCCGGGCATGACGCACGCCTTCATGCTGCTGAGGCCGAGTGCCGAGACCGACGCGGTGCTCGCGGAGATCGTGAAACAGCTCGGCGACGGCAACGCCGCTGCCGGTCACTGAGTCCATGACGGGTTGAGCGTCCCCGCCGACCGGGTCGGGCTGTGCCAACATGACCGGCAGGTAACTTACCCGCCGTTCAGATGGGTGGTGCGGCCGTGCCGGGCAGGACGCGTTCGTGGTGGGGCTGGGGAACCGTCGAGGACGCGGTGGCCGGCCCGGAGGGTGCGGAACTCAGCCGGCGCGCCGCGGCGATGCTCCCGGGCGTGGACCTGACCATGCACGACGCGCCGCCGATCGAGTCGTTCGGGGTGGGCGCCAGCCGGGTCCGGGCGCCGCAGGCGCTGGCGCCAATCGCCTCGCACGACGTCCGCGACCGGTTGGCGCACAGCCACGGTCAGGCGTTCCGCGACGTGGTGCGGGCGCTGCTGGGGAAGCTGTCCGACGTTCCCGACCTCGTCGTGCGCCCGACCTCGGAGGCCGACGTCGTCCGCGTGCTGGACTGGTGCACCGACGCGAACATCGCGGTCGTCCCCTTCGGGGGCGGCACGTCGGTGGTGGGCGGGGTCGAGCCCCGGGTGGGCGGCGCGTACTCCGCAGTGGTCAGCCTGGACCTCACCTCCATGAACCGGGTCCTCGAGGTCGACGCCACCAGCCGGGCCGCGCTCGTCCAGGCCGGGGTTCTCGGCCCGCATCTGGAGGAGCAGCTCAGGCCGCACGGGTACACCCTGCGGTTCTTCCCCCAGTCCTTCGAGTTCTCCAGCCTCGGCGGCTGGCTGGCCACCCGGGCCGGCGGCCACTTCGCGACGCAGCTAACCCACATCGACGACCTCACCGAGTCGCTGCGGGTGATCACCCCCGCCGGCGTCGTCGAGACCCGCCGGCTTCCGGGCTCGGGCGCCGGCCCCTCTCCCGACCGGCTGTTCCTCGGCTCCGAGGGGTCGCTCGGCGTCATCACCCAGGCCTGGGTCCGGCTCCAGGCCCGGCCCCGCTGGCGCGCCGGCGCCTCGGTGGCCTTCGCGGACTACGACGCCGGCGTACGGGCGGTGCGGGCGCTGTCGCAGTCCGGGCTGCACCCGGCCAACTGCCGCCTCCTGGACCCGATGGAGGCACTGATCAACGCGGGCTCCTCCACCGCCGTCCTGGTGCTCGGCTTCGAATCCGCCGATCACCCCGTCACCGCCTGGATGGAACGGGCGCTGGAGCTGTGCCGCGACCACGGCGGAGACCTGCCCGAGCCGCCGCGCTACACCGACACCGCCGACGAGGCCGCCCGCAGCGGAGCCGCCGACACCTGGCGCTCCTCGTTCCTGCGGATGCCGTACCAGCGGGACGCGCTCGCGGCGCGGGGCATGATCGTGGAGACCGTCGAGACGGCCTGCACATGGGACCGGTTCGACGCGCTGCGCGCGGCCGTCAACGCCGCCGCCGCGGACGCGATGCACCAGGTCGGCGCCGTAGGGGTCGTGACCTGCCGCTTCACCCACGTCTACCCCGACGGCCCCGCGCCGTACTTCGGGATCTACGCCGCCGGCGCGTGGGGCAGGACGGTGGAACAGTGGGACGAGATCAAGACAGCGGTCTCCGAGGCGTTGATCGCCGCCGGAGGCACCATCACCCACCACCACGCGGTGGGCCGCGATCACCGGCCGTGGTACGACCAGCAGAGACCCGACCTGTTCGCCTCCGCGCTCCAGGCCGGCAAGGCGGCACTCGACCCGGCGGGGATCCTCAACCCCGGCGTCGTGATCGATCCGTTGCGCCACGGCCGTCCGGTCGCAAGGTCCGGGACGGCGCGGTAGAAGACGGGAAAGTCGTGCGCGATCGAGCGCCGGCGCTCCGGCGCAGCCGTCACTCCGCCAGGTACCCGGTGGCGGGATCGATCTCGGCGAGGAAGCCGCGGATGGCCTCCTCCATCTCGGACCGGCTCAGCTCGTAGCCGCCGGATCGGGAGAGGGCGAAGCCGTACTCGTGCGGCCCGGTGAGCCAGTCGAAGTCGTACGTGCCGGGCGACTCGGCGCGCACACCCACCCGGAACTCCTCCCCGTCCACCGTCATCCGGATCGGGTCACCTCGGTAGGCGGTGGTCCGCAGATGCTCGGGCACAAGGCCCGGCTCCGGCTCACTCGACATCCCACTCCACCCCCTTGCCCGCCGGCGGATACGCCGTCATCCGCTCCCGCCCCCAGCGGCTCGCCTCGTCACCGAGCATTGTCCCGACATCCGCGCCGCCTGTCCGTCGATTCCCTCAGCCGCCGGGACCGGCGAACCGGTCAGGGCTTGCGGGCCACACCGCCGTACGCGTCGACCGTCTCGGTGTCGCCGTCGTCCGGACGCCACGACGTGATCGGCACCAGACCGGGCTCGACCATCGTCAGCCCGTCGAAGCAACCGGCGAGCTGCGCGGGGCTGCGCAGGATGTACGGCACGCCGCCGCTCTCCACCAGCCGCTTCGCGCCGGAGACCACCGCCGGGCTGGTGTTCGTGCCGTCCCAGAACACCAGGTGGCTACCGGACGCGGTGGCGGCCATCGTCCGCCGCACGATGGAGCGCACCACGTCCAGATCCGGTTCGTAGCCCATCACACCCATGAACATCACCGCGACGGGCTTCGCGAAGTCCAGCGTCTCCGCCGCCTCAACCAGGATTCCCTCCGGGTCGTGGTAGTCGGCGGGCACGTACGTGGTCGCGCCCTCGGACGTCGCGCCGGACAGCAGGGCACGGGCGTGCACGAGCACCATCGGGTCGTTGTCGACGTAGACGATCCGCGACTCGGGCGCGACGCGCTGGGCGACCTCGTGGGTGTTCTGCATCGTGGGCAGGCCCGTCCCGATGTCCAGGAACTGCCGGACGCCCGCCTCGGCGGCGAGGAACCGCACGGCCCGGACGAGGAACCGACGGGACTGCCGCGCCATCACGGCGATCTCCGGGTAGACCTCGACGACGGCGTCACCGGCCATCCGGTCGGACGGGAAGTTGTCGCTGCCGCCCATCCAGTAGTTCCAGATCCGCGCCGCGTGCGGCACCTCGGGCTGAAGCTGCGCGGCGAGTTCAGAATCCGGGCCGGCCATGCCAAGCTCCCATCGGCTCGGTCGGGCGAGGGCACTGCTTCGTGCGACCGGCACAGCGTACCCGCACACGGTCCATTCTCGACAGAGTCACGGGTCGGGGCCGTCGACGCCGCGCCCCCGGCCGTCTGCTCAGCGGGCGACCTGGAACGCGCGGCCGATCGCAGTCGTCTCGGTGCCGTCGCGGAACAGCCCGGAGCGGTCCTTGTCGGTGGCGGGCAGGCCGAACCAGGCGTAGCGGTGCACGTACGGCAGTTCGCCGAGCATGGTCGTCGCCGCGGTGAGGAACGCGGCCTGCTGCTCCTGGCTGGGGAACTGCTGACCCCCGCCGTCGAAGCGCATCAGCGCGAACTCGGTCAGCCAGATCGGTTTCCGGTACCGCTGGTACACCGCCTGCAGATACCGCTTGAGCTGGTCCACCGCCTGCGGGGTGGCGAACTCGGCGCCGAACCAGTGCAGGGTGATGAAGTCGACCCGGTGGCCGCGGGCGGCGGCGCCGGACATGAAACGGTCCAGCCAACCGCCGGAGTCCGCGCCGCCCCACGCGACCGCCGGGCTGCCCAGCGTGCTCCCGGTCGCCATCAGCTTCGGCCACAGGTCCAACGCCTGCTCGACGGTCACGTTCGCCTGCTCGCGGATGTCCGGCTCGTTGAACGTGAGCAGGTACGGCCCGGCCGCCTTCGCCCTGGCCAACTCGGTGACGGTGACGTTGTCCGCGCTGCGGATCATCGGCACGAACGCCGCCCCGCGGGGGGTGGTGATCCCCGGGTGCTGCGTGCCCCAGGTGTAGTACCAGCCGGCCTTCGAGTTCGCCAACGCCTGGCTGGCCCCGGCGAAGTTCCACACCCCGACGCCCTTCCTCGGCGAACTGACCGCCGGCGCGGCCGGCGCCTTGGCCGACGAACGCGGGCTCGGCGGGAGACTCGGCGACGGCGATCCGCTGGGGAAGGCGACGACGGCGGGCGGCGGGGCGGCCACCGACGGCGCCGGCGGCTCGTCCGGCCGGGTCACCACGACCACGGTCACCGCCAGGACGACGGCGGCGACGCCGGCGCCGAGGAAGGCGAGCGGGCCGCGGAGCCCGTGCCCCACCGCGCCGACGAGGCCATGCCCGTCGTCGGGGCTGGTGGGCACACCGCCGCGTGAAGTCGTCCCGGCGGTGTGCCCGGCCGCCGGAACCGGGGGGTCGTACCCGACGGCGTGCGAGGCGGCCGACGGCACGGCCGCGCTCGGAAACTGGCCGCCGACGCTGGCCGGGAGCCGCAGCAGCGGCAGGCCGGCGAGCAGCCGGTCGATGGGCAGCAGGGTGTCACCCAGACGCCCGCAGGTGGCACAGTCCCGGACGTGCCGGGCCAGCCGCTTGCGCCAGAGCGGACTCGGGACGCCGTCCCAGCCGGCGACCGCGGCGCGCAGGTCGGGGCAGCCGGGTTCCCGCAGCGCGCGGACGATCGCCCGGGTGCCCTGGATCTGTTCCTTCATCCGGTGCACCCGCACCGCGACGTGCCCGGGGGAGAGGCCGAGGGCGTCGGCGATCTCGTTCCGTGCCAGGTCGCCGGTCTCCTCCAGCCACCACAACGACAGCAGTTCCTGATCGCCCGGGTCCAGCCAGCGGGTCGCCTCGGCGACCTCGCGTCGCTGGTCGGTGAGACCGAGCCGGAGGATCGTCACCCCCGCGAAGTCGGCGCTCGGGTCGGGCACGTTGTGGATCGCCTCGAGCCCGGCGTCGCGGTGCAGGGCGATGCGCCGGCATTGCTCCCAGTCCCGGACCTGGCGGATCGTGATCGCCACCAGCCAGGACCGGAACGCCCCCGGGTCGTTGAGGGCGGGCAGATGCCGGATCACCCGTACCAGCGTCTCCTGGACCACGTCGTCGACGTCCGCGTGGCCGCGCAGCGCCCGCCCGACGATGTTGTAGACCAGCGGGAGGGACGCGGCGACGACATCGTCGAGCGCGTGCCGGTCGCCTTGCCGGGCCGCGTCGACCAGCCCGGTGTCGGCCAGGCCCCGACCGGTTGACGACATGGCCTCACTCCTCCTGTGCCGGGCCGCTCGGCCCCCGAGCCGGGTGCGCCCGGCCGCCACATGTTCGGAGACCCGCGGCGACAAGCCGGATTACGGAATTCTCGGACTCGCCCGCAACTGGGATGCCCCCCGGGGCCGGTGAATGGGCTCTGCGCAGGATCCAGCCGGGCGTGACCGGTCTGCGTGCCGCGCCGACCGGACTTGGCGCTCACCTGCCTGCCTCGGCGATACCGCACGGTGGGGCGGCGGACAGCACGAGGGCCACGCGGGAGCGGATCGAGGGCAACGCTTGATGTCAATCAAGCATCCAGCGAATGACGTCACCGCTGATCGGATTGGCATACATCGTCAATGGCAGTAGTAATTGCCACCGTAATGATCAGAAGGCGACGCCGGGCGGTAGGTGAAACGTGGTCTCGGCCCCGCACGAGCACCACTACCGAAAACGGCACCATGAGAAGCGCGAGAGCGGGCGCCCAGAAGAACCCCAGAAAAATCGTTCCCCATAGCCAGACGGAGGATTCCAGAATGCCGATTCTCGGATCGTAGGCGCCGCTGCTGAGTGTGGCAGCATCGACGCCTTCGACTGACATCCGAACGAAGAACATCAGCGTTACGGCCAACGGGACGGCCGCGAGCGAGGGAAGAGCACCGGCAAGAAGGCGTGCGCTGCAACGCCAAGCCGCTGGCGGAACCTGGGATAGAACCGTCATGTCCGCTGATCTTACGGCTCGTACGAACCTCTGGACAGATTGCTCACGCACGCGACGCGCCATCGGTGGCCCGCCGAGAGCCGGACACAGTCGAGGGAGAGCCGGGGGACGCCGACGCGTGAACGACACGACCAGTGAGACGCAGCGGCCCCAGGGTGCTCTCGTGCTGCCTTTCGAGACCACTTCGTTCACACTGAAGAGGTCACTGGTTCGATCCCAGTATCGCCCACCATCTGTATCCGCAGGTCAGAAGCTCGTTGCCGGAGTATCCGGTAACGAGCTTTTTTGCTTATGCCCCTTCCTTTGGGAGCGGTTTGGGAGCAGCGGACGGTTATTGACCTACCGGGCTCCGGTGGGCCTTGTGTCGCTCGTCTGGGCGGGCGCCGCCGTAACGGCCCGCATTTGGATCGCTGGCGCCGCTGGCTCATGCGGCATCAATTCCCCACCCGGCCGGGCTGGCGCTGAGGGCAGGGCGTACTCGTGCGGCGACCACTTTGGACTGCGGCGCTATGGCGGTTCGGGGTCGGGGCGCCGGTCGTGCTCAAGACCCGAGTGGCGTTGCATCGCCCCGCTGGTAGTGCGCCCGCCCCGCCGCGCCGCTGATGTTGGTGGCTTTGTCGACGCCGGGATCCGAACACCGTCCTGTCGAACGTATGTACTATGCCGTGGTGGTGGATGTGAGGGGGCGGCGCTGGTGGAACGGGGTGTGGGGGCGACTGGCGCGGCGGGATGTGTGGCTGACCCGGGAGACGCGTTGGCGGGTCGTCGCGCGGGCCGGTGACTCGGAGACGGGTCGTATCCGGCGTTGGGAGTTCGACACTGAGGCGCAGGCTCGGGCGATGGTGGCACGGCTGCTCAAAGGCGGGGGCGGTCAGTGGCGCGAGCAGACCGTGGATACCGCGACCGCGCCTCCGCCGGCAGCGCAGGCTGCCGGGCGGGGTTCCGAGCTCATGAGCAACCGCCAGGCGATCAACGAGGGCGAAGGCAACCCCTGAGCACCCGGACTGCCGGGATTGGACCGTGACCGGCGCCACTGACTGGATGCACCGCCGCCCGGGTGACCGACGAGAGCTCCACTGAGCCAAGGGCGGCGCCGTCATATGACGTGACCGGGCGAGCGGGCTGTGCTCGTGGGAGGCGCGGCTGCCTGGGGCCCCTGGGCAATACAGCTAGTGCGGTGTCCACTAACGTTCACCGGGTTTCCGGTGGGTGTTGTGGATCCTCGCCGTTGTGGGCGAGCGACTCCTCACCGGGTGGTGGGGCGGGCCTCGGCGGGCCAACTGATCCTCGCGCCGCCCGGGGTGGGCGGCGGGGCACTGTCACGTCGGGACTGGCCGGCACCGGGGAGGTGCCGGTGAAGGGCGGGCAGGGTGCTGGTCATCGCCTGGGTCACTTCCTCTGTGGTCGACGCTACGCGGCCTGGTGCTCGCGCAGGTAGCGGACCAGGCCGGCGACGTCCTCGGGGACGAGGCGTCCGATCGCCCCGCTGGAGTAGACGCTGACCACGACCTTGCCCTCCGGGTCGAGCACGAAGCCGGTCGACTGGAGGTACCTCGGATCGTCGTTGACGAAAGCGCCGGTCGCCTGGGCGAAGGCGGCAGGGTCCGCGCTGTGGCCCACCGGGAACTCCAGACCGTGCTCCGCGATCGTCTGCTTCGTGGTGGCCTCGTCGTCGACCGAGACCGCGACCACCTTGACGCCAAGTTCGGCGAGCTTCCCCAGTGACCGCTGGAAGGCCCGCAGCTGGGCCTTGCAGTATGGGCACCACGAGCCGCGGTAGAAGAGTACGACGCCGAAGCCACCGGCGAGGGTCTCGGGCACTCGCAGGTTCTCTCCGTCGGGCAGGTGCAGCGTGAGCGCGGGAAACTGCTCACCGGGCTGTAGCAGGCTCATTTCTGAATCTCCTTGTTTCGGTTTGCAAGTTGTTTCTGGGTTCGATCGGCAAGTTGGTCGGCCCGGATGGGGACCGCCCCGCGGGGGCCACCGTCTCGCCGGATCGGCGGGCCGGTCCCGGCGGCCGGTGGGGGCGCCGTGCGGTGGGGAGCCGGGCGCCCGCCGGCCGGATCAGGGGATCAGGCGGGATCGAAGACGTCCCACACCTGTGCGGTGCGGTTGTCGGCGCTCAGGCGGGCGAGCAGCGCCGAGGTCCGCCGGTACGACGAGCGCCCGGGAACCCGACTCCTGGACGAGAGCCGGCAGTCTCGGTGAGTTCGTGCTCGCAACGTGCTTGGAGAGCGACGGTCGCGCCGGCCCGGCCGAGTCCGACGGCGGGTCGCCCGGCCGATGCCCCGCCCGGCGCCGGTCACCAACGCGGTCCTGGCCGCGAACGAATCTGTCATGCATCTTTGGCGACATGTCCGAGCGAGTTCTTACCGCCGTGAGACCGCCGTCACAGCGTGGGCCGCGGAACGGTCTCCCGGCCCTGCACACCTCCCAGGTTCCGCCGGATGTCTTCGGGCGGCCGTGGCTAGAGTTCGGCATGTGATGCCCACAGACCCGACGACGCTGGACGGCTGCCCGGACACCTCGAGCCGACTCGACCCGGAGTCGGCCGAGTGGGTGCGCACGATCGGCGGCAGCGGTGCGGAGCGGGCGGCGGCGCTCGCGCGGCTGCACGCGCTCCTGCTGCGGGTCGCGCGCGGCGAGGTGCGGCGCCGGAGCGGGCTGCTGCGCATCGACGGCCCGGAGCTCGACGACCTGGCGTACCAGGCGGCGGCCGACGCGCTGCTGGCGATCACCAGCAAGATCGGGCAGTTCCGGGGGGAGAGCCGCTTCAGTACCTGGGCGTACAAGTTCGTGATCTTCGAGGTGTCGAGCAAGGTCGGCCGCCACTTCTGGCGCGGGCCGCAGGTGCCGCTCGAGGCCGAGGAGTGGGAGCGGTTGCCGGACCGGTTCGGCCTCGAACCGGCCCGGGAGTTCGAGTGGCGCGAGCTGGTCACGGCGCTGCGCCGGGCGGTGGAGACGGAGCTGACCGAGCGTCAGCGCCAAGTCTTCGTCGAGATCGTGCTGAACGGCGTACCGTTGGACGCCCTGGTCGCGCGGCTCGGGTCGAGCCGGAATGCGATCTACAAGATCATGTTCGACGCCCGGCGTAAGCTGCGGACCGCTCTCGCCGCTCATGGGTATCCGCATGACAACACCTCGGAGCAGTGATGAACAACTTGTCCGCACTCGATCGTTTCCTGCAGACGGATCCCGAAGACGTGGGCTGCGGCCAGGCGATGGAGATGCTGCACGTGTACGCCGAACTGGCTGCCACGAACGCCGAGGCGGCGGCCGAGCGCTACCGCGGACTCGCCGCCCACCTGCGCGCCTGCGGCCCGTGCAGGGAGGACCTCGAAGGTCTGCTGGCCGCGATAACCGATCCGAGGCTGTGACCCGAGGGCATCTCGTATGGGCCAGTTCTTACGACGCCGTTAACCGCCGCCCCCGCTGGTAAACCCGCCCACGGCTTGCAGCCAACCGGTAGTCAAACGAGCCGCTCCATCGAGGAGAATCACCAACCCCGGCACCGTCGACGCTGCAGTCTCCCCCGACGGACACTTCCTCTACGTCCAGACCGGCGTCAACGGCACTGTCGACGCATTCCAGGTCAACCCAACGGCTCGCTGACCGCCACCGGCTCGATCACCGTCCCTAACGCGGCCGGCGAAGGCATAGTCGTCTCCTAGCCGAACCTGCGCACTCAGCCTGGCCGGACCTCTCGACCAGGCCCGGTGCCTGTTATCGACCGCCCCGGCGGGCCACCGCGGGTCAGCAGGTTGGAGCACAAGCGCTGGTCCCGGTCGCGTCAGCGACCGGGACCAGCGGTTGACGTGAGGTCAGGAGGCGGCGATGCCTTCCATCCCGATGCCATTCTCGAACCTCGGAAGCCCCTTCACCTCGGTGACCAGCTCGAGGGAGCCGTCCTTGCCGACCTCGTAGCCCTGCACGTTGCCAGCGGCGGCGTTTTGGACGTACAGGAACCCGTCGCTGGTGGTCATGTCGATTGAGCCGCCGCCGGTGTCGGCCGCGACGGCCTCGACGAGGACGAGTTTGCCGTCCTCGTCGACCTTGTACGAGCTGATGGTGGAGCTTCCGGCGTTGGCGACGAAGAAGTAGTCACCCACGCGTTGGATCCAGCACGGCGCCTGCTGGCCGTTGGGCACCGACGGCCCGATCTGGTCGAGTTCGCCATCTTTCTCCAGTTCGAAACGGCTGACCTCGTTGCTGCCGGACTCGGTGACCAGCAGCGTGTCCTCGGTGTCGAAGGTGAACCCGAACGGGGTGTTGCCCGCGTCGCTGATCACCGGATGCCGGGACAGTTGGCCGTCGCGGCCGATCTCGTAGCTGAACATCACGTTGGCGGCCTTGGTGCTCACCAGCACGAATTCGCCTTCGGGGTCGATCTCGACCTGGGCGGGGGCGGTCATGAAGTTGGGCGGGTTGCCGTTGTGCAGCCCGAGCGAACGGTTGGCGTCCTTGATCGGCGACAACTGTCCCTTGTGCAGTTCGAAGCCCTGTACGGAGCCCTCACCGCCGGCGTTGAGCACGTAGACGAGGTCGTCGCGTACGTCGACGCTGACCGGCAAGAGGCCCCCGGACCAAACCACCTGCAACCGGTGGAGTTTGGTGCCGTCGACCCGGAACACGGTCACGGTGTTGCTGCCCGCGTTTAGGGCGAACAGCAGCCCGTCGTGGAAGGTCAGCGATCCCTGCGACGCCAACGCGTCGACCGGCGCGCCGATGGTGAACCCGCCCAGGCCGCCCGTCTCATACTCGCCGGCCGGGGCGAGGCGGCCATCCTCGTCCCGGTCGTAGACCTTGATTGTGTTGCCCTCCGCCTTGTTGGTCTGCACGAAGAGCGCATCGTCATCCCCGTCCTCCTGGTGCTTTCCGTGGCTCCCACGGTCGTCGTGCCGGTGCCCCGGGTCCCCGCCGTCCGCGAGGGCGAACGCCGGGATGGACCCGGCACCAGTCAGGCCGGCGAGGATCGCGGCCGTGGCGAACACTCTGCGCCTCATGATCTACCTTTCGGTCGCCGTAAAGATGAATGAGAGAATTCCTCCGTCTTTGAGGCTATGGGACGCTTGTCCAGTAACGAGGCTTTTTATCCGAAAGAGTAGAGATACGACGGCCTCATCCTGGCCCTGCCAACGGGGTGCAGCTCGGGCCATGCGCCCCTTCCGTGGATGTCTGGGTTGTTTACGCCGTTTGTGTGTCGCGTACATGTATGCCTCGCTGGATCCCCCAAACAGTCGGTTGCCGGCGGAGGCCGCCGGCGGGGGCGGCGCGGTCCCCCGCCTGTAACCGCGGGCCCACGATGGTGGGGTGCGGCGGGATGACCTCGCTCTCCGGACCGGTCAGCGGACCGACCAGCTCAAGACGGCCGGCGATCGGAAGGGGATCTCGTCCCTGCCCGCGGTCAGGTGTTGTTGCGTATACGCAGCCGCTGGCCAATCCGCTTCTGCCGTCGTTCAAGACTCGTGGTCACACCGCGCATAGCTTCGGACTCGTGCCTGCCCTTGCAATGGACGTCGGCACCGGTGCCCGCCCACGACACGTATACGCAGCGCTGCATGCCCGCAGCTCGACGCTGCCCGCCAGGTGCGGTCTCACCGTCGGCATCGCCGGCCCCACCCTTGGCGGCGGGATCGACCTGCTCGGTCGCAAGCACGGCCTGACCTGCGATCGCCTCGTCGGCGCACAGGTCGTACTCGCTGACGGAACCGTCGTGGACTTCCACCACGACTGGCAACCGGACTTGTTTAGGCCCTGCGCGGCGCGGGCGGCGGCCAGTTCGGTCTGGTCACGTCACTGGGGTTCGACACGGTCCCGGCGTCGCTGGCCAACCGCATCGAGGCGCGCTGGTCGGGCGTCGCGCTCAAGGACTTGTCGCCGCCTGGCAGGCTTGGGCGCTGGACGCCCCGACGAACTCACCGTCAACCGCACCCTCGAGTCCGAGCCCGGCGCACCGGCATGGACCACCCTGTTCGGCGCCTCCACTCTGAGGGAAGGACGGACCCGGGAACTGCTGCGGGAGTTCACCGATCGGGCGTTCGAGCTGTGTGCCAGCCTGCCCTACCACCGCCTGAAGCAGGCCTTCGCCACCTCGATCCAGGGTGACCGGCGTTTCGCATCAAGGGCCCGCTGGGGCCGGTCGGTGTAGTGCAGCAGGTAGGCACGCACCGCAGCCTGCGCTTCGGCCAGGCTGCTGAACGCCTGGCGGTGTCCGGGAAGTCCCGTGACGAATTCCCAGCTGTTGGCGGGCGAGTGGGTGAGATCAGGCGAAGGCCTTGCGCATTGCCGTACTGGTGCAGGCGGCGATTTGATCGGCCTCCTCCTCGATCGCGTAGTGGCCGGTGTCGAGCAAGATCACCTCGGCGGACGGCACGTCGGTCTGGTATGCCTTGGCGCCTGCGGGGATGAAGAATGGGTCGTTCTTGCCCCAGACGGCCAGCAGTTCGGGCTGGCGTGCGCGCAGCCATGCTTGCCAGTCAGGGTAGTGGGGTGGGTTGTTTTGGTAGTCCCACAGGAGGGCTTGCATGTAGTCGGCGCGGCCGGGCAGGTCGAGCACCATTTGGTCGGCCAAGGCGTGATCGGGGTCGACCTGCTCCGGGTCGCGGGCGCCGGCTTGCCATTGCATCTGGGTGCCCGCCAGGCTGACGAACTGGTCGATCTTCGCTTGGCCGGCCTTTTTGTCGGCCCACCACTGGCTCAGCGGCTTGACCCCGGGGCCGAGGCCGTCGGTGTAGGCGTTGCCGTTCTGGGTGATGACCGCCTTGACCCGCTGGTCGTGCCTCAGCGCGATGCGGAACCCGACCGGAGCGCCGAAGTCAAACATGTAAACGGCGTAGTCGCCGATGCCGAGGGCATCAATGGTCTTGCCGGTCAGTTCGGCCAGCTTGTCAAAGGTTGGGGAGCCCGGCAGCGGGTCGGAGCGGCCGAAGCCGGGGTAGTCGACGGCCACGGCGTGCCAGTCGTTGGCGAGCCGGTCGATCAGCCGGACGTAGGCCCGTGTGCTGGATGGGTAGCCGGGTAGCAGCACGATCGTGGGCTTGCCCGGATCGCCGGCCTCGCGGACGAAAACGTTGAGCCCTTCGACCTCGATCGTGCGGTGGCGGATGGCGGGCACGCGACTCTCCTTCGTCGTGCACTGACCGTGCGATGCCGTTCAGGCGGGCCGAGCGGGCGATGCTGCAAGATTCGCTCGCTAACGTCTCGCCGGCGTCATGCCTCTTCGCCGCAGCCTGCGTGCCACGCTGGCGAAGGAAGCAGACCGGGCTGATGTTGCCGTTGCGGTATCCAAATGAGGAAACACCTGATTACCCTGCTAACGTACACAAGACGCACCCCTGTGCCCTCCTTTTCGGAAACGCCGCCGCTGACTGGCCGCTCGGTCTCCGGACAGGGTCGCCAGGTCGTCGAGCCGCCGGCCGTCCGCCGTCCAGGCCAGCGGCATGCTGGCAGTGCCGGGTCCGGACATGAGTTGCCCCCTACGACCCCGCACGAATGTTCACCGCAAGCGACCAGCGCGGCAGGAGTGCCCGCAGGCGCGTCAGCCCCTTGCAGCGCGACTCCCGAAGCTCGTAAGCGGCCACGCAGCATGTCCGACCTGCGCCCGTGCGGGCAGCGGTGGGCGAACCGCCCGGTCCGCCCCGCTCCGTGTTGATACGGTCGAGTCACGAGGGTGGGAGGCAAAGTTCTCCCGCGGCGACTGGAGCGTATCCGGCTGTTCGACTCTGTGTGCCGTCTCGGGTCGCTGCCAGGAGAATCCGTTGCGGTTGTTGCCTTCCCGGTCGCCATGTGAGACGAGACGGTTCTGAAGCCTCAAAAGGAGTTGCTCGTGTTCGACGGATTCGAGGAATTCGATATTCCAACGTCGGGTGCGACGATACACGGAC